>QHTB01000232.1 GCA_003220615.1 Candidatus Rokuibacteriota bacterium
CAAGATCGAGCGGCCGGATCGCGGCGCCGCGGGCGACATCTTCCGGAAGTACCTGACGACCCAGATCCCGATCGCGGAGTCGGAAACCCGCCACTTCAGCGGTGACGCCGTGGCCGCCATCGACGCCATGATCGCGGCCACGGTCGAAGCGATGTACCGTCTCTCTGAGGAGAACCGTTTCCTGGAGGTGACCTACGCCAACGGCGACAAGGAGGTCCTCTACTTCAAGGACTTCTCCTCGGGCGCCATGATCGAGTCGGTCGTGCGGCGGGCCAAGAAGCTGGCCCTCAAGCGGCTGATCGGCGGGGGCGAAAAGGGCATCAGCGCCGGCGACCTGCTCAATGCCGTGCGCGAAGAGTTCAAGGAGAACGAGGATCTGCCCAATACGACCAACCCCGGCGACTGGGCGAAGATCGCCGGCAAGAAGGGCGAGCGGATCGTGTACGTGAGGCCGCTCATGGGCGAGACGAGCGACAGGCACCACCGCGTCGAGCAGGTGGTGGCCACTGGCCAGTATCTGTAACGTGACCACGCTCCCCGGGAGCGGTTCGTCGGCTCCCCCGATGGTCCTGCCCTCTTATGGGTGTTGCCGCCCGCTGTTGGCTTCCCCGTGCTCGTTCGGGAATTCCCCTCCGGTCGAATAGAAGATTTTCCTCATTGCGTGTGTGTGCCCAGCCCGCTAACGTCGGGACCACGAAGGCGGGTGTCAATGATCCGGGTGGGGCTCACGCCGCTCGACGGACGGCAACGGCCGATGGCGTCGCCCAGACTAGGAACGGCCCGAGGTCAGCCGGAAGGTCAGGAGGGCCAGTTGCCGCTCCAAATCCTCCTCGCCGATGACCACCAGATGGTCCGCGAAGGTCTGAAAATGCTCCTCGAGCGCGCGGGGTTCAAGGTCGTCGGCGAGGCCTCGGATGGCCAGGAGGCCGTCCGGCGGGTCCGCGATCTGGTTCCCGACGTGGCCGTGCTCGATCTCGCCATGCCGCTGTTGAACGGGCTCGATGCCGCCCGCGAGATTGTCCGCGCTTCGCCCCGGACGCGGCCGATCATACTGACGATGCATACCGAGGATCCCTACGTGACGGCAGCGCTGAGGGTCGGCGTCAAGGCTTACGTCTTGAAGACCCAGGCGGCCCCGGACCTGGTTCAGGCGATCCAGGAAGTGTCCCGAGACAGGATCTACTTGAGCCCGGGCATCTCCCGGACCGTGGTCCAGGCGTACTTGGCGAAGACTGAGGTTCCGCCCGATCCGCTGAGTCCACGCGAGCGCGAGGTCCTGCAGCTGGTGGTGGAGGGAAAGACAACGAAAGAGATCGCTCGGCTCCGGGGCGTGAGCGTCAAGACCACGGAGAATCACCGGACCCGGATCATGGCGAAGCTCGATATCCACGACACGGCGGGCCTGGTCCGTTACGCCATCCGCCGTGGTCTCATCCGCCCGTAGTTCGCTCCCACAGCGACACGGGCGACGGCCGCGTGCGCTCGCCCCCGTGACTTTTGAGGGATTTCCCTGATGCACGTGCAGTGATTCCCCCGATTGTTTACCGAGCCTCGCGACTGCCATATGGGACACATGGGACCAGGGCTCGGGTTCAGGGTGGCGTCGAGGGGCGTGAAAGGATCACCGTGATGGGCCGCGTTCGCACCGAAGCCTCCGTCAGTCTGACGCTCGTGTGGAACCCTTGCGACCCGATTGATGAGCGGGACGTTCCTGTCCTTCGCCGTTTCCTCTCGGCTGTCCGAGAGCTGGCGGGCGGTGGGCAGCTCCGCGTCGCAGGCGACATCTCGCTGCTCGATCGCGCGATTGGGGTGGGTGACGTCACCGTCGCGGACTTACCGGTCGAGCCGGGGCTCACGCGCCTGGAGACGCAGGAGAAGCATCTCATCATCACCGCGCTCCGACGCCATCACGGTCATCGTGTTCGCACGGCCGTCGATGTCGGGATGGGTGTCAGGACGCTTCACAATCGCTGCCGCTATTACGGGATCGACCCCGACGACTTCGCCGCATCGATGCCGGAGGTCGTGACGGCGTGAAGGGGACAGGATCCCGTGGTCGAGGCCTATCGGGCGAAGACGGAACTCCCACATGAGACCCGGCGGGCACCTCGCCACTGCCATCCTCGGAGCCGGTGCTGACGCCCGTACCATCCTGATCGCAGCGGCTGATCGTGGACTCTGCGCGCTCATGAGATCCGACCGCACCCTGGCCCGCGCAGACGGCTGTGGCGCAACCCGGTAGATCGTCGTCCTCACCTGCGCCAGGAGGAACGCCTCGGAAGCCGGCGTTGTCGCCTAGCTCTTCCGAGCCGGCTCCTCGGAGCGGACCCGAAGCAACACCGCCGGCCGGTGGCGGCGGCATGCCGCTCGCTGATGGTCGGGTGGGAAAGAACGGAAAGCGGCGGCGGCTCCACGGCCCGGTCGATTTCCGAGACATCTCAGCGAACGAGGGGAGATCGCTGAGAATCGTCCTCGCAGACGACCACGTCGTCGTCCGTCAGGGCTTGAAGGGCCTCCTTGAGCGTGAGGGGTTTGCCGTAGTCGGGGAGGCCTCGGACGGCTTCGAGGCGGTCCGGCTGACCCAGCACTTCCGTCCTGAGGTGGCCATTCTGGATTTCGATATGCCGCTCATGAATGGTATCGACGCCGTGACAGAGATACGACAGCACTCTCCCAGAACGAGAACGATCCTGCTCACCGCCGACACCGGGCACCAGCACCTTCCCGAAGCCCTCCGGGCAGGAAGTAGGGGATTCGTTCTGAAGAACCATCCGGTGGCGCACCTCATCGGCGCGATCCGCGAAGTGGCCAGGGGCGGGGTGTACGTGAGCCCGAGCGTCTCGATGACCGTCGCTCCGGCCTCGCTGGCCAAGACCGACTTTCCTCCCGATCGCCTGACGCGGCGGGAGCGACAGGTTCTTCAACTGATCGCCGAGGGTAAGAAGACGAAGGAGATTTCGGTGCTCCTCGGCATCAAGGTCAAGACCGCTGAGACCCATCGGACCAGGATCATGCGAAGAGTCGACATCCACGAGACGGCCAACCTCGTCCGCTACGCCATCCGCGGGGGACTGACTCGACTCTGAGCTCCAGTTCCTCGGTCTCATCGGGTGCGAGCGAGGAAGAGTCACAGGGCAGGGACATCCGCCTCATCGATTTCGAACTTGACCCTGACTTGACGCAACCGCCGAGGCACGGGGACGACTTTTCGCAACTCCGGATCAAAATAGTCTTTCAGCACCGGCGGCCGCGGATGTTTCAGGCAGAGATCGAGATTCCGCATCAGGGAGGATGAGGCGATGGTCTTGAGCTCCTCCCGCGACGACACGTCCTGGACGATGCAGGGGACGTGCGTGAGGCCCAGATGGCGAAGACTGAACGCGCGGTGGCTCCCGTTGTTGAGGATCAGTCGGTTCTCCACGTGAATCGCGTTGAGGAAATTCGAGCCAAAGCCGACCGACACGGCGATGAGGGCGGCCACGGCTCCGGGCGGAGCATAGCCAAGAACCTGGCTGAAGTCCACGATGGCGGAGTCCAGGAATCTCAAATCGTTCGACGGCGAGAAGAAGGTGTACGTGTTGTGGTGGCTGCGCATCCACCTCACCACCGGCTGCGGATGGTCGAACGGCAGACAGACACGGAAGATATCCTCTTCGGTCGGCGCATTCCCGAGCCGACTCTGCACATATGGGACGTAATTCAGGTTGACGTGCTTCTGATAGACCACGAGACGATCGAGTTCGACCACCGCGATGTCGGCGGGCTGCGTATCGAACGCTTGCTGATACAGT
The DNA here is from genome assembly GCA_003220615.1 of Candidatus Rokuibacteriota bacterium. GTDB lineage: Bacteria > Methylomirabilota > Methylomirabilia > Rokubacteriales > CSP1-6 > 40CM-68-15. The sequence continues at coordinate 3,792 of QHTB01000232.1, forward strand.
GGATCATTCAGCACCTCAGCGCGGAGTGGCTCGAGGTGATGGCCCAGCTGCCCGATCACGGGGTTGTCCGCCCAGCCCGCCTCCTGCTTCTCCAGCTCGCTGATCCGCCCGCTGGCCGCGCGCCATTCGTTGGTCAGCGCCCGCACATCCGCCATTTTCCCGTACCGCGCCCATTCCGTCATGAAATGGATGTAGTCCCTGAGGGGCGGGCGACCAGCCAGATACACGTAGTCGTCCACCAGCGGCTCATTCGCGTCGGCCGCCGTCATGCGTTCGATGCCGAGCGCCATGGGTTTGTTGAGCATCACCACCACGACCAGAACTCGACGCGGACCGTCCTGGCAAGTCGCCGTGTGATGAGGTCGAAGATCGACCGCCCGCCGCAGTAGATCTTGGCTTTGCCCGTCATCTCGGGCTTGAGGAAATGAGACGTATTGTCGAGCCGCGTGGTGACCAGGACCGTCCGCTCTCCCTCGGTGGTGCTCTGGGGCGTGGTCGCGGTGGAGGCCCCGCTCGCGGTGGGCGCCCTCGAGTTCCCGGTCACCGCCGTCGCGGTCGAGGTGACGGTCCCGGCAAAGGTCTGCTCTGGGTAAGCCCGGGCTTTGACGAAGACCGTCTGCCCCACGTGGACGTCGGCGATTTCCTTCTCCGAGATGGCGATCTCCGCCGTGATGGTGTTCAGCTCGTGCACCTCCGCGATGAGGTCGCCCTTGTTCACCTGCTGGCCGATCATTCCGCGCAACTGTCGCGTGGGGGTTGTGATCACGCCGGCGATCGGGGTCACCACGTTCACCAGGCGCAACTGCTCCGCCTGGTAGTCTCGCTG
>QHTB01000127.1 GCA_003220615.1 Candidatus Rokuibacteriota bacterium
GCCTTGATCGAGGGGTGGAGGTTGACCTTCACCTTCCGCCCCTGCGACAGGATGTTGACCGTCGCGTCCTCGTTGACCGAGAGGTACACGCCGTACGTCGAGGGCGGCGCACAGAGCTTGTCGACCTCTTCCTTGAGCGAGGAGATCTGCTCGCGCGCCTCGTAGAGGGCGTTCACCAGCTTCTCGTTCTGGTTGAACGCCTGGACGAGCTGGCGATTGGCTTCCCGCAGCTTGTTCTCGAGGACCATGAATTCCTTCGGGGAATCCTCGAGCTTCTTGCGGAGATGCACCGTCTCCGCTTCCAGGGACCGGACGTACGCTTGCAGATCCTGCACCTGGATCTCGTACTCAGTGAGCCGGCGACGGGTGCCGGAATCGGACATCGACGCGGGAAGGAACTTGGAGAACCCTTCACGACTTGGGCTACCCTTTTTCTCGAACTCCTTCATAGCCCATCCCCTCTATCCTGACCCCAGGTGAGCGGCTCGTGCATGCGCTCGACTCCGCCGACTCTGCCCGAAGTATAGGCGGCTGTAAAAAAGAAAGTCAAGGTTCCGAGGCTGTTGCGCGCCTTTCGGGCCCGCGATTTTCCTCGCGTTTCATTCGCCGACGTCGTCCTGCGCCTCCTCGCTGTCATTCAGGGGAGCAAGTTCCGTACCGAGCGTGCGCGTGGAACCCTCTCGTCGAGCAAACGGTTGTCGTCTGCATCAGGTTCCTCGTATAAGAACGTATGCGCCTCGCACGTCTCGGGTGCGTCGTCGTCTTCGGCGCGGCGGTCCTTGCCGCATGGCCGTCCGTTTCTTCTCCTCAATTTGCCTCAGGAAGGAAGGAAGTTCGTGTTGGAGCCGTCGGAATTCCTTCCACGCTAGATCCAGCGGTGGCCCTCGAGGGAGCGTCGGCTCTCATCGCACGACAGGTGTTCGACACGTTGGTCGCGTGGAAGGAGGGAACGACCGACATCGAGCCGGCGCTCGCCACGCGATGGACCGTGTCGCGCGATGGTCTGACGTGGAGCTTCACGTTACGTGACAATGTGCGCTTTCATGACGGAACGGCACTTAACGCAGCAGAAGTTGCCGCGAGTTTTGATCGTCAGTTGAAAGATAGCCAGCGTGTGCCGGTGGTGTGGACGGCACTGCTGCGTGGCGCACCGGGAGTGGTGAAGGAAGTGCGCGCCGCCGACGCTCGTACGGTGCAGTTCGTCCTTCTCCAGCCGTACGCTCCGCTGTTGACGGTCCTCGCTCACCCCGGCTTCGGCATTGCCCGGCAGGTGTCCGCCGCCGACGGGACTGTTAGATTTATCGGCTCTGGCCCTTACAGGTTGACCGACGCGTCAGGTGGCCGGATGACGCTCGACGCGGTCGCCGGACACTGGGCGGGAGCTCCCCGCGCGGAGCGGTTGATCTTTCTCGAAGTGGCGAACGACGACCACGCCGAAGCGGAGTTCGACGCTCGGGCTCTCGACCTGTGGTTCCCACCAGGGGCGCCACGACGCAACGAAGGGGCGCTCTCCGTCCCCGGGATCCAGGTCGGGTACCTGGCGTTTCAAACGGAAAAGGAGCCATTTTCTCGTAAGAAAATCCGACAGGCCGTGGCGGCTGCCATCGATCCTGCGGCGGTCGGCTCGGCGCTCGGGCGCACGGCAGTCCCCCTCCAGTCGTTCCTGCCGGCCGGGACGTGGGCGCGACGCGAAGGCTCTCCGATCCTCGGCGGTACGCGCCGCGCGGTGACCGGGCTGCTCGCTGAAGGCGGGTGGCCGAAAGGCTATTCGCCGACGCTGCTGGCGCCGAGCGAGTTGCCTGGCTTCGACGTCAGCGCCCTGGCTGACGCGCTCAAGACGAGCCTGCAGGCGGCCGACATCCCGGTGCGCGTACGTCTCGAACCCGATGCCGCCCTCCGGACGGCGCGTGGTTCGGGCGAGCACGACATCGCTCTCGCCGAGGCCACCATCGCGGGCGGTGACCCGCATCTCTTCCTCTATCCACTGTCGACGAGCGAAGGCGCCAGCCGGGGACCACAGACGCTGAACTTCTCCTTCTATAGAAACCCCCGGCTCGATGACATGCTGATCCGCGCCAGCCAGATCGCCTTCCGGCCCGAGCGCGCGCGCCTGTACCAGCGCGCCCAGGCCGTGCTGTCCGAGGAGCTCCCGTGGATCCCGCTCTACGTGCGCCTGGTGTGGGCGGTCGCGCGGCCGGAGGTCCGGGGACTGCGTCTTCATCCAACCGGCCTGCCGCGCCTCACCGCGGTCAGCCTCGAGCCCTAGCCCTCCTTCCCTAGCCGATGCCGACGATCGCCGAGACCACCGTCGAGAAGATCGAGATGGTGTTCCCCGAGCACGCGGGCGCCCCCGGCCAGATCCACGGCGGCCGCATGATGCAGTGGATCACCGAGGCAGGGACGATGGCGGCGGCCCGCATGGCCCGGGGCCAGGTCGTGCTCGGCGCCATGGACGACATCGACTTCCTGCACCCGGTGAAGGTCGGCGAGATCGCCATCCTGCGTGCTCAGGTCGAGTACATCGGGCGGAGCTCGCTCGAGGTCGGCGTGCGCGTCTGGGCCGAGAACGTCAACACCGGTGCCCGCAGCGTGACCTTGAACTCTCATCTGGTCTTCGTCAGCGTGGGCGACGACATCCGTCCACGGCCGGTGCGGGAGCGGATCGAGCCGCGGGGCGCCGCGGAGATGGCACTCGTCGAGGCCGCCCGGCAACGCCGCGAGCAACGTCTCACCCGATGGGCCAAACGCCTGGATCTAGCCACCGGAACACAATCGCGCGAGTCGGAGCCACTTCCCACCTCGAACGGGCCACCCTCGGCTCAAGCCGGGCACGCGGACCCCGCTACAACGTGGCGGTTCGAGTCGGTCCGGTCTGTGCTCCCTGAGGATGCCCTGTTCGGGACCACGATGTTCGCGGGCAAGCTGCTCATGGCACTCGACGAGGCAGGCGGCATCCTGTCGATGCGATACTGTCGGGGTCTGGTCATGACGGCCTGTCTCGACGCGATGGACTTCTACGCGCCGATCTCGACGCACGAGGTCGTCACGTTCAAGGCCGGGTTGAATTACGTCGGGACGTCGTCCCTGGAGGTGGGCGTGGAGGTGGTGACGGAAAAGCCGTGGACGGGCGAGGTGCGCCACGCCTGTACGGCCTTCCTCACCTACGTACATCTGGGGCCTGACCTCGGGCCGCGACCGTGCCCGCCGTTCACGCCCAACACGGTGGACGAGACGCGACGCTGGGAGGCGGCCAGGGAGCGAAGGGACCTTCGGTTGGCGCGGGTCAAGCGCCTCAAGGCGGCTCTCACCGGTGAGAGCCCGGCGGAGAAAGGGTAGCGGCGATGTCAGGGCATTCCCGGTGGTCTCAGATCAAGCGCAAAAAGGGCAAGGCCGACGTGCAGCGCGGGAAGCTGTTCTCGAAGATCCTGCGCGAAATCACGGTTGCCGCCAGGAATGGCGGCGGCGATCCCAAGGCCAACATGCGACTCAAGGCCGCCATCGAGTCGGCCAAAGAAGCGAACATGCCCCAGGACAACATCAAGCGCGCTATCCAGAAGGGCACCGGAGAGCTGCCCGGTGAGTCGTACGAGGAGATCACCTACGAGGGGTACGCGCCCGGCGGCGTCGCCATCCTGATCCGTGTGCTCACCGACAATCGCAACCGCACCGCCCCCGAGATCCGGCACACGTTCGAGAAATTCGGCGGCAACATGGCGGGATCGGGCGCCGTCGCGTGGATGTTCGAGCGCAAAGGCGTGATCCGCGTGGACGCGGCCAAGATCGGCGAGGACGATCTGCTCGCCAAGGCGCTCGACGCCGGGGCGACCGACATGACACGCGAAGAAAAAGTTTTTGAGATCACGACTGGTCCTGGTGAAATGGACGCGGTCCGCGGGGCGCTTGAAGGAGCCCGGGTTCCGGTCGTGGAGGCCGAGGTGACATTCGTCCCGCAGTCCACGGTGCGCGTGGAGGGCAAGGACGCCCCCCAGGTGCTGCGCCTCATCGAGGCACTGGAGGAACTGGACGACGTCCAGGCGGTCTACGGTAACTACGACATCCCGGACGAGGTCATGGAGGCCATCACGGTCTGAGCGACCGTCGGGCGGCCTGCCCGCCCGGGTCGTCGGCGTCGATCCCGGCCTCGTCGGCACCGGCTTCGCCGTTCTCGAATCCGGTCCCGGTGGTATCGACGTTCTCGGCGCCGGAGTCATCGAGACTCGCGCCAGCATGCCCCTCTCCGAACGCGTGCACGCGATCTACGACGGCGTGTTTGCGCTCCTCGACAAGCACGCGCCATCCGCGGTGGTGGTGGAAGACCTGTACGCATCCTACGACTTCCCGCGCACCGCGCTGCTCATGGCCCACGCCCGCGGCGTCATCTGTCTGGCCGCGCACCAGAAGGGGTTGCCGGTGGTGACTCTCGCGCCGGCGGAGGTCAAACGAGCGATCGCGGCCAACGGGGCGGCGTCGAAGGAGCAGATCCAGCACTCCATCCAGCGGCTGCTTTCGCTTGCCGAGTTGCCGCGGCCGTCCCACGTGGCCGACGCGCTCGCCATGGCGTTCACGGGCCTGGGCCGCATGCGCCTGCTGCGGTGATGGCCCCATGATCGCTTCGCTGAGCGGGCGTTTACGGCGGCGGCTCGAGGATCGCATCGTCCTCGAGACCGGGGGCGTCGGCTACGAGGTCTTCCTTCCCCCGAACGTCATGCGGCAGATCGAGCACCTGACCCCCGACGACAGCGAGAAGGCGAGCGAGGTGAGCCTGGTCACTCACTATCACGCCACCCGTGACCAGCCGCGTCCCGTGCTGATCGGCTTCACCAACGAGCTCGACAAGGAGTTCTTCGAGAAGCTGATCACGGTGAAGGACATGGGACCGATGGTGGCGGCGCGGGCGTTGGCGGTGCCGGTGTCGGAGATCGCGGCAGCGATCGCGCGGCAGGACGAGAAGTACCTCCGCTCGCTGCCCGGCATCGGGCCGCAGAAGGCCAAGAACATCGTCGCGCAGCTCCACGGCAAGGTGGCCAAGTTCGCCCTGCTCCAGGGTGAGGCCGCGCCGGCTCCGACCCCGGCGCCAGCCGCGGCCGAGGGCCAGGACAGCCTGCGCGAGCTCGTGTGGGAAGTGCTCGTCAAGCAGCTCGGCCATCGCCCGAGCGAGGCATCGCAGCTCATCACCGACGCCCTCAAGCGCCGGCCCGGCATCATGAGCGCCGAGGACCTGTTCGACGAGATCTACCGTGGAGCGAAGGCCTCGTGAGCCCAGCCAGCGCTCCGACACCTCCCGAGGATCCGTCCGTTGCGCGGATCCTCAGTCGGGCCGCCGCGCCCGAGGAGGCCCAGTTCGAGCGTCAGCTCCGTCCGCGGTCGTTCGCCGAGTACGTGGGCCAGGAGCAGGCGGTGGCGAGCCTGCGCGTGTCCGTCGAAGCCGCCCGAGGCCGCCGCGAGTGCGTCGATCACGTCCTGCTCTACGGCCCGCCCGGTCTGGGCAAGACCACGCTCGCGGGCGTGATCGCCAACGAGATGGGCACGAACCTCGTCACGACCTCCGGGCCGGCGGTGGAGCGGGGCGGCGACCTGATGGGGATCCTGTCCAACCTCAACGAGCACGACGTCCTCTTCATCGACGAGATCCATCGTCTTCCGCGGGTCGTGGAAGAGCTGTTGTACCCGGCCATGGAGGATTTCTCGGTGAACTTCGTGATGGAACGCGGCATGTATGCGCGTGCCCTCAAGCATCGGCTGTCCCCGTTCACCCTGGTGGGCGCCACCACGCGGCCGGGGATGCTCTCGGCGCCGCTTCGCGAGCGCTTCGGGATCTTCCACCACCTCGACTTCTACTCGGAAGCCGAGCTGACCCGCATCGTGCTCCGCTCCGCCGAGATCCTCGGCGCCAAGGTCGAGCCGGGTGGAGCGGGCGAGATCGCCCGGCGCGCCCGCGGCACGCCACGGATCGTGAATCGTCTGCTGCGTCGGGTCCGCGACTACGCCCAGGTGGCCGGCGACGGGATCATCACGGCCGCCATCGCTCGTGACGCGCTCGACAAGGAAGGCGTGGACGGCCGAGGTCTCGATCGGCTCGACCGGCGATTCCTGACCGCCATCGTCGAGCACTACGGCGGGGGTCCTGTCGGCATCGAGGCCGTCGCGGCCACGATCAACGACGAGGCCGAGTCGCTCACGGAGATGGTGGAGCCCTATCTCTTGAAGATCGGCTTCGTCGTGCGCACGCCGACGGGTCGGCGGGTGACCCGTGAGGCATACCTGCATTTGGAGAGGCAACCGCCCGCCACGCAAGGCGGGCAGGGCGGTCTCTTCGAGTGACGCCATGTCGGATGTTGGCCGAGCCCTCGTCATCGTCGGCGCCGTCATCGCGGTGGTTGGCATCGTGCTGATGCTCGCGGGGCGGGTGCCGTGGATCGGCCGGCTGCCCGGCGACATCTATATACGCCGCGGCAACTGGTCCTTCTACTTCCCCCTGGCGACGTCGCTCCTCCTGAGCGTGATCCTCACGCTGATGTTCTGGTTGATCGGTCGCCGGTGAGGCTCCTCCTCGGGGCGCTGGCGCTGCTGGTCGCCTCACCAGCCGCCGCCGTCGCCTCGGGGATGATTCGTGTGGCGCTGGTCGAGTCCGCGCGGGCGGCCGACATCCGCGGCTTCGACATCGATGTGACCCCGCTCGGCGTCGGGTGCCCGCGCTGTCCGGGCGTGCCGTGGCGAGTCGACGTCGTCCGCGCCACGGCCACGGCGACGGCCGTCGAGATCGACGGCCGGGCGGCCGCCGCCTTCCGGCTCACGAGCGAGCGCTCGCTGCGGCTCAATGGTCGTGAATACGTGGCGCCGCTCGAGATCATCCGCCATGGCAGCGGCCTCGCCGTGATCAACGAGTTGCCGATGGAAGAGTACGTGGCCGGCGTCCTGCGCGCCGAGACCGGTGAGCGCTGGCCGGCGGAGGCCCTGCGCGCCCAGGCCATCGTGGCCCGCACCTACGCGGCGTACCAGCGCTCGGTCGCCGGCGCCAAGCCCTATCAGATCGTAGCGACGACTGCGCATCAGCTCTTCGCCGGGCGCGTGTCGCCGACGTCGCCGTCGTGGAACGCCGTCCAGGACACCGCCGGCCAGGTCCTGCGCTGGGAGGGCGAGCTGTTTCCGGCCTTCTACCACAGCGAGAGCGGGGGCTACACGGAAGACCCGCGCACGGTCTTCGCCGCCCGCAACATCCCCGCGCTCAAGCCGGTCGTGTGCCCGTTCTCGACCGGCTCGCCGCACTACTACTGGAGCCTCGACGTCCGCCTCGGCGAGCTGACGGACATCCTGCGAAAGGGCGGCGTGGACGTCGGCCTCGTCAGCGCGATCGAGGTGACGGAGCGCACACCGTCGCTGCGGGCGTCGGTGGTGACCGTTCGAGGCACGCGCGGCGCTGTCCGGGTCCGAGGCAACGATCTCCGACGCATGGTCGGCTTCGAGACTCTGAAGAGCACGCTGTTCGCGGTCGCCATCGACGGCGAGGCGGCGCACTTCGCCGGTCGCGGCTACGGCCACGGCGTCGGCCTCTGTCAATGGGGCGCCAAGGGCATGGCCGAGCAGGGCCACCCCGCGCGGCGAATTCTCGAGTTCTACTACCCTGGGGCGACGCTGGGCTTCCTCGACGGCGGGTAATCGCGCATTCCGATCACGTGGCAGGACTTCGAGAAGGTCGATATGCGCGTCGGCGTGGTGACCGACGTTCGTGAGTTCCCAGAGGCCCGTCGCCCGGCCTACCGGTTGTGGATCGACTTCGGTGAGCTCGGTGTCAAGCGCTCCAGCGCCCAGATCACCCGGCACTATCGTCCTGAGGAGCTTGTCGGACGCCTCGTCGTTGCCGTCGTGAATTTTCCACCCAAGCAGATCGGGCCATTCGTGTCCGAGGTTCTCGTCCTCGGTGCGTACGACGACGCTGGCGAGGTGATCCTGCTCCACCCCGATCGCGCTGTGGTTCTCGGCGCAAAGATCGGCTGATCCCGGCCCCACTGGCAACGCTCTTGCACCCGCTCGGGGTGGAGCTGCGCCATGCGCAGAGGGTGGATCTGGACCGGGAGTATCGTCGGGGCGCTGGTCGCGCTCGCGATCGTCGCCACCTTCTTCATCGACGAGCCGTTGCGGCGACGGGTCGAGTACGAGATGAACCAGCGCCTGCGTGGGTACTCCGTCCGCATCGGCGCGCTCAATTTCCATCCGCTCGGGTTTTCCATCGACTTCAAGAACATCGTCGTCACGCAGGACGCCTATCCCGATCCGCCGGTGGCGCGAGTGCCGCTGCTCCACGCGAGCGTCCAATGGCGAGAGCTCGTCCGGGCCAAGCTCGTCGCAGACTTCCTCCTGGACCGTCCGATCGTCTATTTCGACCGCCGCCACGCCATCGCCGAGGTCAGAGAAGGCATCCCGCCCGACAAGCGTGGCTGGCAGGAGGCGCTGCAGGCGATGTACCCGCTCAAGATCAACCTGTTCAGGATCCGCGACGCCTCGGTCACCTACGTCGACCAGCCGACCCAGCCGCCGCTGACTCTCAAGGAGCTCTACGTGCGGGCGGAAAACATCCGGAACATCCGTTCGAAGGACCGGGTGTATCCCTCACCGCTGAAGGTGAGCGCCGTCGTGTTCGATCACGGCAAGCTGAACCTGGACGGTAGCGCCGACTTCCTCGCCGAGCCCCATCCGGCCGTGCTGGCCAAGGTCGCGCTGGACGACATCACGCTCGATTACTTCAAACCAGTGCTCGCGAGCTTCAACATCGCCATCCGCCGCGGGACGCTCTCGGCGACGGGCGACTTCGAGTACGGGCCGAAGATCAGCGCCGTGCACCTCGAACACGTCGTGCTGCGCGGTGCCGACCTCGACTACGTCTCGACCAAGGAGACGAAGGCAACAGAGAAGGCCCGGGTGAAGACGGCCGCCAAAGCGGCCGACGCTAGCGCCAACCGTCCGGACCTCGAGTATCGAATCGACCGCCTCGAGATCGCCGACGGAAAGTTCGGCTGGGTGAACGAAGGCGCGACGCCCGCCTACAAGGTGTTCATCACGCGGACGAACCTCGTGCTGGAGAACCTGAGCAACCACTTCACGGCGGGCACCGCGAAGGTGAACCTCACGGGCCGCTTCATGGACACCGGCGACACGTCGGTCACCGGAGCGTTCCGATCCGAGCTCGATGGCCCGGACTTCGATCTCAATGCCCAGATCGTCGACGCCGATCTGCGGGCCATGAACGACGTGCTGCGCGCCCACGGCAAGTTCGACGTGGTGTCGGGCGTCTTCTCGCTGTACTCGGAGGTCCACGCCAAGGACCGGTGGATTCGTGGCTGGGTGAAGCCGCTCTTCCGGGACGTGCAGGTCTATGACAAGGACCAGGACCGCGACAAGAAGTTCATGCAGAAGGTCTACGAGCGAGCGGTCGGGGTGGCCGCCAAGATCCTCAAGAACCGTCCGCGCAAGGAAGTGGCGACGGTCGCCGACATCTCGGGTCCGCTCGGCAACCCGAAGGCGAGCACGCTCCAGGTCCTCGGCCGGCTCATCGAGAACGCGTTCTTCCGCGCCATTCTTCCTGGGTTCCAGCGCGACGTCGGGAAGAACCACGCCTGATCCGTCCGTGTACACTCCGAGGTCGTGGACCTCCACGACTTCGAGTACGAACTGCCGCCCGAAGCGATCGCCCAGGCGCCGGCGCTCGAGCGAGACGCCGCGCGCCTTCTCCTGATCGACCGCGCGCGCGGCGCGCTGGAAGACCACGTCGTTCGCGAGCTGCCCGAGCTGCTCCGGCCGGGGGACTGCGTCGTCGTCAACGACTCACGAGTGATTCCGGCCCGCGTCCTCGCCCTCGACGCGAGCGGTCACCGGGTCGAGCTGCTCTTCGCGGAGCCACAGCGCGACGGCCGATGGCGCGCGCTGGTCCGGCCCGGCCGGCGGTGCCGCGCGGGCGCGGGGCTGGTGGTTCCTGGTGCGATGGAAGCTCGCCTCCGCATCGTTGCGGCCGAGCCCGACGGCCCGCGCATCGTCGAGCGCATGGACGGAACGATCGACGACTTGCTGGCCAGTCACGGCATGCTGCCGCTGCCACCGTACATCGCGCGTCACGCCCAGCCGACCGCGGACGATCGGGAGCGCTATCAGACGGTGTACGCCCGGTCGCCAGGCTCGGTGGCGGCGCCCACGGCGGGGCTTCACTTCACGCCATCGCTCCTCGATCGTCTGCGCGCGCGATCGATCGAAGTCCATGCGCTGACGCTCCACGTCGGGCCGGCGACCTTCCGGCCCATCAAGAGCGAGCGCGTCGAGGATCACGTCCTGGCCGCCGAGCGCGTGGCGATTCCCGCCAGCGTCGCCGACGCCGTGAACTCGGCGCGGAACGAAGGGCGCCGTGTCGTGGCGGTCGGCACGACGACGACGCGCGCGCTGGAGTCCGCCCCCGGGGCCGATGGACGCGTTCGAGCGCACGACGGCGCCGCGGAGGCTTACATCACGCCCGGCTACCGCTTCCGTGTCGTCGACGCTCTCGTCACCAACTTCCACTTGCCGCGGTCGTCACTGCTCGTCTTGGTCTGTGCCCTCGCCGGACGTGAGCTGATCCTCAAGGCCTATCAGCACGCGCTCCGCGCCGGCTATCGTTTCTATTCGTACGGCGACGCGACCCTCATCGTGTGAGCATCCGGCGACCATGACCTTCGCTCTCCTGGCCACCGACGGCGCCGCGCGGCGCGCACGGCTGACGACCGCGCACGGTGCGGTGGACACGCCCGCGTTCATGCCGGTGGGCACCCGTGGGACCGTGAAGGCGCTGGGCCCCGACGATCTGATCGCGGCTGGCGCCCAGATCGTGCTGGCCAACACCTATCATCTGCTCCTGCGGCCCGGCCACGATCTGATCCGAGACCTGGGCGGCCTCCACCGTTTCATGGCGTGGGACGGCCCCATCCTCACCGATTCCGGCGGTTTTCAGGTGTTCAGCCTGGCGAAGATCAGGACCATGAGCGAGAACGGCGTGGAGTTCCGGTCACCGATCGACGGATCCACGCATCTCCTCACACCCGAGCGGTCCATCGAGATCCAGCACGCGCTCGGCGCCGACATCATCCATCCCCTCGACGAGTGCCTGGCCTATCCGGCCACGCGAGAGGCAACGGAGCGCTCGCTCGCATTGACCCTGCGCTGGGCCCGCCGCGCGCAGGCGGCCCACGCCGAGGGCGCGAGCCAGGCTGCGCTGTTCGGGATCGTTCAGGGTGGCGCCTGGGACGATGTGCGCGAGCGCGCCGTCGCCGAGACGGTGGCGCTGGGCTTCGACGGCTACGCTATCGGCGGAATGGCCGTCGGCGAGCCCAAGCCGCTCATGTACACACTGACGGCGAGCGTCGCAGCGCGCCTGCCGGCGGCGCAGCCACGCTATCTCATGGGCGTGGGCAAGCCAGAGGATCTGATCGAAGCGGTCAGCCAGGGCGTGGATCTCTTCGACTGCGTGCTGCCCACGCGGAACGCCCGCAACGGCCAGTGCTTCACGACTGAGGGGCCGCTCGTGATCAAGCACGCGGAGTATGCGCGCGACGCCCGGCCGCTCCAGGACGATTGTGGCTGCTATGCCTGCCGGCGGTTCTCGCGCGCGTATCTCCGTCACCTCTTCCTCTCCGAGGAACTGCTCGCCTTCCGACTCCTCAGCCTGCACAACGTTCACTTCTTCCTCGGGCTCATGGCCAGCCTGAGGAGCGCGATCGCCGAGCGGCGTCTCGAGGCATTCAAGACTCGGTTTTTCGACCGCTATCCCGTGCCCGCTGCGGAGAGGTCGTCCGACTAGTGCTGCCGGAGTAGCCGGCCGAAGCCGCTCACCTGATCCGTGATCCCGTTCTTGCGCAGCGCGTACCACAACGTCGCCGCGTTGATCGCAACGACCGGTTTGCCCAGCCAGCGCTCCGCCTCGTCGGCGAGGCGGAGCATCGACAGGTTGGTGCCCACCTGGACCAGGGTGTCGACCTCGGGACGGTTCACCTCGAGAAGGGCGCGACGCAGTGTGGGCTCGTCCACCTGGGCAATGCTGGTTGCGGTCGGACAGCGCAACCCGGTCAGGGCCACGACCTCGTAGCCGCACTCGGAGAAGAAACGCCGAACCTGAGCGTCGCCCACCGGCTGGTAGGGCGTGACGACACCGAGCCGTCGGGAGCCCAGCAGCGCGAACGCTCGTTCGCAGGCGTTGGCGCCCGTGGCGATCGGGATCCCTGCGAGCTCTTGCACCCGCTGCTGGAACTCCTCGTTTCCCTTCTTGCCACCCCAGAACGTCTCCGAGGACATGCCCATGACGAGATAGTCGGGCTCGGCGCTCATGACGTCGGCGACGGCCCGCGCGATGGACGCCCGGATCTGCAGCATGATCTGCTCGAACGCCGCGTCGTCGCCCATCTTCGGGTTCTCGATGAAGATCCTGCCCACGTGCAGCGTGACGCCGGGCGGGGCCATGGCGTAGAAGTCGGGCTCGACGATGGTGTTGGTCGAGGGGACGAGCACGCCGAATTTGGCGCGGTATCCGAGCACATCGGGCATGGTGAGGCCTCCTGCCCGGAGCATAGGCGATACCACGGTTCGCGTCATGGGGAGCGAGTCGGCGCTCGGCCCTGATCCCCTCACATCGTCAGCGGCTCGTCCAGGGCGGCGTCGGAAACAGGACCTTGCCCTGAGCGAGGTCGTCCGGCCACACGATCACCTTTTTTTCCTTCTGCCACTGGAAGGTGACCATCTTGTGAGCGAGCTGGACGCCGTCCGGGTCGACCTTGAACTCGCCGAACGGTGTCCGCAGATCGAGCTTGAGAATGTGCTCGCGGACCTTGTCGGCGTCGAGGCTTCCTGCGCGCTTGACGCCCTCCGTGTAGACGAGGCACCCCGCGTACCCCGCCGCGGCGAAGTAGGACGGCTCGCGCTTGAACTCGGCCCGGTAGCTCTCGACGAACTCTCGGTTGCCCGGGTAATTGAGCGCGGGCTCCCACTGGGTGGCGCCGTAGACGTACTCGGCGTTGCCCTTGAGCGTGTCGTAGAACTCCGGCAAGTCGCCGCCGATCGTGACACCGTGCATCTTCGGGTTGACGTTGAGCTCCCGCATCTGACGGGTCAGCGCGACCGCGTCGTCGAAGTACGTGGCCGCGGCCAGCACGTCGGGATTGACTCCCTTGATCTTGGTGAGGAGCCCTGAGAAGTCCGTGTTGCCCTTCGGGTAGGCCTCCTGGAAGACCAGCTGCATGCCCTTTTTCTTGGCGAGAGTGACCGCGCCGGCCGCGGCAGCCTTGGAGAAGAGCGTGTCCTCGTTGACCACGGCCACCGTCTTGAGCCCACGTTTCGTCGCGATGTCGGTGAGGCCGTCGAAGTAGACCTCGGCGGGTGAGAGGACCATGAAGATGTATTTGCGTCGAGGCTCCTTCCGGAAGATGCCGGTCGTCGCCGCCAACGGCGCCACCATCACCTTCTTGTACTTCTCGGTCACGTTGGCGACCGCCTCGGTGACGGGCGAGGAGTACGGGCCCATCACGACGTCGACCCTGTCCTCGGTGAGGAGCCTTTCGTACAGGCGTACGCCGGTGGGCGGCATCGACTGATCGTCGTAGACGACGAACTCGACCTTCCGCCCGAGCAATCCGCCCTGGGCATTGAGATCCTTCTGGCAGAGCTGATACCCCTCGTGCTGGTACTTGCCGAGCTTCGCATACGTACCCGTGAGCGACAGGGAGGCGCCGATCCGAATGGGCGCCTGGGCGTCGGCGTCGAGCGCAGTGACGAATATGAGGGCGGCTGCCATGATGACGACGATCATGAAGAAGACCTCCTGCTCGAGCGAGGAAGTGGAACGGCGCGACTTTAGGGCGTCAGGCGAGGAGCGTCAAGACGCGGGGCGCCCGTCAACGCTCGTACGGAACCCGGGGCCTGACCGCGTAGCCGCGCTCATGAATGCAGGCCACCAGGGCGCGGGCCGCGCGAGGCCGCTGATTGAATCCCTCGAAGCCGGGTGATTTCGTCTCGCCCTTGATGGCACTTTCCAGCTCGGGGGGTAACGGCGGCACGAAGGTCGATTTCGTCGCGTTGTCGGCCTGTCGGTCGCAGGCCTCGAGCTCGGTGAACACCGCCATGGGCTCGTGCGGTCGTGTCTGGGCGACCCCGACGACCCAGCCGATGTTGTCCATGTCCCAGTTGACGGTATAGCCCGAGGCGATCATGCACGCGAGGTAGTGATCGCCGCGATTCTTCGGCTGGGCTTTCGCATGCTGCTCGCAGCGTGCCTGGTCCTGAGTGAGCTCTGCCGCCGACCGCCCCGCGGGCGGGCGGACCGGGTTTCCGGCGGAGAGTGAGACACAGCCTGCGGCGACCGTCCCGACGAGCACGGAGCTCCACTGGATTTTCATGATCAATCTCCGCCGCACGGTGCGTCAGTCGCCCCGAGCGGCATGGCGCGGCGCTCCCGAGGGCCATGGTGGGACGGCGGGACTCTAGGGTCTCAGGGCGGGGAGCGTCAACCGCCTCGCGGTCGGCGGCGCAAGTCCTCGCTGATACAATCTTCTTCGCAAGCCCCCTGGACTTCCTGTACGATCCGACGTTGTCTCCCTCGACTCGGAGTTTCGAACGGAGGCCTGATATTTCGTAATGAACGCCGCCCACGCCGCCGACCTTGCGTACGCTGCGTCGGGGCCACCCGGCGCCGGTGGATCGAGCGCCTTGGTGACCCAGGTCCTGTTCTTCGCCGCGATCTTCGCGATCTTTTACTTCCTGCTCATCCGGCCCCAGCAGAAGCAGAAGCGCGACCGTGAGCAGATGCTGTCAGCGATCAAGAAGGGCGATCGCATCGTCACCACCGGCGGCCTCCATGGGACCGTGACCGGGTTGAGCGAGCACACCGTGACGGTGCGCGTGGCCGACCAGGTGAAGCTCGAGTTCGACCGGAGTGCGGTGGGGAGGATCATGGTGGAAAGCTCGGCGGAGAAAGATGCCTAGACGGATCTGGGTCAGGATCGCGATCGTTTCCGTCGTCGTCCTGGGGTCGCTCTGGTACCTCTACCCGCCGAAGAAAACGATCAACCTCGGCCTCGACCTCCAGGGAGGCATCCATCTGGTCCTGGGCGTGGAGACCGACAAGGCCGTCGCCAGCCAGACCGATCGGGCGGCCGAGGATCTGAAGGCCGCCCTCGAGCGCAAGGGCATCGGCGTTACCCGCATCGCCCGCGAGGGCAGTGCCACGATCACCGTCCAGCTCGCCTCGCCCAAGAACTGGAACGACGCGCTGACCGCGACGAACGAGCTCGGACGGTTCCTGCGCAGCGACGAGAACGCGGCCGCCGGGACCTTCAAGCTCGTGCTCACCGATGCCGAGGTCAAGCGGCTGTCCGATCTCGCCGTGCGCCAGGGCGTCGAGACGATCCGCAATCGCGTGGATCAGTTCGGCGTGGCCGAGCCGACCATCACCCGTCAGGGCCAGGACCGCATCCTGATCCAGTTGCCTGGTGTTCAGGATCCCGAACGGGCCAAGGCCCTGATCGGCAAGACGGCGCTGCTCGAGTTCAAGCTGCTCGATGAGCGGACGTCGGTGGAGGACGCCCAGTCCGGACGGCTGCCCGAGGGATCGGAGCTCCTCTACCAGCGACGGATCGACAAGCAGACGAAGGTCGAGCGCAAGGTGCCGTACGTGGTCCAGAAGCGCACGCTGCTGACGGGTGCCGAGCTGAACAGTGCCGAGGTGCAGGCGGATCCCAACTCGCCGGGCAACTGGCAGGTCGCCATCGAGTTCAACCCGGTGGGCACCCGGATTTTCGGCGAGATCACCGAGCAGAACGTCGGCAAGCATCTGGCCATCATCCTCGATGGCAACGTGTATTCGGCCCCCCGGATCAACGAGCGTATTCCCGGCGGCCGCGCCGTCATCACCGGCCAGTTCGCCATCGAGGAAGCGCGCGACCTCGCCATCGTCCTGCGCGCGGGCGCGCTGCCGGCGCCGGTGGTGGTCCTCGAGGAACGAACGGTGGGCCCGTCGCTCGGCGCTGACTCGATCCGCCAGGGCCTCTTCGCGATCACCGCGTCGGCCGCGGTGGTCTTCGTGTTCATGCTCTTCTACTACCGGATGTCGGGGCTCATCGCCGACGTCGCGCTCGGCCTGAACCTCCTGATCCTCTTCGCGTGCATGGCGGCGTTCGGCGCCACCCTGACGCTGCCCGGCCTGGCCGGCATCGCGCTCACCGTGGGCATGGCCGTCGACACGAACATCCTGATCTTCGAGCGCATCCGGGAGGAGCTCAAGCTCGGCAAGACGCCGCGCTCGGCCATCGAGGCCGGCTTCACGCGGGCGCTGCGCACGATCATCGACACGCACCTGACCGTCATGGTGACGGCCGCCATCCTCTACAACTTCGGCACCGGCTCGGTGAAGGGCTTCGCGGTCTCCCTGTTCGTGGGGTTGGCCGCCAGCCTCTTCACCGCGTACTTCTTCACGCGTCTCTTGTTCGATCTCGTGTTCGTCCGCCGCCGGACGCTGCAGGCGATCTCGATATGAATCGAACCATTTCACCGCTCGCCTCGGACGCGGCTGCCTGCGGCAAGCCGGACGTCCTGCGGCTCGCACTGCCATGATCGAGCTGTTTCAGAGCCCGAACTACGACTTCATCGGCAAGCGGAAGTGGGCCTACATCGTTTCGATCACCATCACCCTCATCGGCATCGCGTCGATCGTCGCGCACGGCGGGCTGCGGTACGACATCGACTTCACGGGTGGGACGCTTGCCCAGGTGAGGTTCGAGCGCGCGCCGTCGGTGGCCCAGATCCGGACGGCGCTGGGCAAGGTCGGCCTGGGTGACGCGGTCATCCAGCGCTTCGGGGATCCCAACGAATACCTGATTCGCGTCGGTCTGACCTCGACCACGCCCGAAGAAGTGGGCCGACGTCTGCAGTCGGCGCTGGCCTCCGACCAGGCGCTCGGCAAGTTCGAGATCCGGCGCGTGGAATTCGTCGGCCCCCAGGTCGGTCGCGACCTGCAGCTCCAGGCCATCTACGCGGTTCTGGCTGGCCTGGTCGGGATCATGCTCTACATCGCCATGCGGTTCGATCTCAAGGGCGGGGTGGCGGCCGTCGTCGCGGTCTTCCACGACGTGCTCGTGTGCCTGGGCGCGATTTCCATCACGAATCGCGAGTTCTCCCTGCCCGTGCTGGCCGCGCTGCTGACCATCATCGGCTACTCGGTGAACGACACGATCGTTGCCTATGACCGTCTTCGCGAGAATCGGGGGAAGCTCGGATCCCAGAAGGGCATGACCTTCGCCCAGCAGATGAACGTCGCCGTGAACCAGACGCTCTCCCGGACGATCCTGACGGCCCTGACCGTGTTCTTTTCGGCGGCCGTCCTGCTGTTCTTCGGAGGCAAAACGCTCGAAGACTTCGCCTTCGTGCTGTTCGTCGGGGTCATCACCGGCACGTATTCGACGACCTACGTGGCAGCAGCCATCGTCGTCGACTGGACCCAGTACGTCGATAACCGGGTCCGCCGCGCAAAAAAAGCAGTGGCAAAAGCCTGATCGCCCCTGTAAAATCACGTGTTTAACCAGGGGTATCGAGGCCTTGACCGAGCTCCAGACGTTGATCGAGGAGATTCCCAAGTATCAGCCAGGCGCTGATCTTGATGTATTAACGCGCGCTTACCGCTTCTCGGAGGCGTCGCACCAGGGCCAGCAACGCGCCTCCGGCGAGCCGTACTTGAGCCACCCCCTCGCGGTCGCCCACCTCCTCGTCGACTTCAAGATGGACGTCACGACCGTCACCGCCGGCCTCCTCCACGACGTCCTCGAGGACACCGGCGCCACCAAGGACGAGCTGGAGCGCGAGTTCGGCCAGGAGATCGCCAACCTGGTGGACGGCGTCAGCAAGATCGGCAAGCTGGCCTTCTCCTCGCGGGAGGAGCGGCAGGCCGAGAACTTCCGCAAGATGCTGGTGGCGATGGCGCGCGACCTGCGCGTCCTCATGATCAAGCTCGCCGACCGGCTCCACAACATGCGGACGCTGGATTACCTGCCCCCTGAGAAGGCTCGCAAGATCGGCCAGGAGACGCTCGACATCTACGCGCCGCTGGCCCACCGGCTCGGCATGGCCAAGGTCAAGGCCGAGCTGGAGGACCTGGCGCTCCGTACGCTGCACCCCGAGGCCTACGTCGACCTCCAGAAGCGGGTGGCCAAGCGACGGCTCGAGCGTGAGGCCGAGATCAACCAGGTCATCGCCATCCTCGAGCGCAAGCTCACCGAGGTCGGGATCGAGGCCCAGATCCGCGGCCGGCCCAAGCACTTCTTCTCGATCTGGAAGAAGATGCACGACCAGGGTCGGGAGTTCGACGAGATCTACGACCTGACGGCCGTGCGCGTCATCACCAGCTCCGTGCGCGACTGCTACGGCACCCTCGGCATCATCCACTCGCTGTGGAAGCCCGTCCCGGGCCGCTTCAAGGACTTCATCGCGATGCCGAAGGTCAACATGTACCAGTCGCTCCACACGACGGTCATCGGCCCCAAGGGCGATCCGGTGGAGATCCAGATCCGCACGTGGGAGATGCACAAGATCGCCGAAGAGGGCATCGCCGCCCACTGGCTCTACAAGGAGAAGAAGGCGGGGAAGGACAAGCTCGACGAGTCGCTCGTCTGGCTGCGCCAGCTCATCGAGACGCAGCAGGACATGAAGGACCCGCGGGAATTCATGGACACCGTGCGGGTCGACCTCTTCCCCGACGAGGTCTACGTGTTCACGCCCAAGGGCGACGTCAAGGCGCTGCCGGAAAGCGCGACGCCCATCGATTTCGCCTTCGCCGTCCACACCAAGGTCGGCGAGCACTGCGTGGGCGCCAAGGTCAACGGCAAGCTGGTGCCGCTGCGCACGCGCCTGCGCCAGGGTGACATCGTCGAGATCGTCACGTCGCCCAACGCTCATCCCACGCGCGACTGGTTGCAGATCGCCAAGTCGACGCGCGCCCGGGCGAAGATCAATCAGTGGCTGAAGATCGAGGAGCGCGCCCGGTCCATCGAGCTGGGGCGGGAACTGTTCGAACGCGAGGCCAAGAAGTACCGGCTCAACGGCAACACCCTCCTGGGCGGCGACGACGCGCGCAAGGTCGCCGCCGACCTCGGCTTCCCCGGGATCGACGACCTGCTGGCCGCGATCGGCTACGGCAAGAGCTCGGTGCACCAGATCCTCAACAAGCTGGCGCCGACTGCCATCCTGGAGCCGCCCGAGAAGGCGCGGCCCAGCACGAGCAAGGCCAAGACCGAGCAGGGCGTCCGCATCCGCGGCGTGGACGACCTGCTGGTTCGCTTCGCCCGATGTTGCAATCCGCTCCCCGGTGACCAGATCGTCGGCTTCATCACCCGCGGGCGCGGCCTCACCGTCCACACCCGCGACTGCCTGACGGTGGCCAAGAGCGTCCTCGATCGGGAGCGGCTGATCAACGTCGAATGGGACGTCGAGGAGGACGAGCCGTCGACCCGTCCGGTCCGCATCGCTGTGTACATCGGGCGTGACCGTCCCGGGCTGCTGTCGGAGATCACAGGCGCCATTTCCTCGCAGAACGGGAACATCACGAAGGCCGAAGTCACGGTCACCGACGACCGGCGCGGCATCAACAACTTCGTGGTGGAAGTGGCGGATCTAGAGCAGCTCCAGGGAATCATGACCGCGATCCGGGACGTTCCCGACGTGATCAACGTCGAACGCGTGCGCGGGCTCTAGCGCCCGCGAGCTCGAGCATCCCCGCGACATCATGACGCGCCGGCAGTTCGAAGCGCTGGTGGAGAAGGCGCTGAGGAAGCTGCCCAGGCAGTTCAAGGAGAGGCTCGCCAACATCGCCGTCGTCGTCGAGGACTGGGCCGACGACGAGACCCTGGCCGAGATGGAGATCGAGCCGCCCGACACCCTCTACGGCCTCTACCGTGGTGTCGACATCACCCGGCGCGACTCGATGTACGGCAACGTCCTGCCCGACACCATCACGATCTACCAGGGGCCGATCGAGGAGGACTGCGCCGACGAGGCGGACATGGCCGAGCTGGTGCGCGAGACCGTGATCCACGAGTTCGGCCATTACTTCGGCCTCGACGACGAGACCATGCACCGCATCGAGGAAGACGAGGCCTAGAGGCCGGGGGCCTTGCCGGCGCCTGTAGGCTGGGGGTGAAGGCCTACTAACGAGGCGAGGTGTTGCCCATGCCCCAGGGTTCGACGACCTTCCACGAGTCAGAAGAGCGCCTCAAACCGTCCACCCGCGACATGCATCGAGCAATCGTGAGCCTCATGGAAGAGCTGGAAGCGGTGGACTGGTACCAGCAACGGATGGACGCCACCGAGAACGACGAGCTTCGGGGCATCCTGCGCCACAACCGGGACGAGGAGCAGGAGCACGCCGCGATGGTGCTCGAGTGGATCCGCCGGCACGACGCTGGATGGGATCGGCAGTTGCGAGATTACCTCTTCCGCGAAGGCTCCATCGTGGCGCGTGAGGGCGCCGTGGAGCAGGGGAATGGTGACGGCGAGAAGGTTAACGGCACGAGCAGCACTGGCGCGAGCATTGGCTCACTGAGGGCACGGCGATGATGGGCAACCTCCGGCGCGACGCAGCTCCTCTGACCGAACGGACCTGGAAGGCGATCGACGAGGCAGTGGCCCAGGCGGCCCGCCATGTCTTGGCCGGGCGACGCGTGGCCACGTTCGATGGCCCGCGGGGCTGGGATCACGCGGCGACGCGGCTGGGCACGATGAAGCCGTGCGCGACCCGCGAGGGAAAGGCCACCGTCTGCGTGGAAGAGATGGCGTTGCTGGCCGAGGTCCGTGCCGAGTTCGCGCTGTCGTGGACGACGCTCGAGCTGTTCGATCGCGGCGCGCCCGCGCTCGACACGGGCCCCGCGGAGAACGCCGCGCGGGAAGTCGCGCTGGCGGAGGATCGGATCGTGTTCTACGGAGAGCCGGTAGGTCATGGCCTCCTGATCTCCAAAGAGTCTCCCACGGTGACCACGCAGGACTGGGCGAAGCCTGGTCAAGCGGTCACCGATGTCCTGCACGCCGTGGAGCGGCTCGATTCGCACGGCATCGGCGGCCCCTACGAGCTCGTCCTGGCGCCGGCGCGGTACTACACGTTCCTCCAGGGCACCGAGGGCGAGGGCGGATACCCGACCTCTCGCCACCTCCGCGACGTGATTGCGGGCGTTCATCGCTCCAACGTCATCCGCGATGCCGGCGCCGTCTTCTCGACGCGCGGGGATGACTTCGTCCTTACGGTTGGTGGCGACCTCTCCGTCGGCTATCGCGGTCACGACACCGCGGGTGTTCACCTGTTCTGCGTCGAGACCCTCGCTCCTCAGCTCGTAACACCCGAGGCAGTCTGCCTGCTTCGTCCATAGACGACGCTAGGGCGCCCTTCCGGGCGCCCTAGGCTTATTCAGCCTGCCTGCCGATTACACCTGTCAGGGCCCCGGAATAACTTTCATCTTGACAAGGGGTTTCAGTAGTTCGTAAGGTTTCAGCGGATGCTGAAAGAGGCGGGGCAAGCGAAACATGCTCAAATCCGTGGACATCAGGCGACAGGCCGCACAACGCCTCCGAGAGCTGTTTCCTCGGGCCAAGGCCTGGGAGGAAACCCAGGACGTCGCCATTGGAGGCCAGACCACGGATTTAATGGTGAAGTTCAGACTTGGCGAGCAGGAGTACCTGTTGATCGCTGAAGTCTGCTCGCTCGGACAGCCACGCCAGATTCGGGCCGCCGTGACGCGGTTGAGCGACATCCGGCGGGAGGTCCCTGCGGCATACCCCCTGGCCGCCGCGGTCTATATCGCGCCGCAAAGCGCACGGATTCTCAAGACCAACAACTTTGGGTACGTCGATCTGTCCGGCAACTGCTACGTCGCCCTTGAGAACGTCCTGATCGAGAAAGAAGGCAAGCGCAACGTCCGCCCGTCGACGCGACCGCTGCGCTCGCTGTTCGCGCCTCGGGCCACCCGCGTCGTGCGCGCGCTGCTGAGCGAGCCGGCGCGCTCGTGGCGGCTGGAGGAGTTGGCGCGCGCGGCGCTCGTGAGCTTGGGCCACGGCCACAACGTCATCAAACGCCTCGAGGAGCTGGCGTGGGCGGAGCGGGACGACCACCAGCGGCTTCGGCTCACCAAGCCGGCGGATCTGCTCGAGGCGTGGGCGGAGTCGTACACCTACCGCGAGAACGAGATCCACTCGTACTTCGCTGCGGAGCGCATCAGCCGCAAGTTCATGGGCGAGGTGGCACGGGCGGCCGATGCGGCGGGCCGACGCTACGCCTTCACGCTCAACGCGGGGGCGTCACTGGTCGCCAGTCACCTGCGCCTGCCGAACGTTCACTGTTATCTCGAGGGCGACCCTGACGAGGTCGCGAGTCAGCTCGGCGCGCGCGCGGCCACCGAAGCCGAGGGCACCCTTCACCTCTTGACGCCCTATGACTCCGGTGTCTTTTCAGGCGTGCTCGAGAAAGGCGGGCTCAAGGTCACCTCGCTGCCCCAGCTCTACGTCGATCTTCTGCATTACGAGCGCAAGGGGCCGGACCAGGCCGAGCATCTCCGCCGTGAGGCGATGGGGTTCTGAGCAGCGGTTTGAAAAGGGGGTGAGCCGATGAAGAAGAAGAAGGCGGCCAAGAAAAAGAAGAAGTAGGGGCTCGACCCCGATGAACGACCGTACGACACGACGTGGAGAGGAGGTGAGAGCGCACATGGCGAAGAAGAAGGCGGCGAAGAAGAAGAAGAAGTAGGCCGTCGTTTCTGGGGTGGGGGGTGGCGGCCTCCCACCTTGCAACTGGTCGGGAGGGGGCACAACCTGCCCCCTCCCGTTGTGCTTGTGCTTAAATGACCTTCGTGACCTTGCCGGCCTTCAGGCAGCGCGTACACACCCGAACACGCTGAGCCTTGCCGCCGATCCGGGCGCGCATGGACACGAGGTTCGGGAGCCAGCGCCGCCGCGTGAGCTTGTGCGCGTGACTGATCGTGTTCCCGACGGAGGGCCCTTTCCCGCAGATCTCGCACCGCTGAGCCATTCACGACTCCTTCGACGACGAAATGCTCTCGGAAGGCGAGCACTTCTTATAGCACGACCCCCGCGATGAAACAAAATAGCGCGCCGCCGCCGGGGCTGCGCACTCCGCTGCAGTTTCTCAAGGGTGTGGGCCCGGAGCGGGCCAAGCTCCTGGCCAAGAAGGAGCTGACGACCGTCGAGGACGCGCTCTTCTTCGTGCCCTTGCGTCACGAAGACCGCACGCGACTGACGCCCTTCCGGACGCTCCAGCCAGGCCAGGTCCAGACGTGCTCCGGGGTCATCGTGGGGCTGAGCCCGCCGCCGCCGCGACGCTTTCGCGTGCCGTTCACGGCGATGCTCCGGGACGAGAGTGGCTACGCCACCGCGAGCTGGTTCGGCGGTGGGTACCTTGGACGCGTGCTCAAGCGTGGCCAGCGGCTCGTGCTTCACGGCAAGGTGGTGCGCTACAAGGGCGCCATCAACCTCCAGCATCCGGATTACGAGATCGTGGAGGCCGGTGAGGACGAGCGGCTCCACACCGGCCGGCTGGTGCCCGTGTACTCCACGACCGAAGGCCTGCATCAACGCGCTCTCCGACGGCTCATGTGGAGCATCGTCGAGCAGTTCGCTGGCGGCGTGGCCGAGATCCTTCCCGAGCCGGCACGAACACGCCGGCGATTGGCCGCGCTGCCCGTGGCATTGCGCGACGCTCACTTCCCGGAGAATGAGAACGCGCTGGCGACGGCGCACCGCCGCCTCGCCTTCGACGACTTCCTGTTCCTCCAGCTCGGCCTGGCGATCCTGCGCTCGCGTACGACACGCGCGCGCGGCGTCGCGCTCAATCCGCCCGGCGATCTCGTGAGCCGGCTTCGGGCCGCGCTGCCCTATCGCCTCACCAGCGCCCAGGAGCGCGTATGGAGCGAGATCCGTCGCGACATGGCGGCGCCGTTCCCGATGCACCGCCTGCTCCAGGGCGACGTCGGGTCCGGGAAGACGGTCGTGGCGGCGCTGGCGGTGCTGACCGCCATCGAAGCGGGCTATCAGGCTGCGGTGATGGCGCCGACCGAGATCCTGGCCGAGCAGCACTTCATGACGTTCCGTCAGCTCCTCGAGCCGCTCGGCGTGACGGTCGCCCTTCTGACCTCGGCGTCACGTCCGCGTGAGCGCAAGGCGCGGCGGGCCGCTCTGGCTGCCGGCGAGATCGCGTGCGTGGTGGGCACGCACGCGCTGGTACAGGAGGGCGTCGAGTTTCGCCGTCTGGGCCTGGCCGTCGTCGACGAACAGCATCGGTTCGGCGTCGAGCAGCGGGCGCGGCTACGCGCAAAGGGCGAGCATCCGGATCTCCTGGTGATGACCGCCACACCGATTCCGCGGACGCTCGCCCTCACGCTGTACGGCGACCTCGACGTCAGCGTGCTGGACGAGATGCCCCCTGGACGCCAGCCCATCAAGACCGTCGCCCGCACCGAGTCCAAGCGAGCCGAGATCTACGAGTTCGTCCGCAAGCAGATCTCCGAGGGGCGCCAGGCCTACGTGGTGTATCCGCTCGTGGAGGAGTCGGAAGTGATCGACCTGAAGGCGGCGACGGACATGGCCCGCCATCTCCAGCAGGACGTCTTCCCCGAGCTCACCGTGGGGCTGCTCCACGGACGGCTCGGGTTCGAGGAGAAGGACGCGATCATGCGGCGCTTCAAGGCCGGAGAGATCCACGTCCTCGTCTCGACCACCGTGATCGAGGTGGGGATCGACGTGCCGAACGCCACGCTGATGTTGATCGAGCACGCGGAGCGCTTCGGCCTCTCCCAGCTCCACCAGCTCCGCGGCCGGGTCGGCCGCGGGCCGTGGAAGTCGTACTGCATCCTCCTTCACGCCGGCAAGCTCACCGAGGACGCCGAGCGCCGGATCGAGGCGATGACGCAGACCAACGACGGATTCAGGATCGCCGAGACCGACCTTTCGCTACGCGGACCCGGAGAGTTCTTTGGTACCCGCCAGTCGGGCTTGCCGCAGTTCCGGGTCGCCGATCTCTTGCGCGACGCCGCGATCCTCGAGGATGCGCGCATCGAAGCGCAGGGGATCATCGCCACCGATCCGGAGCTCAAGGATGACGCTCACCGTGGGCTGCGCGAGGGACTCCTGCAGCGCTGGCGCGGCAAGCTCGGCCTGGCAAGTGTGGGCTGAGGACAGCGTCCCGTGAGTTGCCGGCTCTGATCGGGCGAATGATCGATCGCGGCGAGAAATCGCGGCGGGGCACGGGCGTGGCGCCGCCCGGGTGCCCGTGCCCTGTTCAGTGAGAATCCTGGCCGGTGAGCTGAAGGGACGGCGGCTCACCACGCCGCGGGGGGCGGTCACGCGGCCGACGGCGGACCAGGTTCGGATCGCCCTGATGGACACACTGGCGCCGCGGCTACCGGGCGCCCGCGTCCTCGATCTCTTCGCTGGCGCCGGAGGCGTGGGGCTCGAAGCCCTGTCGCGGGGCGCCGTCCACACGACGTTCGTCGAGCGCGACCGCCACGCCGTGGCCGCGCTCCGCGACAATATCGCGTCGCTCGGTGTTCAGGACCGGGCGCGAGTTCTCGGCGAGGACGTCGCGCGAGCGCTCGATCGCCTCGTACGCGAGGGCGCCACCTTCGACGTCGTGTTCCTCGATCCTCCGTACGAGAGCAGCCTCGGGGACACCGCCCTCGACCGCGTCGGCGCGGGCAGTCTCTCGACCGTGCACGGTGTCGTGATCGCCCAGCATCTGACCAAGCGACCGCCCGTCACCGCGGGCGCGCTCGTCCCGTTCAGAACGCGCCGATTCGGGGAGACAACCTTGACTTTTTTTCGCAGCGCGGCCTACGATGCGGGGTCCCGAGCCGATCCGAGCGAGAGGATCTAGAGTGGCCAAGCGCGCCGTCTATCCCGGAATGTTCGACCCCGTGCACAACGGCCACGTCGACGTCATCCAGCGCAGCCTCCGGATCTTCGACGAGCTGATCGTCGCCGTCGTCGCCAACCCCGCCAAAGAGCCGCTGTTCAGCGTCGACGAGCGGCTCACGATGATCGACGAGGCGACCGCCGATCTCCGGAACAACTTCCGGATCGTCGCCTTCGACGGCCTGCTGATCGACCTGGTGGCGCGCGAGCGCGCCGACTGCATCGTGCGCGGCATCCGGGCCGTCTCCGACTTCGAGTACGAGTTCCAGATGGCGCTGATGAACCGCAAGCTGTCCAGCACGGTCGAGACCGTGTTCCTGATGCCGCACGAGAAGTACACGTACATCTCGTCACGCCTGATCAAGGAAGTGGCCGGCTACGGCGCGTCGGTGGGAAGTCTGGTGCCCGCCGGTGTCGAAAAGCGCCTCGCGGAAAAGTTTCCCCCCAAGTCGCCGGCCTGAGCCGGCGGAGGAGCTCGATGCCTGTATTCGCCGATCGCTTGAAGAGCCTTGCCCCGTCCTCGACGCTCGCCGTGCAGGCCCGCGCCCGTGAGCTGCGCGCCCGCGGCGTCGACGTCATCTCCTTCGGTGCCGGCGAGCCGGATTTCGACACGCCGGCCCGCATCAAGGACGCGGCGGTCGCTGCCATGCGTCTCGGTCAGACGAAATATACCGAGGTGGGCGGCATCGCCGAGCTCCGGGCGGCGGTCGTGGCCAAGCTGAAGCGCGACAACGGGCTCCACTACGAGCCGGCCGACGTCGTCATCTCCTGCGGCGCCAAGCACACGCTCTTCAACATCATGGTGGCCCTGCTCAATCCGGGCGACCAGGTGCTGGTGCCCAGTCCGTACTGGGTCTCCTATCCCGAGCAGGCGCGTCTCCTCGAAGCCGATCCGGTCGCCGTGACCACCGAAGAGGCCACGGGCTTCGATCTCGACCCGGCCCGGCTGCGGGACGCGGTCACGCCCCGGACGAAGATCATCGTCGTCAACAGCCCGAACAATCCGACGGGCGCCGTCTTCTCTCAGGCCGCGCTGGAGGCCGTCGCGCGCCTGGCCGTCGATCGCCAGCTCTGGGTCATCTCCGACGAGTGCTACGAGGCGCTGACCTTCGAGGGGCGCCACATCTCGATCGCCCAGCTCGGACCCGACATCAAAGCGCGCACGATCGTGGTCAATACCTGCTCGAAGGCCTATGCGATGACGGGCTGGCGGATCGGATACGCCGCCGGCTCGCGCGAGCTCATCCGCGCCATGACGAATGTCCAGAGCCAGGTGACGTCCAACCCGTCCTCGATCGCGCAATGGGCGGCGGTGGAGGCGCTCACGGGTCCCCAGGACGAGGTGGCCAAGATGGCGGGTGAGTTCGACCGCCGCCGGCGCCTCATCGTGGAGGGGCTCAACGCGCTGCCCGGCGTGAGCTGCGTCATGCCCAGGGGTGCGTTCTATGCGTTCGCCAACGTCGGCAAACTCTTCGGCAAGACGACGACGATCGGTGGCGCGACCCGGACCCTGCGAGGCTCGGCCGACGTCACCGAGTTCCTCCTCGAGCACGCCCGGGTTGCCGTCGTTCCTGGCGTCGACTTCGGCTCCGACGCCCACGTTCGTCTTTCGTATGCGACGAGCGCCGAGCTCATCCGCCAGGGCCTGAGCCGGATGGAGGCCGCCCTCCACCGCCTGGGGTGATCGACTCGGCCTGGACGCCGGCCCTCGACGCGGCGTCTGCGGCACCGCTCACCGTCGTCATCGGGCCCGGCGACGCCGGCAAGACGACGCTCGTCACGGCGCTCGCCAACGCGCTCTTCGATCGCGGCTTCTCGGTCGGCATCGTGGACGCCGACGTTGGTCAATCCGTACTGGGCCCGCCCACGACCGTCGGTCTCGGCCGTGTCACGCGCGCGCTCCAGCACCCGGGAGACGCTGACCTGATCGCGATGGCATTCGTCGGCGCGACATCGCCCGCGGCCAACCTCACCGGCACCGTCGTGGCCACGGGCCGCATGGTGACGCGCGCGCGTGCCCAGGGCATCGCCCGCGTTCTCGTCGACACCGGAGGCCTCATCGCCGGTGACCTCGGCCGTACGCTGAAGCAGGCGAAGATCGATCTGCTCGGTCCCGACCTCGTGATCTGTCTCGCGCGTGGCGGCGAGTGCGAGGCCGTGCTGCGGCCGTATCGTGTCGGGGCCCGCCCGCGTATCGTCCGCCTGGCGCCCTCACCAGCGGCTCGTTCGCGGAATGCCGAGATGCGCCGTCGCTACCGCGACGAGGCGCTCGCCCGCTACTTCGCCGGGTCGCAGCGCATCGTCCTTGACCTCCGCTCGGTCGTGCTCAAGCGTCCCGCCCTCTTCGCCGGCGAACCGTTGAACGCGGCGAAGCTCGCCGAGGCCGCCGCAGCCGTCGGTCACGACATCACCTGGGCCGAGCGCCGCGACAGCGACACGGCGGTGCTGACCGAGACGACGCTCACGGCGAACGCAGCGCACCGACTCTCGCCCATCTTCGGAGGCGGGCCCGTGGTCGCCTACGCGCTCGACGATCTGATCGGCACGCTGGCGGGCGTGGACGACGCGGCCGGAGAGACCGCCGGCCTCGGGATCGTCCGGTCCATCGGGATCGATCCGCCGTCGCTCGAGCTGGAGACGCCGGTCGCGCCGGCGACGATTGCCGTGGTGACGATCGGCCGTGCGAAATTCTGATCGCGGAGTCCAGTGTCGAGCGGCGCGCCGCGCAAAGCGACCCGTAATGTCGGGGATCGCGTAATGGGGTGGGTTTGGGAGGGGGCACAGGAGTGCCCCCTCCCATGGAATGACTACTTGCTGCCGGACGGAGGCGTCGTCGACGATGGCGACGACGAGCTGCTGGAGCTCGAGCCGGCTGGCGGAGTGGTCGTCGTGCCCGAGCCGCTGCTCGAGCTCGAGCCGGTCGTCGTATCCGTCGAGCGCGACGGCGCACCCGGCGAGGCCGACGGCGTACGGTCCGTGCCAGGGCGCTCGCCGACGCGGTCGCTGCGCGACTCGCTGCAACCCGCGATCATCGTCGCGCCCAGGGCAACGGCGAAAACTGCGCTGAGCAACTTTTTCATTTCGGTCCCTCCTGTTGATGGCGATGTTCGCCGGTCTCTGCGGCTGCAATGCCAGTGCCACGTACCGAGTGCCCTGGTACACTAGGTCGCCTTTCATCTCGCACGCGCGGCACAGGAGATCCAACCGATGAAGATCGAAGGTGCTCACGACATTCCCGCGCCCCGGCAAAAGGTCTGGGAGGCGTTTCTCGATCCCGAGCGCCTCCGTCAGGCGATTCCCGGTTGCGAGAAGCTCGAAGCTCTCGGCAACGACGAGTTCCGGGCGGTCATGAAGATCGGCGTGGCTGCGATCAAGGGAACGTTCGAGGGCAAGGTCCGCCTCGCCGACCAGAAGGCGCCCGATTCGTATCGCCTGGCGGTCGAAGGCAGCGGCGGCCCGGGCTTCGTGCGCGGCGACACGATGATCACGTTGTCCGACATCGAGGGCGGCGGCACGCGCGTCGCCTACAACGCCGACGTCCAGGTCGGTGGGCTCATCGCCGGCGTCGGGCAGCGCATGCTCGGCGGCGTGTCGAAGATGATGGCCGACCAGTTCTTCGGACGCATGAGCCAGCTCCTGCAAGGCCAGGGATGAAGGCGGCCTTCTTCAAGGAGCACGGCGGTAGCGAGAAGATCCTCTACGACGACTATCGCGACCCCGCGCCCGGCGCGACCGACGTCGTGGTTCGGGTCGCGGCCTGCGCGCTCAATCACGTCGACATGCTGCTGCTCGACGGCCGCTTCCCGCCGCCGGAGGGACTTCCCCACGTCAACGGGTGCGAGGTGACCGGTGTCGTCGAGGCCACCGGCGCGGAGGTGAAGGGCCGGACGCGCGGCCAGCGCGTCATCATCTTTCCCGGCTTCTCGTGTGGCCAGTGCGAATACTGTCTCCGCGGCGAACGGACGGTGTGCACGCGCTACGGCTACCTCGGCGCCCACAAGGACGGCGGCTACGCCGAGCTGGTGAAGGCGCCGGCCGCCAATCTCCTGCCGTTGCCGGAGGCGATCTCCTTCGAGGCGGGCGCGGCGGTGCCGCTGGCCATGCTCACGTCGTGGCATGCACTGGTCGCGAAGGCCGACGTCCGCCCCGGCCAGACCGTGCTGGTGCAGGCTGCCGGCAGCGGGGTGGGGAGCGCCGCGATCCAGATCGCGCGGCTCTGCGGGGCCCGCGTCATGACCACGGTCGGCAGCGACGACAAGATCGAGTTCGCGCGGCGGCTCGGCGCCGAGCACGTGGTCAATTACCGCACGCAGGACTTCGTCGAAGAGGCGAAGCGGTGGACCGGCAAGCGCGGCGTGGACGTCGTCGTCGAGCACATCGGCGGCGACACGTTCGAACGCTCGACGTACGCGCTGACTCGCATGGGCACGCTCGTCACCATCGGCTCCCACGACACGCACTGGGGGCGCCTCGACCTTCGCCACGTTTACTCGAAGAACCTCCGTATCGTCGGGACGAACCTCGGGACGATCCTCGAGCTCCAGCAGGTCCTCGACCACGTCATGGCCGGACGTCTCGGGCCCGTCATCGACCGGGCGTTTGCGCTGAAGGACACGCGTGCCGCCGTGCAGCACGTGCTCGATCGCAAGAACAAGGGCAAAGTCCTCATCGTCCCGTGACGCTCGCCGGTCTCCTCGAACGCGCGACGCTGCGTCAGCCCCGGGCCGAGGCGGTCGTCGACGGCGCGGCCCGGCTGACGTATGACGAGCTCGATGCGCGGACCGCCGCGCTCGGCGGTGGGCTCGCCGACCTTGGCGTCGGTCGCGGGGACCGTGTGCTGCTCGTCCTCAAGAATCGCGTCGAGCACATCCTCGCCTACTGGGCGCTGCAGCGCATCGCTGCCGTCGCGACGCCGGTGAACTTCCGCCTCGCCGCGGGGGAGATCGACTACCTGCTCGCGGATTCCGGCGCGCGAATGGTCATCTTCGAGGCGGCCACGGCGGCGCCGGTCCTCGAAGCCGTGCGCGGTCGCGACGTGACCCTCGTCTACGTCGGCGATGCCGAGCCTCCCGGCGCGGTGAGATTCGACGAGCTGGCTGTCGGTGCCGAGGCGAGTGGGCGACGGTCGGCGCTAGCCTCGGGGCCGGAAGAGGCCGATCGCTCGCTGATTCTCTACACGTCGGGCACCACCGGACGCCCCAAGGGCGTCCCCAGAACCCACAGAAATCACGTCGCGGGCGCCGTGGCCCACGCGCTCCAGTGCGGCTACACCTGGGAGGAGCGCACGCTTGGCGTCATGCCGCTCTATCACACGATGGGCATCCACGCCCTCACCAGCATGGTGGCCGTCAACGGGTGCTTCGTCTGCCAGCCCGACTGGTCGCCGGGCGAGGCGCTTCGTCTCGTCGCGGCCGAGCGCATCAGCGCGCTCTATCTGATCCCGACGCTCTTCTACGACCTCGTCCATGCACCGGAGCGCGCGAGCGCCGACGTCTCGTCGGTCCGCAAGCTCGGCTATGCCGGCGCCCCCATGCTGGCGCCCTTGACCGAGGCGTGCGTCAAGGCCTTCGCTCCCGAGGTCTTCGTCAATCACTACGGCTCGATCGAGATCTACACGTTCTCGACTCGACCTGAGGTTCACCTGAAGCCTGGGTGCGCGGGAAGGCCGGGCCTCAACTCCGTGCTGCGCGTCGTCACGCCGAGCACGGAACGGACGGTCGGTCCCGACGCAATCGTCCCCGCCGGCGAGAAGGGCGAGATCATCGCCCGCCTCGATTCGCCGGAAGCCTTCACCGGCTACTGGAACCGTCCCGATGCCGACGCCCGCGCGCTGCGTGACGGCTGGTACTTCACCGGTGACATGGGATACCTCGACGCCGACGGCGAGCTCTACGTGGCGGGCCGCGTCGACGACATGATCATCAGCGGCGGTGAGAACATCCATCCGATCGAGGTCGAGGAGGCGCTGGCCCGTCATCCCCAGGTGCGGGACGTGGCCGTGGTCGGCGAGCCCGACGAGCGCTGGGGTGAGCGCGTCGTCGCCTTCGTGACGCCGGCGTCGCCCGGCCTCACCGCCGAGGTGCTCGATCGCTACTGCCGCGAGACTTCGCGGCTGGCCAGCTTCAAGCGGCCCCGGCGATTCGTGTTCGTGGCCGAGATCCCGAAGACGGCGTCGGGTAAGATCCTGCGCCGCCTGCTCCGCGAGGGGAGATACACGGAGATGGCGCGATGAGCGAGTTCCTGCGGGTGGAGCGGAAGGGCGCGATCGCCACGGTGTGGATCGACCGCCAGCCGAAGATGAACACGATGACGGTGGCCATGCGCAACGAGTTCCCCGCGCTGTTCATGGACCTCGACCGTGATGACGCGGTCCGGGTGGTCGTGATCCGGGGCGCCGGTGGCAAGGCGTTCAGCGCCGGCGGCGACGTCGCCGAGTTCCTCACGCTGGCGCCGGCCGACCTCGAGCTGTGGGGCGACACGCTGAGCTGGGCCGAGCGGTGCCGCAAGCCCGTCATCGCCGCCATCGACGGCTACGCGATGGGCGCCGGCCTCGAGCTCGCGCTGGCCTGCGACTTCCGGATCGCCACGCGCCGCTCTGAGTTCGCGTTTCCCGAGGTTCGTCTCGGCATGATCCCCGGCAGCGGCGGTACCCAGCGAGCGATTCGATTGATCGGGATGACGCGCGGCAAGCTCTTCATGATGACAGGTCAGCGCATTCCGGCCGAGCGCGCCGAGGCCTGGGGCCTGATCACTCAGTGCGTGGCCGACGACACGCTGGACGGAGCGGTCGATGCGCTCGCCGGCGAGCTGGCCGAGCGGCCTCCGCTGGCGCTTCGTACGCTGAAGACCGTGCTCAACCGCGGTGCCGACGCTCCGCTGGAGACCGCGCTCGAGCTGGAGCGCAAGGCGTACGCGTGGCTGCGCTCGACTCACGACTACGAGGAGGGCGTGAAGTCGTTCGTCGAGAAGCGCCCGCCACGGTACCGGGGGCGATGATGGCACCGCCCTTCGGCCTGATCCTCGCCAACCGCGCCGTCGTGCTCGGCGTCATCAAAGCGCGCGATCTCCTCGACATCGCCGTGGCGGGGGAGCAGTCGCAAGCCTTCGACACGATGTGGGTGGGCGACAGTCTGCTCGCCAAGCCGCGTCTGGAGGCGGTCTCGCTGCTCTCGGCCCTGGCCGGGGTGACGTCGCGCGTGCGCCTCGGCGTCGGGTGCCTGGCCACGTTCGTCCATCGCCATCCGGTGCTCTTCGCCCAGCAGTGGGCGAGCCTGGACCAGCTCTCGAACGGACGCGCCTGGCTCGCGGTCTGTCTCGGCGGGCCCGACGAGCAGTCGAAGGCTCAGGCCCTTGAGCACAGCGTGATGAACGTGAACGCGAGCGAGCGTGTCGGGCGGCTCGAGGAAGGCATCGTCATCCTGCGCAAGCTCTTCGCCGAGAAGAACGTCGCTCACGCCGGCCGGTTCTACCGCTTCGAGGGCGTGACAGTGGAGCCGAAGCCCGTGCAGCAGCCCTGTCCGATCTGGATCGCGAGCAATCCCACCGGACTCACGTGGAAGGGCGGGGCGAGCGCCTCCGAGGCCGTCGTGGAGCGCTCGTTCCGGCGGGTCGCCCGGTACGCGGACGGCTGGATGAGCAACAAGCTCAGCCCCGATGAGTTCCGCCGTCAGTTCGAGCGGATCAAGGCGATGGCCCACGAGGAGGGCCGCGATCCCGCTCGCCTCGGCGGCGCCCTCTACCACAACATCAACATCAACGAGGACCGCCAGGCCGCGCTCGTCGAGTCGAAGAAGTTCCTGGATAGCTACTACACCTCCAACTTCAGCGCCGCCTTCGTCGAAGGTTGGACGGTGGCCGGCGGCCCCAAGCAATGCGTCGAGCAGCTCCGCGCGTACCTCGACGCGGGGCTCGGCCACATGGCGCTCCGGCTGACCTCGTGGGATCAGCGCGGTCAGCTCCAGCGCTTCCTGAACGAAGTGGCGCCGGCGTTCGCCTGAGGAGAAAGGAGCCGGGATGCTGCAGGGCATCGATCACATCGTCATCGCCGTTGTCGACCTCGCTGTCGCGAGCCGCAATTACGAGGGCCTCGGCTTCACGGTGGTGCCGGGCGGGCGGCACCCCGTCGGGACCCACAACGCGCTGATCGCGTTCGCCGACGGCGCCTACATCGAGCTGATCGCGTTCTACGAGAAGAATACCCAGCACAAATGGTGGGAGCCCCTCCAGCAGGGCGGAGGCCTGGTCGACTTCTGCATGCAGACCGACGACCTGATGGCCGACACCGCCGCCTTCCGCAAGGCCGGCGTGGACATCGACGATCCGTCGCCGCTCTCGCGGGTGCGGCCCGACGGCTATCAGCTCAAGTGGGTGCTCTCGATTCCACGCGGTGTCTATCGCGGTGTCGCGCCGTTCCTGATCCAGGACGAGACGCCCCGCGAGGAGCGCGTGCCACGCCAGACGCGCCACGCCAATGGGGTGACGGGCATCGGTACGGTCACGGTGGCGGTCGATGACGTCGGCCGCGTGGCCGGTTGGTACACGAAGGTGCTCGGCAAGCCCGGCCAGCGCATCGTCAGCGAGGAGCTCAGGGGTACCGGTCAGCGGTTCGTCATCGGACCGCACACGCTGGATTTCGTCGCGCCGGACGCCGCCAGCAGTCCACTGAAGTCCTGGCTCGCCACGCGGGGCGCCTCGCCCTACGCGGCGACGCTGTCGACGCCGGGTGCACGCGGGGGCCTTCTCGACGAGTCGAAGACTCTCGGCGCCCGCCTGGCTCTTGCCTAGTGCCGTGTCCCGAAAGTTCGACCCCAGGGTAGCCCAACCGTGAGATACCCTGCAGCGCATGAAAAACGGCGGACGGCGTGCTGGGCCGCTGCGACTGACGCGAGGCGAACGAAGCGCACTCCAGCGGTGGCTGCGGACCGGACGGACTGGATTGTGGGTCGCGGCCCGCGCGCGGGCTGTCCTGCTCCGCGCCCGGGGCGAAAGCGTGTCCGGCATCGCTCAGCATGTTGGGCGCGATCGCAAATGGGTGCGGCATTGGCTGGGACGGTTCGCACGCGAGCGGCTGGCCGGGCTGGCCGATGCTCCGCGATCCGGGCGGCCCGCGAAGTTTTCCCCCGGAAGAGCAGCATGAGGTGGTCGCGCTCGCCTGCCATCCCCTCACCGAGCTGGCGGCGGCCCGGACGCATTGGGCGTTGCGTCCGCTCGCCGAGGCCGCGGGGACGTGGGGCTACCTGCGGCGCCCCGTCAGCAAGAGCACGGTCGGGCGATGGCTGAAGCGCGCCGCCCTCAAGCCCCACCGAGTCCGCCGGTGGCTGCACAGTCCGGATCCCGATTTCCGACTCAAAGTCCGCCGCGTGGTCCGCTGGTACTTGCGGCCGCCCCGGCGCACCCACGTCGTGTGTGTGGACGAGAAAACCCAAGTGCAAATTCTCGAGCGCCTGCATCCGGGACGCCCCGCGAGTCCGGGCCGGCCGGCACGCCAAGAGGAGCACTACCGGCGCCACGGCGTGCTTGCGATTCTGGCTGGCCTCCATGTTGGGTCGGGCCGCGTGCTGGCGCGCGTGCGACGCCGACGGAGTGGGCGCGAGTTCCTCGAACTGCTCAAGGCGCTCCGGGCCCGCTACCCTCGCGGTCGCTTGGTGGTCGTCTTGGACAACCTGTCGATTCACGCGACGCCGGAGATCCGCGCGTGGCTCGCGGCTCAGCAGGGTCGTGTGCGCTTCGAGTTTCTTCCACTCCATGCCTCGTGGCTGAACCAAATCGAAATCTGGTTCAGCATCTTGGAGCGCCAAGCCCTCACCCGCGCGAGCGATACAGCCTACCGGCTTCGTGCAGCCCGCATCCAACACTTCGTTCGCCACTGGAACCGCTCCGCCCGCCCGTTTCGGTGGACCTTCAAGGGTTATCCCTTGAGTCCGTAGGGTGGGGTGGAATTTCTGGGACACGGCACTAGCTCTGCTCCGGTGCCGAGCGAGCGTAGCGAGAAGGGATGGATGACATAGCGGCCGATTGCGTTCTCGTCAACGGCCACATCGTGACGCTCGATCCGGCTCGGCCGCGGGCGACGGCGCTCGCCATCGTGAGCGACCGCATCGTCGCCGTCGCCGGCGACCGCGAGATCCGCCGGTTACGCGATCGACGGACGAGGGTCGTGGATCTGCGGGGCGCCACGGTCGTGCCGGGGCTCGTCGATGCCCACGCCCATCTCGACCGCGAGGGCCTGAAGTATCTCTATCCGTCGCTCGCGCGCTGCCGCTCGATCGCCGACGTCCAGGCCGTGATCCGTCGGCTCGCGAGAGCCCGGCCGCGCGGCGAGTGGATCGTGACCATGCCGGTGGGCACGCCGCCCTTCTATCTGGATGCGCCCGGGAGCCTGCGGGAGCATCGGTGGCCGACCCGGGCTGATCTCGACGCGGCCGCGCCCGACCATCCGGCGTACATCCGGGGGATCTGGGGGTACTGGAACAAGCCGCCGGTGGTGTCTATCGCCAACAGCGCCGCGCTCGCGCGCGCCGGCGTCACCCGCGATACGGTGCCGCCGAAGGGCGTCGAGATCCTCAAGGACGCCGCCGGAGAGCCCACCGGCGTCTTCGTCGAGCACAACCTGGTCCAGGTGCTGGAGTTCACGTTGATGCGGGTCGCGCCGCGATTCACCCACGCCGATCGGCTCACGGCGCTTGGCGACTCTCAGCGCCGCTACGCCGCGCGCGGTGTGACGGCCATCTACGAGGGCCACGGCGTGGCGCCAGAGCTGCTATCGGTGTACCGGGAGGCTCACCAGCGTGGAGCGTTGCGGCTCCGCGCCTTTCTTGCTGTGAGCCCGACGTGGAACGCCGCCGACGCCGGGCAAGCGATTCCCGAGGTAGCGGCGTGGGCCGGTGGCCGTGGGCTGGGCGACGATCGGTTGCGCGTGGCGGGTGTCTGTCTGCACTACGGCGGCGATCCCGACGTGGCACGCATCCTCCACGCGGCGCAGCCGTACACGGGCTGGGCCGGCTTCGTCGAGAGCGCCAACTCACCGGAAGCCTACCGTGAGCAGGCCGAGCTGGCCGCCCGTCACCGCCTGCGCATCAACACCCTGGTCACACGGAACCTCGCTCAGATCCTCGACGTGTGGGAGAAGATCGCTCAGAGCACGCCGATCGCCGACCTTCGATGGGTGGCCGTGCATCTGAACGCGGCGACCGGCGATCAGCTCGCGCGGCTCAGGCGGATCGGCGCGGTCGCGACGACCAATCCGATCTCCTATCTCTGGCGCTCGGCCGCCGAAGAGGCTCGCAAGCTCGGCAGTGGAGCCGAGACGCTGCTGCCTCATCGCAGTCTCGAGCGTGTGCGTCTGCCCTTCGGGCTCGCCACCGATAACAAGCCGGCCGATCCCTGGCTCGCGTTCCGCGCCGTCGTGGAGCGGTCCGACATGGCGTCGGGCGAGATCGTGGGACCGCGCGAGCGGCTGACGCGGCTCGCGGCGCTCCGTGCGCTCACCGTGGGTGGCGCCTTCATCACGTTCGCCGAGCGGGAGCGCGGCGTGCTCGCGCCGGGACGCCACGCGGATCTCGCCGTTCTCGACCAGAATCCGCTGACCATGCCGCTGGCCGAGATCGATTCGCTGGTCTGCCGGCTCACGATGGTCGGTGGCCGCGTCGTGCACGGCGACGAGTAGCGGGAGAGGAGAACGACATGCCCTTTGCGGACCTGCGTGAGTGGCTCGGTCGGCTGGACAAGGACGGCGAGCTGCGCCGGATCACCGCCGAGGTGGACTGGGACCGCGAGCTCGGCGCGATCGCCCGCCGTGTGCTCGAGAAGAAAGGCCCGGCGCTGCTCTTCGAGAACATCAAGGGCTACAAGACCGGGCGATGCACGAAGCTCGTCACGGGCGTTCTCGGCGACCGCCGCCGTCTGGCCCTCGCGCTCGGCTTTCCAAAGGACGTGCCGAACCGAGAGCTCGTGCAGTACGTCATGCAGAAGAACCGGGACACGGTGCCGCCCGTGATCGTGCGGACCGGCCCGGTCAAGGAGAACATCCTGCGCCGTGGCGAGATCGATCAGACGGAGTTTCCGGTCCCGAAGTGGCACTTCAAGGAGGGCGGACGCTACATCCACACGTTCTCGGCCATGGTGACCCGCGATCCCGACACTCGTGCGACGAACGCCGGGATCTACCGCGGGATGATCGGCAAGAAGGACACGACACCGATGTTGCTGATCAAGGGCGGCCAGCACTGGGGGCAACACTTCGTCAAGTACGCCGAGCGTGGCCAGCCCATGCCCGTCGCCTGTGTCATCGGCTGGGACCCCATCATGCCGTTCCTGGCCGGATCGCCGATCCCGGCCGGAGTCTCCGAGTGGGACGTGATGGGCGCCTACCGTGGCGAGCCGGCCGAGCTCGTGCGCTGCGAGAGCGTGGACCTCGAAGTGCCGGCGACCGCCGAGATCGTGATCGAGGGCCTGATCCACGACGATCCGGCGACGTGGGAGATCGAAGGCCCGTTCGGCGAGTTCACCGGGTACGTCTCGGACGTGCCGACGCGACGGCCGACGATGCAGATCACGTGCATCACGCATCGCACCGACCCGATCTTCCAGGGCTGCCTGGAGGGGACACTGCCCGGTTCCTACAGCGAGAACAGCGTGATGTCTTCGACGCAGCGTGCCGCCATCGCCTGGAACATCCTCAACGGGGCCGGTATCCCCGGCATTCGAGACGTGTGGGTGCCGCCCATCACCAACGGCGTGAACATCCACGTGCAGATCACCAAGCACTACCAG
This sequence comes from Candidatus Rokuibacteriota bacterium, assembly GCA_003220615.1. Lineage (GTDB taxonomy): Bacteria > Methylomirabilota > Methylomirabilia > Rokubacteriales > CSP1-6 > 40CM-68-15. Next base: position 38,722 of record QHTB01000127.1, read on the forward strand.
GGCCAGCCCAAGCAGATCGCGGCCGCGCTGTGGGGCGCCAGCGCCGCGCAGTATCGCTACAAGCACGTCGTGGTGGTCGAGGACGACATCGACGCGTCGTCGTACGAGCAGGTCGACTGGGCCTTCGCCCATCGCGTGAACGCCGGTGAAGGCGGCATCGTGATCTTCCCGGGCAGCTTCGGCTCGCCGATCGATCCCTCGACGCCGCTCGAGGACCGCGACGTCGCGCAGCTCGGCACCGGGCTCTGGAACCGCGTGCTGATCGACGCCACGCGCTCGTGGCGGATGGCCAAGCGGCCGGAGTGGGACAACGAGCGCTTTCCGCCGACGGTGCGGCCGGCGCCCGAGGACGAAGCGCGGGTGCGCGAACGCTGGCAGGAATACGGCCTCGGGGATCTGTAGCATGGGCGGCATTCGATGAAGATCACGCGATGAAGATCACCGGCGTCGGCGCGGTTCCGCTCGCCATTCCATTGGCGCCGTCCACACCGGAGTCGTCGTGGGCGGCCGGCATCGGCAAGCAGATCCTCGTCCGCGTGACGACGGACTCGGACCTCATCGGTTGGGGCGAATGCTTCGCCTACGGCGCACCACTGGCTGTCTGCAACGTGGTCGACGATGCCCTCGCGCCGCTCGTCGTCGGCCAGGATCCGACCGAGATCGAGCGCTTGACGCAGGTGATGCACCGGGCGTTGATGATCTGGGGACGGCGTGGCCTCGCCATGTGCGCGGTGAGCGGCGTCGAGCTCGCCTTGTGGGATCTTGCCGGCAAGTCCCAGCGCGTGCCCGTCCATCGCCTGCTCGGTGGCCTCAGCCAGCCTCGCGTGCGGGCCTACGCAAGCCTGCTGCGCTACGACACCGCCTCGGACGTCGGCCGCATGTGCCGGGCGATGGTCGGCCAGGGCTACACGGCGATCAAGCTCCACCAGGTGGACGTCGAGTCCGTCGCCGCCGCTCGCGAGGCCGTCGGCGATGGTGTCGATCTCATGCTCGACACGAACTGCCCGTGGTCCGTCGAAGAGGCGATCAGGATCGGACGATTGCTGGAGCGCTATGACCTGCGCTGGCTCGAGGAGCCGGTCTGGCCGCCGGAGGACTACGCCGGCCTCGCCAGAGTGCGTCGGGCTCTGCGCATCCCCATCGCATCCGGTGAGAACGACGCCACGATGTTCGGCGCGCGCGAGCTGATCGCCGCCGGCGGCGCGGACATCGTGCAGCCGAGCGTCACGAAGGTCGGAGGGCTGGGCGAGATGCGCAAGATCGCCGTGCTGGCCGCGGCCGCGAACGTCACCTTCCAGCCCCACTCGTTCTACTTCGGACCGGGCCTGGCGGCGACGGTCCATCTCTGCGCGGCCACACCAGGCGTGGCATACATCGAGATGCCGCCCGGCTCCCTCCAAGCGCCGCTGCTCACCGAGCCGATCCGCTGCGACCGTGGATTCGTTCACCCCTCCCAGGCTCCGGGACTCGGGGCCGACCCCGATCTCGAGGTCGTGCGGCGCTTTCCTCTGAGCGGCGCCGCCATCAGGCCGTTCTATCTGACCTGAGCCATCCGTCGTCTTGACACTGCTTCGAGCCGCGTGCTACACGCTCGCCAGCCGCTCGCGGATATCATGACGCGTGCCCACTCGCGGATTCCATGAGGAGCGAAAAGGAGGCATCCGAGATGGATACCCGATGGATCCTGACCCGTCGCCAACTCCTCAAGACCATGGCGGCCTCGGGTGCTCTGGCCGCCGCCGACCTCGCGTGGTGGGAGGAGCCGCTCGTCTCGCCACGACGCGCGTGGGGCGCCACGCCCGTCCGCTTCCAGTTCAGCGTCCCCGAGCCGAAGCGCACCGCGCTCGTCGAATCGCTGGCCCAGCGCTTCAATCAGTCCCAGAAGGACTTCGAGGTGAAGGTGGAGTTCGTGCCGCAGGCGCAAGCTCGGCAGAAGCTCATCACCGGCATGGCCGCCAACAACCCGCCGGATTGCTGCCAGGCCTGGGACAACTGGGTGGGTGAGTTCGAGGGAATGGGCGCCGTCGAGGATTTGACCGCTCGGGTGAAGGACTGGAAGTACTACAGCGACGTGACGCCGATCGCCTGGCAGACGGTGACGGTCAAGGGCAAGATCCTGTCGTTCCCCTGGGTCGTCACCAACGACGGCGTGTACTGGCGCACCGACCGCGCGACGGAGTACGGCGTCAAGCCGCCCAAGGACGATTGGACCTGGGACGAATTCCTCGCCACGGCCAGGACGTTCACGAAAGGCGATCGCAATCAGTACGGCTTCGGCATGCGCGGCCAGGGCACGTGGGCCGTGCTCTACGCCACCGAGTTCATGTACGCCAACGGTGCCCAGGTCCTGAAGGACGGGAAGGTCGCGATCAACTCCAAGGAGGCGGCCGAGGGCCTCGACTGGTACCTCGATCTGTTCCGCAAGTACAAGGTCTGCCCGCCCAGCGTGCCCACCGACGGGTGGCGGGGCATCGTGGAAGGCTTCGGGCGCGGCGTCACCAACATGTACATCCACAACTCCGGCTCGTCCGAGGAACAGAAGGACTTCGTGGGCGTGAAGAACTTCGCCACCGTGCCGCTGCCGGTCGGCCCGGCCAAGAAGCGGGTATCGTTCTACTTCTCGGAGACGCTGACCGGGTTCAAGAACGCCAAGAACCGTGAGGGCGCCTGGCGCTTCATGAGCTGGCTCATGGACGACGAGCCCAAGTTCATGTACTGCAAGACGCTCGGGCTGCTGCCCGCGCGCAAGACGCTCGCCGAGCGGCCGGAGTTCGCGAAGGATCCCGCCTACCAGGGCTTCATCAAGTCGTTCCCGTTCTCGATCGTCAGTCCGTATCTGGCCTATGCAGGATGGGGCGGCAAGCTCGATTCCGAAGGCGTGCCTCTGTTCCAGCAAGCGCTGGTCGGCAAGCTGACCGCTCGGGAGTTCCTCGAAAAGTTTGCCGACATGCTCACCAAGAACATGGGCTGATGGCATCGTCGCCGGCGACCGTCGCCGTTGCGCTTCCGCGCCCGCTGCTCTCGCGGCGGGCGCGGGAGCTGGTGACCGGTTACCTCTACCTGCTTCCCGTCGCCATCTGCCTCGGCGGCACGATCGTGTTTCCCATCCTGAAGGCCATGCACATGAGCCTGTACAACCACGTGCTGATCAAGCCGCACGAGTACCGGTTCATCGGGCTCGGCAACTACGCGCGACTGCTGCACGACGAGACGTTCTGGCTGACGCTGTGGAACTCCATGGTGTGGGTGTTCGGCTCGGTCATCTTCCAGTTCCTCGGCGGCTTCGCGGCGGCGTTGCTGCTCCACCAGAGTTTTCGCGGCCGCGCGTTCGTCCGGACGGTCACCTTGCTGCCGTGGATCGTGCCGGGTGTGGTGGTCGCGCTGGTCTGGGAGTGGCTCTACCAGCCGAACTACGGCGTCATCAACGATCTCCTGCTGCGGCTGGGTTGGCTCAGCGATCGCGTGGCGTGGCTGTCCGATCCCGCGCTGGCCATGGCTGCGGTCGTCACCACCAACGTGTGGCGAGGCGTGCCGTTCTTCGCGATCATGCTGCTGGCCGGGCTCCAGGCGATTCCCGACGAGCTCTACGAGGCCGCGCGCGTCGACGGCGCCAGCGTGACCGAGCGCTTCTGGCACATCACGTTGCCGCTCGTGCGCCCCATCATCGTGGTGGCGACGGCCACGCGGATCATCTGGACCTTCAACTACGCCGACCTGATCTTCGTGATGACGAGCGGTGGGCCGGCCAACGCCACCCAGATCACGTCGACCTACACGCTGCTGATGGCGTACTCGAACCTCGACTTCGGCTACGCGGCCACGCTGTCGGTCGTGCTGCTGGTGATCATGATGGTGTTCACCACGCTCTATTTGCGTGTGACGCGCGGGATCGAGAGCGCGACGTGAGCCGCGGGCGTGGCAGCCTGGCCGAGCGCGTCCTCGGCGGCCCCGTGCTGTGGCTGGGGCTGGCGCTGCTCACCGCCTTTGCGCTGGCGCCGTTCGTGTGGGTCTTCCTGACTTCGCTCAAGACGCGCACCGAGCTCTACGCCACGCCGCTCCTGTACCTGCCGCGCACGGCCACCGTGACCAACTACGTCGACGCGTGGACGTCGAAGCTCACGCCGTTCAGCCGGTTCTTCGCCAACAGCCTGTGGGTGTCGTCGGTGACGATGGTCGCCACCACCGCGATCTCCATCCTGGCCGGCTACGCCCTGGCGCGCTTCCGCTTCGGTGGTCGCCAGGTGATCCTGCTCGTGTTCCTGGCCACCCAGATGTTTCCGGCCGTGCTGCTCATCGCGCCCTTGCTCTCCCAGTGGTACGCGCTCGGGCTGATCGACACCTACCAGGCGCTCATCTATTCGAACTTTTCCTTCACGGTCCCGTTCACGGTCTGGATGCTGGTCGGCTACTTCGATTCCATCCCGCGCGAGCTGGAGGAGAGCGCGCTCATCGACGGCTGCGGGCGGTTCGCCGCGCTCCTCCGCGTGGTGCTGCCTCTGGCCGCACCCGGCATCGCGGCCACCGCGATCTTCGCGTTCGTGACGTCGTGGAGCGAGCTGCTCTTCGCCATCACCTTCACGAGCCAGACCGAGATGCGGACGCTCTCCGCCGGGCTGCTCTTCATGGTCGGCCAGTACGAGATCCAGTGGGGCCAGCTGTCGGCGGGCGTGATGATCTCGACCGTGCCCGTGGCGATCCTCTTCACCTATCTCCAGCGCCACCTCATCCGCGGCCTGTCGGCCGGAGCGCTGAAGGGTTAGGCGCGAGCTGGAGCGCTGACGGCGGGGCGGAGCACGAGGCAGAGCGGGATCGTGACGAGCACGACCGTGCTGACGATCCCGAGCGTGGCCGAGACCCCGATCATGTCACCGACGAGGCCGTAGATCGTCGGTGCCAGCGCCGAAGCGCCCACGCTGAGGGTGTAGTAGAGGCCGTAGGCACGCGATCGGCGCTCGGCCAGCACGAGATCGGCGACGGTGCCGTAGAGCACCGACGACGTCCCGTTGAGCGCCACGCCCATCGGGAGCAGGGCCACCAGCGCCACCGGGAGCGGCGCGGCGATGATGACGACGATCCCCAGCGCCGTCGCGGCCTCGGTGAGGATCACGGTTCGAATCACGCCGACGCGGTCGGCGACGAGGCCGCAGAGGAACTTGCCGGCGGCTCCGCCCACGAACAGCAGGCCCAGCGCGGTGCCGATTCCAGCCACCGTCGAGCCCTTGGCGATGAGCGCGAAGGGCAGGAACGTGATGAAGCCGGTTCGAGTCGAGTTGTCGATCATGCCGATCGCCGCGAGGGCGCCGAAGCCGCGCGGATCGCGAATGCCCCAGCCGGTGACGCGATCGCCCTGGGCAGCTTCCTCCAGTGTCGCGCTGCCAGCGCCGAGTCGAACGAGGACGATGAGCAGGGCGCCGGCCACCAGGAGCCCGAGCACGCCGTAAGTGGCGCCGGCCACCCGCCAGCCGACCGCCGCCGCCGCAAAGGCGACGACGGCCGAGACCGCGGCCTTCCCGACGTCGCCCGAGAAGTTGTACGTGCCGAGCGCGGCCCGGCGGCCGCCGCCCTCGTAGGCTTTCGAGATCAGCGACGACGACAGCGGGTGTTGCACGCCGGAGCCGAGGCCGGCGGCGAGCAGGATTCCGAGCAGGGGGAGGAAGCCGCCGGCCCACCCCGCCGCGACGAATCCGAGCGCGGTGACGGCCGTGCCGGCCACCAGCAACCGGCGCTCGCCCCACCGCTCGGCGAGGAAGCCGGCCGGTATCTGAAAGAGCGCCATGCCGCCCGTGTACGTGGTCCGGATCACGCCGACCTGGGCGAGGCTCAACCCGAACTCGCTCGCCCACAGCGGCAGGAAGACGTAGAGGATGTCCGAGAAGCCGTCGTGGACGAAGTGGATGGTGGAGGCGGCGGCCAGCACCGCCCGGGCCCGCGCGATCACGGAGCGATCATCCTCTAGGCGTGACGACCGTTCAAGCCAGGCAGGACGACCATTCGAGACGGGGGGCCGGGTGACAAAAGTGCCGACTGAAAAAAGGTACAACACGTTATATCGCCCGGCGATATAATCGTGTACGTATGGCGGTCACGAGACGGGAGGCGGGCGCGGCGTCGCCGGTCGACTACGAAACCCTGGCCGAGCTGCGCTACCAGATCCGGCTCTTCATGCGGCGACGGGAAGAGGCAGCCCGCGCGGCCGGCATCGAGCCTCAACAGTATCTCCTGCTGCTGCAGCTCAAGGGCTTGGAAGACCGCGGGCCCACCACGGTCGGGGCCCTGGCGGAACGGCTCCAGATTCGCCACCACAGCGCCGTCGAGCTCGTAGACCGCCTGGTCGAGCGAGACATGGTCGCGCGCCGGCGCGACAGCCTTGACCGGCGGGAAGTCTCGGTGACGCTACGCCCGGCCGGCGAAGCGGTGTTGCGGAAGCTCGCGCTGTATTCGATGGAGGAGCTGAGGACCGAGGGCCCGGAGCTGGTGCGAGTCCTCCGGCAGTTGATGCCGGGACGGGGCCGGGCCCGTCGAGAGCAACGGACAGCACGAACTGGAGGCGGAGGAACGCAATGACAACGCGATTCATGGTAGTGCCCGCGATGCTCCTGATGCTGATCGCCGCCGGCTGCGCGAAGCGGCCGGCGACGTCGATGGCGTCGGCGCCGGCGCCGGGTGGCGCCGCCAGCCTCAGCAGTGGAACCGGAAGCGCTCCCGGCGGTGGAAGCGTGAGCAATACCAGCAGCCCGAGCGGGAGCAGCGCCGTCAACCGGGCCGTGTCGTCGACGGCCCGCCCGCAGCCCGGCACGTTCCGAGCGACCACCGAACTGAAGGACGTCCACTTCGACTTCGACAAGTACGACATCCGGCCGAGCGATACGAAGATGCTCGACGCCAACGCGGCGTGGCTGAAGAGCAACAGCACGATTCTGGTGCTCATCGAGGGCCACTGCGACGAGCGAGGCACCAACGAGTACAACCTGGCGCTCGGCGAGCGCCGAGCCAAGGCGACGATGAATTATCTCGTCAGCCAGGGTGTGGCGCAGAACCGCGTGAGCATCATCTCCTACGGTGAGGAGCGGCCGGTCTGCACCGATCACGACGAAGCCTGCTGGGCCAAGAACCGCCGCGCTCACTTCCTCGTCAAACCGGAGTAACGCTCGCGCGTCCGGGGTGCGCCGTCGTCGGGTCGAGTAGAATACCGGCGTCGGTGCACCACGGAGGCGGCCATGACCATCAGCATCACGCGCGTCTACACCCGTCTGGGTGACAAGGGCGACACCGGCCTCGTCGGCGGCCGGCGTGTGCCGAAGGACTCTCCACGCATCGAGGCGTACGGGACCGTCGACGAGCTGAATGCGATCGTCGGGCTCGTCCGGACGTTCAACGAGGAGCGCCTCGACCAGGGCGAACACCATCGCTGGCTCGACGAAGTCCTCCGCAAGATCCAGAACGAGCTGTTCGATCTCGGCAGCGAGCTGGCCACGCCGCCGGGCGCCGAGTACGAAGGCATGTTCAAGCTCGGTGAGACCGAGGTCACGGCCCTCGAGCGTCTGATGGATCACTGCCAGCAGGACCTCGAGCCGCTCCGCTCGTTCACGCTGCCCGGAGGTGGGCGCATCAACGCCTTTCTGCACCAGGCTCGAACCGTCTGCCGCCGAGCCGAGCGGCGGGTCCTCGAGCTGTCGCGGGTGGAGCCGCTCGGAGAGTGGCCGCTGCGCTACGTCAACCGGCTGAGCGACACCTTCTTCGTGCTCGGCCGCTGGGTCGCCAAGCACATGGGCGAACGAGAATATCTCTGGGAGCGCGCGCTCCAGGGCGACCGTCGCCCCAAGACGAGGAAAAAGCCTGAGTGACCAGCGTCGGCCGGATCCTGATCGAGCTGCTCAAGGAGTACGGACCGCTGTGCGAACCGTGCCTGTCGCATCACGTCCGGATGCCGGTCGCCCGGGTGACCGTGGTGCTCAACCGGCTTCGCCAGTCGGTCGCCGTGAGGATCGATCACGATCAGTGTCTCCGGTGTGCGGAATTCACCCAGACGTTCGCCCTGGTCAAGACCCACGAGGACGCCGATGTGGTGACTCGCACCGCCCCGGCGTCGGTCCGCCGGGAAGACGATCCCGTCTGCCCCGTGTGCCTCAAGACCATCGAGCCGAAACATGCGGTGACGGTCGACCACGGTGAGGTCGTGCACGCCGATTGCTGGGGCAAGAAGCCCGTGCGGCGTGATCCGATCCGCCGATTCTGAGGATCCCGCCGGGCGGGGAGGCGCGCGGCCTCCGGGTGAGTCAGAGCGCGCGCAGGAAGGCGATCAGGTCGGCTCGCTCCGCCGCCGTGAACCCGATCGAGAACCGCCGGTCGTAGAACTCCACCACGTCTTCGAGCGTGGCCGCCGAGCCGTTGTGGAAGTACGGCGCCCGGGCGGCCAGGGCGCGCAGCGTCGGGACCTTGAACTTGCCGACGTCCTCACACCGGCCGGTGACGAGTGCGCGGCCCGGATCCGTCGTCCGCAGCACGCCGCCGGCCTTCGCGCAGCGCAGCGTGTAGACGGGCATGTCGGGGGTCCGTAACCCGGCGTCGCTCAGGCCGAGGCTCACGAACACGCCGCTCGAGTTGCTGCCGGCATTGGGCGCGTCGTGACACGAGCTGCAGGACACGCCGCGCGGGCGGAAGGCACGATGGTTGAAGATGGCCTCGCCGCGTGCAATGGCCTGGCGACCCGGCGCGAGTCGTCCGCGGGCGTTCGCCCACGGCGTGAACAGTGAGAAGACGGCGCGGTCAGCGCTCGCTCCGGCGTTGATGCCGGGATGGAACGGCTGATCGGTGAGGGAGCGCGGCCCGCCCCGTGCGCCGTCGGCGTCGAGCGCTCCCGCCGAATTGTCCGAGATCTGCGCCGTGTAGAGCCCGGACTCCAGGCTGACGATCCTGGCGCGCTCGTCGGCCGTGAGCGGGCGCGCGGACAGGGCGTGATCGCGCGCTGCGCCGTCGGCCTGGGCGTCGAGCGCCAGCTCGCGCCCGTCCCACATGATGCTCGCGCCGAAGCGAAGATTCGTCGTGGGCAGGGGACGGCGGAAGATGGAGAGCTCACTGGCCGTGGCGTAGCCGTAGGGATCGTCGATCGCATCGACGCTGAACTCGGCATCGGCCGGGACCGATAGCCCGACGCGGATCAAGCCGCGCTCCAGGAGCAATCGATACGCGCTGCGGCGCGCCTCGACGGTCGAGACGTCGGCGCGTGGCGAGACGGAGCCGTCGTTGGTACGGAAGAGCGGATCCAGGCCCTCACTGGTCTCGAAGCGCGCTCGAGCGCCCGCGGGCGTGATCGTCCAGCCTTCGGCCGGGTCGTGACAGGAGACGCACGCGCGCCCATTGCGTCCCACGCTCTGAAAAAAGGGATTTGCCGGGTCGATGACCCCGCCGGTCGAGACGGTTGCGATCACACCCGACGCGTTGGCGTCGCGAAGAACGGTTTGCGGAGCCGCGTGGTGGGCATGAGCCACGGCCGCTACCAGCAGGAGCACCGCCAGCACCAGACGGAGAAACACCCCATGCATATGTGCAACGCGGGTGCCGAACGCAGATTCGCCGACTTCGGCCCCGGCGTGCGCAACAGATTCGCCGACCTGGGCGCTCCGCTACCGAGCGCCGCCGATCGAACACGGCGTCACGCCGGAGGCCGACGGCCGCCTGTTAACCGTGGTTGATCAGCCAGACCAGGATGAGGATCGTCGCCGGGACGCCGAGGAGCCACGCAAGGATGTATGGCATTCGTGCTCACCTCCTCCGGCCTGCAGCAATTGCAAGTGGGTGGCCATCAGCCGGGCCTCGCGAATCCCTTGACGGACTGGTTCAGTATTTTTAAACTCCCATTAAGCAGTGCTTAATTCCGACCGTCCCCGTGGGGGTGGAGCTCGGATGAAGGTCCGCATGGCGCTGACGGTCAACGGCGAGAGCCGCGACGTCCTGGCTCCCGTCCACAAGACGTTGCTCGAGGTCCTCCGCGAGGATCTCGGGTTGACGGGGACGAAGCACGGCTGCGAGCTCGGGGAGTGCGGCACGTGCACCGTGCTGGTGGACGGCGAGCCCGTGCTGTCCTGCCTCGCGCTGCCAATCGCAATCGAGGGGCGACAGATCACGACGGTCGAGGGCATGGCCGAGGGCGGCGAGCTCCATCCACTGCAACAGGCGTTCGCCGAGCTCGGGGCGGCTCAGTGTGGTTACTGCACGCCCGGCATCCTGCTCACCGCGCAGGCGTTGCTCGACGAGACGCCGACCCCGACGCGCGACGAGATCAAGGAGGCGCTGGCCGGCAACCTCTGCCGCTGCACCGGCTACACGAAGATCCTCGACGCCGTCGAGCTGGCCTCGATGCGCATGGGGGCACGGAAGTGAACAAGCACGAATTCACCGTGATCGGACGGCCGCTGCCCAAGATCGACGCCTGGGCGAAGGTCGTGGGCGAGACGCGCTACGCCGACGACCTCGTGATGGCGCGCATGGCTCACGGCAAGCTGCTGCGCTCGATCCATCCCCACGCGCTGATCAAGCTGATCGACACATCCCGCGCGCGCGCGCTGCCAGGCGTCTATGCCGTCATCACGGGCGCCGACCTGCCGCGGGTGAAGTTTGGGATCCTGCCCGTGTCCCAGGACGAGGAGGCGCTCTGCAACGAGCGCGTGCGGATGGTCGGCGACGCCGTCGCGGCGGTGGCGGCCCAGGACGAGGAGACGGCCGAGGCGGCCTGCCGGCTGATCGAGGTCGAGTACGAGCCGCTGCCCGCGCTCATGTCGATCGAGGAGTCGCTCGGTCATCCCGAGGTGCGCATCCACGAATACGGCGACGGACCGAACGTGCACAAGAACGTCGCGCTCCAGTTCGGTGACGTCGAAGCCGCGTTCGCACGCGCCGATCTCGTGCGCGAGGACGTTTTCTTCTACGAAGGCAATACTCATCTGCCGATGGAACAGCATGCGGCGGTGGCCCAGTGGGGGGCCGACGGCAAGCTCACACTGTGGTCGTCCACGCAGACGCCTCACTACGTCCATCGCCTGCTCGCCAAGATCCTCGACGTGCCGCCCGCCCACATCCGGGTGATCGCGACACCGGTGGGCGGCGGCTTCGGAGGGAAGCTCGATCCGTTTGCCCACGAGATCGCGGCGTGCAAGCTGTCGCAGCTCACCGGCCGCCCCGTGAAGATCACGCTGACGCGCGAGGAAGTTTTCTACGTGCACCGCGGCCGACACCCGGTGCTCATGTGGCTCAAGACCGGGTTCACCCGGGACGGCGAAATCACCGGCTCCCACATCAAGACGTGGCTCGACGGCGGCGCCTACGGCTCCTACGGCGTGGCCTCCACGTTCTACACCGGCGTCATCAATCCCGTCACCTACAAGATGCCGGTCTACAAGTTCGAAGGCGCGCGCGTCTTCACCAACAAGCCTCCGTGTGGCCCCAAGCGTGGCCACGGCACGCCCCAGCCGCGTTTTGCGCTCGAGGTGCAGATCGACAAGGCGGCGGAGCAGCTCGGGCTCGATCCCGCCGAGATGCGGCGACGCATCGTGTGCGAGCCGTTCACCAAGACAGCCAACCACCTGACCGTCACCACCATCGGCCTCGGTGAGTGCATCGACAAGGTGGTCGAGGCATCGGGCTGGCGAGACAAGTGGCGCGGCTGGCAGCCCCCGGCGCGGCGGCGCGGGCCGAAGCGGCGCGGTGTCGGAGTCGCGTGCTCGGCGTACATGACGGGCGCGGGCACGGCCATCTACTGGAACAGCATGCCGCATTCCGGCGTCGTCCTTCGCGCCGACCGTAGCGGTGGCGTCAGCGTGCTGTGTGGCGCGACCGACATCGGGCAGGGCTCGGACTCGATCCTCGCCTACCTGCCGGCGGAAGTCCTCGGCCTCGACCCCAAGGACGTTCACGTGCACCCCGCCGATACCACGCTCACGCCGGTGGACCTCGGCTCCTACTCGTCGCGCGTCACGCTCATGTGCGGCATGGCCGCGATCCAGGCGGCCGAGCGGCTGCGTGCGGTGATGTCTCGGGCGGTTGCCCGCAAGTTCGAGGTTGCCGCAGAGAGGCTCGTGTTTCGTGATCGCAAGGTCGGCGTGCCCGACGATTGGGAGAAGGCGGTGCCGTTCTCTCAGGCGGTGGAGCTGGCGGAAGCGATGCACGGCGTACTGGCCTTTCCCGGCTCGTACGCGCCGCCCAAGCGGGCGGGGAAGTACAAGGGCGGCGGCGTGGGTCCGTCGCCGTGCTATTCGTACTCGGCGTGCGTGGTCGAGCTGACCGTGGACGAAGAAACCGGAGAGGTCGAGCTCCACGACGTGTGGATCGGCCACGATATCGGGCGTGCGCTGAACCCGCTCCTGGTCGAGGGCCAGGTCGAAGGCTCGGTCTACATGGGCATCGGCGAGGCGTTGATGGAGGCGCAAGTGTTCCGCAAAGGCCTCCACAAGCATCCGTCGCTCCTCGAGTACAAGAGCCCGACGACGCTCGAGACGCCCGAGATCCACACGATCCTGATCGAGACCGACGATCCCGAAGGCCCGTTCGGGGCCAAGGAGGCTGGGCAGGGGCCGCTCTTGCCGGTGCTGCCGGCCATCGCCAACGCCGTCTACAACGCCGTCGGCGTCCGCGTCGACGAGGTGCCGATCGTCCCCGAGAAAATCCTCAAGGGCCTGGAGTTGAAGCGCCAGGGTAAGACGCCGCGCGTCGGCCCCGAGCGCATTCCTCTCTTCAAGTTCAAGGAGCCGCTGGTGGTGGAGTCGGCGTTCGGCCAGCCTGCCGACGCCGTCGCCGTCCGCCCCTTCGCCGACCAGGACACGAGCCGATGAGAGACCGACGCCGTCGCGGCTCCGAGTTGATCAATCCAGAAAACGAACGCAGCCGGCTCGCACCCAGAACAGGCCACCCACGTCTCGAGCCGGCCCGGAGCCACCCGCTCCCATGATGCGGCTGCCGCCGTTCACCTATCTCGCGCCGAAGACCGTTGCCGACGCCGCACGCCTGCTGGGCGAGCACGGTGCCGACGCCATGATCGTCGCGGGCGGGACCGACCTCTATCCGAACATGAAGCGTCGTCAGTTCGAGCCGAAAGTCCTCGTCGGCCTCGGCGGGATCGGCGAGCTGCGTGGGGTTCATGGCTCCGCCAGCCGCGGGCTCAGCGTGGGTCCGATGACCACGCTCTCTGCCCTCTCCCAGCACGCGGAGATCGTGAGCCACTATCCGGCGCTGGCGACGGCCGCCGGCCTCGTGTCGTCACCGCAGCTTCGCAACATGGGGACGATCGGCGGCAATGTGTGCGTGGACACGCGCTGCAACTACTACAACCAGTCCTACGAGTGGCGAAAGGCCATCGGCTTTTGCATGAAGAAGGACGGCGACATCTGTCTGGTGGCGCCGGGAAGTCCGCGCTGCTGGGCCGTGTCATCGTCGGATACCGCGCCGGTCCTGTGGAGCCTGGGCGCCCACGTCCGGCTGACGAGCGCCGCCGGCGAACGGACCGTGCCGATCGCCGCGCTCTACCGCGACGACGGGATCGAGTACCTCGCCAAGCGCGGTGACGAGATCCTGGCCGACATCGTGCTGCCGCCCGCCGACGGATGGCGTTCCCGCTACCTCAAGCTGCGCCGGCGCGGCGCGTTCGACTTCCCGGTGCTCGGCGTCGCCGTGAACGTGCGTATCGACGCGGGCGTCGTGAGCGATGCCCGCATCGTCCTGGGCGCGGTGGCCTCGCTGCCGCGGGAGGCCAGGCCGGCCGCCGAATCGCTGCGTGGCCAGCGCCTCACCGAGGAGATCATCGCGCGCGCGGCCGACCTCGCAGCGGGGCCGGCGAAGCCGCTCGACAACACCGATTACGCACACTTCTATCGCAAGAAGATGACGCGGGTGTTCGTGGCCCGCGCGCTGCGCTCGCTGGCCGGGCTCGATGACGGCGGCGATTCGACGGAGTCCGCGTGACCGCGCTCGGCGATCGCATCCGAGCCCTCCGCAACGAGCGCGAGCTCCAGCAACGCCAGCTCGCCGAGAAGGCGGAGCTGACGCCGAGCATGGTGTCGCAGATCGAATCGGGCCGGCTCACGCCCTCGCTCAACACGCTGCGCAAGCTCGCCGACGCGCTCGGCGTCACCATCGCCACGCTCTTCGACGGCCAGCCATCGGGCAGCGTGCTCGTCTCGAGGAGCAAGGACTATCCGGTGGTGTCCTTCGACGGCAGCAGCGAGCGGTGGGCCGTGCTCGGCGCCGGCCTGTTCCAGGGCAAGATCCGCGCTGTGGTCTCCACGCTCGACGGCAAATCGCGCGGTGTCGCCACCGACAAGGTCGTCATCAAACCGGGACAGATGAAGCTGTTCTACGTGCTCAAAGGCCGCGTCGCGTTGCTCTACAACGGCGAGCGCCACGTCCTGGACGCCGGCGACTCGGCGTTGCTCGACGGTAGCTCGCCGCACGGGTGGGAAAACCTGGGCACCGGCAAGGCCAGGGCCCTGTGGGTGATACTCGGGTAAGGACGGAGAGCATGGACACGTCACCAGTCGAGTTCCGAACCGAGCCGACCCGGTACAAGCACTGGCGGCTCGCTTTCGACGGACCGATCGCCACGCTGACCATGGACGTCAAGGAGGACGGCGGGCTCGCGCCCGGCTACGAGCTGAAGCTCAACTCGTACGACCTCGGCGTGGACATCGAGCTCTACGACGCCGTCCAGCGCTTGCGCTTCGAGCATCCCGAGATCGGCGCGGTCGTGCTGACGTCGGGCAAGGAGCGCGTCTTCTGCGCGGGCGCCAACATCCGGATGCTCGGACAGTCCTCGCACGGCTTCAAGGTGAACTTCTGCAAGTTCACGAACGAGACCCGTAACGCCATCGAGGAAGCGTCCGGCGAGTCGAAGCAGGCGTGGCTCTGCGTCGTGAACGGGCCGTGCGCCGGCGGCGGGTACGAGCTGGCCATGGCCTGCCAGCACATCCTGATGGCCGACGACGGCAATACGTCGGTCGCCCTTCCCGAGGTGCCGCTGCTCGCGGTCCTGCCGGGCACCGGCGGCCTCACGCGGCTGGTGGACAAGCGCCGGGTGCGCCGCGACCGCGCCGACGTCTTCTGCACGCTCGAGGAAGGCATCAAGGGACAACGCGCGGTCGACTGGGGATTCGTGGACGAGGTCGCCCCGCGGTCGAAGCTCTCCGAGACGGCCCGGCGTCGCGCGCTGGAGCGGGCGGCCCGGACGGATCGCCCGAAGGACGCCCGTGGCATCGTGCTCACGCCGCTCGAGCGGACGATCGAGGGCGATCGCATCGGCTACCGGTTCGTGACGTGCGCGATCGATCGCGCCCGTGGCCGCGCCGAGATCACCGTGCACGGGCCGGACACCGCGCCTCCGGGCGATGTCGCCGGCATCCACGCCGTCGGGGTCGGCTTCTGGCCGCTGGCCGTCGCGCGCGAGCTCGACGACCTGATCCTCCACCTCCGGGCGAATGAAGCATCGATCGGACTCTGGGTCCTCCGTACCGCCGGTGACGCCGAGCGCGTCGAGGCGCACGATCGCATGCTGGCCGACCACGCCGGCCACTGGCTGGTCCGCGAGATCCGCCTCTATCTCAGGCGCACGCTCAAGCGTCTCGATGCGTCGTCGCGGTCCATCTTCGCCCTCGTCGAGCCGGGCTCGTGCTTCGCGGGCACGCTGCTCGAGCTGGCTCTGGCCGCCGACCGCTCGTACATGCTCGCCGGGACGCGCGAGGGCGACGCCGGCCACGTCGCCACCGTGAAGCT
Organism: Candidatus Rokuibacteriota bacterium; assembly: GCA_003220615.1. Taxonomy (GTDB): domain Bacteria; phylum Methylomirabilota; class Methylomirabilia; order Rokubacteriales; family CSP1-6; genus 40CM-68-15. The sequence continues at coordinate 54,475 of QHTB01000127.1, forward strand.
CACGCCGATGAACTTCGGCGCGTACCCGATGAGCAACGGGCTCACACGGCTCGCCACCCGATTCCTGGGCGACCCGGGACGCGTGGACGATCTGAAGGGAAGGATCGGGCACGACATGGAGGCCGAGGCCGCCGGCGATGCGGGCCTCGTCACCTTCACACCCGACGACATCGACTGGGCCGACGAGGTTCGCCTGGCCCTCGAGGAGCGCGCGGCCTTCTCGCCCGATGCGCTGACCGGTATGGAGGCGTCACTGCGGTTCGCGGGCCCGGAGACGCTCGAGACGAAGATCTTCGGCCGCTTGTCGGCCTGGCAGAACTGGATCTTCCAGCGGCCGAACGCCGTCGGGAGCAAGGGCGCGCTGCACGTGTATGGAACCGGTCAGCGCAGCGAGTTCGATCGAAGGAGAGTGTGATGGCCGGCGTCGATTACCTGGAGCGCATCCCCAACAACGTCAACCTGCGCGACGACCGGCGCCTGCTGCGCGCGCTCGAGGAGTGGCAGCCGCGGTTCCTCGACTGGTGGAAGGAGATGGGGCCGGAAGGATTCCAGGCCAACGAGGTCTACCTGCGCACCGCCATCAGCGTCGACCGGGACGGCTGGGCGCAATTCGGCTACGTGAAGATGCCCGACTATCGCTGGGGAATCTTCCTGGCCGAGCCCGAGGCCGACCGCCGCATCGCCTTCGGCGATCACCTCGGCAAACCAGCGTGGCCGGAGGTGCCCGGCGAATATCGCGGCGTCCTTCGTCGGCTCATCGTCACGCAAGGAGACACCGAGCCCGCGTCGGTCGAGCAGCAGCGCCACCTCGGGCGGACGTGCCCGTCGCTCTACGACCTGCGTAACCTCTTCCAGGTCAACGTGGAGGAGGGCCGCCACCTGTGGGCCATGGTCTACCTCCTGCACGCCTACTTCGGGCGCGACGGCCGGGAGGAAGCGGAAGCCTTGTTGCAGCGGCGCTCCGGCGACCACGACAAGCCCCGCATCCTCGGCGCCTTCAACGAGCGCACGCCCGACTGGCTGTCGTTCTTCATGTTCTGCTTCTTCACCGACCGCGACGGGAAGTACCAGCTCGCCAGCTTGCAGGAGTCCGGCCTTGACCCGTTGTCGAGGACGTGCCGGTTCATGCTGACCGAGGAAGCCCACCACATGTTCGTGGGCGAGATGGGCGTCGGCCGCATCGTGCAGAAGAGCTGCGAGCTGATGCGGCAGCACCGCAGCGACGACGTACGTTGCTACGGCGGCATCGACCTGCCGACGATGCAGAGGTACATCAACTTCCATTACTCGGTCTCGCTCGATCTCTTCGGTTCCGAGGTCTCCACCAACGCCGCCAATGCATTCACGATGGGCCTCAAGGGCCGGTTCGAGGAGACCAAGAAGGACGACGACCATCGGTTGGCCGACGCGACCTATCCGGTGACGTGTCTCGAGGGCGATCGTATCGCCACCCGCGACGTGCCGGCGCTGACCGCGCTCAACGAGCGGCTTCGCGACGATTACATCGCGGATTGCCAGCGCGGGATCGACCGCTGGAACCGCACCATCAAGGAGCACGGGATCGACGTCGAGCTGCGCCTGCCCCATCGGGGGTTCCATCGCGCCATCGGCTCGTTCGGCGAAGCCAGGATCTCCCCCGACGGCCGCGTGATCACCGAGGCAGAATGGGACGCGCGGCGTCGCGAGTGGCTACCGACGCCGGAGGACGCACAGTTCGTGGCGACGTTGATGCGGCCGGCCGTGGAGCCTGGCCGCTTTGCCGGCTGGATCGCGCCGCCGGCCCGGGGTATCAACGGCTTACCGCTCGACCACGAGTACGTGCGGCTCACGCGCAAGGAGGGCTGAGCATGGCCAAGGCGATCACACCGAAGGGCTTCGGCGCGCCGCTCGGAATGTACTCCCACGGCATGATTGCGCCGGGTGGTGAGCTGGTCGTGGTGGCCGGCCAGGTCGGGATGGCGGCCGACGGCCAGGTCGCGGCCGACGACGTCATCGCGCAGACGAAGCAGGCGCTCGAGAACGTGCGAGCCGTCGTCGAGGCAGGCGGATGCACCATGCGCGACGTCGTCCGGCTCCAGACGTTCCTCACGCGTGCCGACGACGTCGCCGGGTTCATGAAGGCGCGCAGCGAGGTGTTCCCGCAGTATTTTCCCGACCGGGTGTATCCGCCCAACACGCTGCTGATCATCAGCCGGCTCGTACGGCCTGACCTGCTGGTCGAGATCGAAGCGATGGCGATCCGCCCACGCCGCGCCGGCGCTCGGCGCGCGACGCGGAAGCCGGCGCCCCGCCGCCGCCGCTGACCGCGTTCACAGGCCGGGTCGTTACGGCCGTGGAGTCGGGTCACCAGGCGACGGCGGTCCGGGATCGCCGCCGGGGGTCGGTCGATTCGGAGGACTCGCGGGCTGATCGGGTGTGAACGGATCCCGCGGCCCGCCCGGGTGCTCCGCGTCGGGCCGGGGAGGCGTTGGGATCGGAGCCACTCAGGGCCTCCGATTCAGATCGACGTGCGTATCGGTCCGGGATGCGCCCCGTGACATCGACACGATCGCGAGGATGACGACGACGAGGAGCGCAGCGGCGATGAGGGCGGCCGCCGTCGGATTGAGCCCGAAGATCCGCGTCGACTCCGTGGTGGTACGGGGCGATGCGGCGACACCATCGCGGCGCTCCGTGCGAGTCGTGACGCTGTCGTTCCCGGACGAGTCCGAGGACGACGTGCCTGGCGTGGTCACCTGCGGGGCGCTGCTCGCCGGCGGCTGCGCCGAGGGAGCGCTGGCCGGCGGTGGCGTGGTCGTGGTCTGAGCCAGTGCGCCGGCGGCGATGCCGAGCGCGAGGACGAACGTGAGCGTGCTGATCGCGAAAGCTCTCATGTCGAAACCCTCCCTCGGTTGGGACGAAGCAACGGCAATGCCATGAGGTTCGCGTAACGGTTACAAGAGGAGCCACGATGCAAGCGTCGGAACACCTGCCCGCGCAATTCAACGTCGCCACGTGGTTCGTGGATCGTCACGTGACCGAAGGCCGCGGCGGAGCACCGGCGTTCCACTACGAGACTCGCGTGCTGACGTACGGTGACGTCTTCGATCTCGCCAACCGCACGGGCAATGCGCTCCGCGCGCTGGGCGTCGGCCTGGAGGATCGCGTCCTGGTGCTGTGCCTGGACGCGCCGGAATTCCTCGCCACGTTCTGGGGCGCCATCAAGATCGGCGCGGTTCCGATCCCGGTCAACACGCTGATGCGGGCGTCCGACTACCTGTACTTTCTGAACGACAGCCGGGCGAAGGTCGCGGTCGTGTCCGCGCCGTTGCTGGCCGAGGCCGGGCCGGTCCTCGGCCAGGCGCCTCTTCTCCGCCACGTCCTGGTCGCCGGCGGCGCGGCCGCCGGTCACCTCTCGTTCGAGGAGCAGGTGAGCCAGGCGGGGGCAACCCTGGACGCGGCCCCGACGTCGCGAGACGACCCCGCGTTCTGGCTCTACTCGTCGGGCTCGACGGGATTTCCCAAGGGCGCCGTCCATCTCCAGCACGACATGTGGGTGTGCGCCGAGACGTATGCGCGACAGGTGCTCGGCATCACGGCGAGCGACAAGGTCTTCTCCGCCGCCAAGCTCTTCTTCGCCTATGGCCTCGGCAACGCCGGGTATTTCCCGATGGCGGTGGGTGCGCAGGCCGTGCTCTACCCGCATCGGCCCACGCCCGAGAGCGTGTTCGAGGTGCTCACCCGCCACCGTCCGACGATCTTCTTCGGCGTGCCGACGCTCTACGCCGGCATGCTCGCCGTCAAGGAGGCGGAGAAGCGCTTCGATCTCTCCTCGCTGCGTGTCTGCGTGTCGGCAGGCGAGGCGCTGCCCGATGAGATCTACACGCGCTGGCGCGAGCGGTTCGGCGTCGAGATCATCGACGGGATCGGGACCACGGAGATCCTTCACATCTTTCTCTCGAACCGTCCGAATCAGGTTCGGCCTGGCTCCTCGGGGTTGCCCGTGCCTGGCTATGAGGCGGCGATCGTGGACGACGACGGCCGGCCGGTGCCTCGGAGCGAGATCGGCAATCTGCGCGTGAAGGGCGATTCCACGATGGCCTTCTACTGGAACAAGCACGACAAGACCAAGGAGACGCTCTTCGGTGCGTGGATCCAGACCGGCGACAAGTATTTCCAGGACGAGGACGGTTACTTCTGGTACGCCGGCCGCGCCGACGACATGCTGAAGGTCGGCGGTATCTGGGTCTCACCGGTCGAGGTCGAGGCCACGCTGATCAAGCACCCGGCCGTGCTGGAAGTCGCCGTCGTCGGCAAGGAAGACAGCGATCGGCTGGTCAAGCCGCAGGCGTTCGTCGTACTCAAAGAGCCGGCCGGCGCCACGGCGGCGCTGGCCGACGAGCTCAAGGGCTTCGTGAGAGACAAGATCGCACCCTACAAGTATCCACGCTGGATCGAATTCGTGAGCGATCTGCCCAAGACGGCCACCGGCAAGATCCAGCGCTTCAAGCTCCGCGCCCGTTGATGTTCGATCCGGCCCTCGAGACGCTGCCCACGGAGCGCCTGCGCGACCTGCAACTCCGGAAGCTGCAGGCCTCAGCCGGTGAGGTGCTGGCGCCTCGCGGCAACGCGTTCATCAGGCGGAAGTGGGCCGCGGCGGGTGTGCAATCAGCCGGAGACCTCATGACGTGGGACGACGTTCACCGGCTGCCGTTCACGCTCAAGCAGGAATTCGTCACCGATCAGGCCGAGTGTCCACCCTTCGGCACCAATCTCACGTATCCGCTCGAGCGCTACGTCCGGGTCCACCAGACGTCGGGCTCGAGCGGTCAGCCGCTCCGCTGGCTCGACACGCAGGCATCGTGGGAGTGGTGGGCACGGTGCTGGGGATTCGTGCTCTCTGGGGCCGGCATCACGCCGGCCGATCGGGTCTTCTTCCCGTTCTCGTTCGGCCTCTTCATCGGATTTTGGGCAGGCTTCGACGGCGCGCGCGCCCTCGGCGCGATGGTGCTGCCCGGCGGCGGGCAGGATTCTCCAACCCGGCTCGCCTGGATGGAGAAGCTCGGCGCCACCGCGCTCGTCTGCACGCCGTCGTACGCGCTGCATCTGCTCGAAGTCGCCCGCGAGCACGGCGTCGATCCGGCCAAGCTCCCCGTCCGGGTCACTGTCCACGCGGGCGAGCCGGGGGCCGGCATCCCGGCCGTGCGGGCGCGTATCGAGGACGGCTGGGGCGCTCGCGCGTACGACCACGCCGGTATGACCGAGATGGGAGCGTATGGCTACGAGTGCGCCGAACAGGCCGGTTTGCACGTCAACGAGTCGGAGTTCATCGCCGAGGTGATCGATCCCGTGAGTGGCGTCGCGGCGTCAGAGGGTGAGCTCGTGCTGACCAATCTCGGGCGCGCCGGCTCGCCGGCGATCCGCTATCGCACCGGAGATCGCGTCCGCGTCGCGAACGCGCCGTGCCCGTGCGGGCGCACCTTCATGCGCCTCGAGGGCGGGATCCTCGGCCGGCTCGACGACATGCTGATCGTGCGCGGGGTGAACGTGTTCCCCTCGGCCATCGAGGGCATCGTGCGGCGCTTCCATGCCATCGAGGAGTTCCAGGTCGAGGTCTTCCGCGACGGCGAGCTGGATGAAGTGCGCGTGCTGGTCGAGGTGGAGGACGCGAGCGTTCCCGAGGCTCTGCGCCAGAGCTTCAGCGCCGATCTCGGTCTCCGTCTGGACGTCCGCGCAGTGCCGCGGCGCTCGTTGCCCCGCCACGAGCTGAAGGCCAAGCGCGTGGTGCGCCGCCCCTGAGCGAGGAGGTTCTGGCGGCCGCCGGGCGCGCGCTCGGTGGCGCTCGCCTGGTCGAGCCCGAGGTGCTGAAGTCGTGGGCTCGCAATGACGTCTGGCGCTGCCGCGTCGCCGGAGGGCCGTCCGGCCTGCCGACCTCGGTCATCGTCAAGCACTTCAAGTCCGAGCCCGATCGTGGCTTCGACGACTGGGCCAGCCTGGAGTTTCTGACCCGCGCCGGCACCGCGCCAGCGCTCTGTCCGCGATTCCTCGCCGGCGATGCGAGGGCACAGGTGTTCGTCATCGAGGACCTGCGCGAGGGGCGGACGCTGGATGAGGCGCTCGTCGCGAGCGACGAAAAAGCGGCCAGCGAGGCGGTCGTCGCTCTGGCCGATGCCGCCGGCCGCCTCCACGCCGCGACACTCGACGGTCATGCCGAGTTCGATGGGCTGAGGGATGCGCTGGCGCCACGCGAGCTCACGCCGATCTCCCGGGCGGCTGCAGGCTTGAGCGCCGCTGAGCCGGACGTCACGGGCTGGCTCACGGCCGTCGGTACCCGTGTTCCTCGCGGCCTCGCCGAAAGCCTGGCTGCGCTGGCCGATGCGGTCGCGCATCCCGGGCCTTTCACCACGTTCACCCATGGCGACATGGCGCCCAGCAACAACCATTTTTCAGCGACTGGTGTCCGCCTCCTCGATTTCGAGTACGGCGGTGTGCGCTCGGCGCTCTACGACACGCTGCTGTGGAACCTCTTCTGCCCGTTTCCACCCACCGTCATCGAACGCGCCGACGCCGCCCATCGGTCGGCGCTCGCGACGGCCTGTCCGGCGGCGCGAGGCGATTCCCCTTACGCAGCCGCGCGGGGCGTGGCGGTGGCCTGGCGGACCGTGAACATGCTGCAGTGGTTCGGGCCTCGGGTGCTCGATCAGGATGGCCCCTGGGCGCCCGGGCTCACCGTTCGCCAGGCCTTGCTCTGGCACGTCGAGCGCCTCATGGCCTTCGTGGTCGGCGGACCACTGGCGCCGATCACCGACGCCGTGGATGGGCTCGCTCGCGCGCTCGGAGAACGCTGGCGCGCCGAGCGCGAGCGAACGTCCGCGTGGCCGGCGTTCCGCGCCCGCGATCAGTCGTAGTGGAGCGCGAGCCAGATCGTCGGCCGCGACGCGTCCGTCCACTCGACGCGATGTCGGCGGTGGGCGGCAATGACCAGATGATCACCCGGGCGCATCTCCACCACGTCGTCCCGGTCGGCGAATCGTAGCCCGGCGCCGCCTGTCAGCAGCACCACCCATTCCGAGCGTTCCTGGTCGTACCACTCGCCGGGAGGCGTCGCGTGCCCCAGGGACACGATGCGCTCGAGGCGAAACGCGTCGCTCTCGAGCAGCGCTTCGACGAGCTCATCGGGCAGGGACGAGGGGACCTCACCCAGCAGGTTTCTCACGAGGCACCAATCCTACTGGCGGCGCCGGCTCGTAGTAAATGACGAGCGTGGACCTTGTCCGTCGCCGGAGGGTCTGATACTGAAGGGAGCCATGGCCACAGTGGGGGAGGACCTCGTCCGGCGAATGGCTGCCGGCGACGGCGACGCGTTCGCCAGGTTCTACGACCGCTACGCCCCCATGGTCTATCCGCTGGTCCTTCGCATCGTCCGTGACCGCAGCGACGCCGCCGACGTCCTGCAGGACGTCTTCTGGGAAACCTGGCGGGCGGCCGGCACGTACGATCCCGCCCGGGGCACGCCCGAAGCCTGGATCGTGACGCGAGCACGCACCCGGGCAATCGATCGGGTGCGTTCCATGCGTAGAAGAAGTGAGACGTTCGTGGCGCCCATGGACGATGCGATGGCCGCCGCCCCTGCGGAGTCCGGCGGCGATGCCGCCGACCGCGCCTCTGATCGGTCGGTCGTCACCGGCGCGCTGGGCCGCCTCCCCGTGCCTCAGCGCGAGGTGCTCGAGCTCGCCTATTACGGCGGGCTGACCCAGACCGAGATCGCGGAGCGGATCAAGCAGCCGCTCGGCACCGTGAAGACGCGGATGCGGCTGGGGCTGGAACGGCTCCGGGAGATGATGAAACGGTGAGCGGCATGAGCCACGAGACGTTCGACGATCAGGTCGCAGCCTACGCGCTGGATGTGCTCGAGACCAGCGAGCGCGCGGCGTTCGAGGCTCACCTGGCCGGCTGCGCGCGCTGTGAGCGCACGCTCCGTGAGTCGCGCGAGGCGCTGGCCGCCGTGGCGCTCGATGGGCCGCCCGCGGTACCGCCGCCCGACGTCAAGGCAGCGCTGATGCGCAGACTCGCCGAAGAAACGGCGCCCCCGCGCCGTCGCAGCGACACACGCCGGCTCTGGCTGCGCGGGGCGGTGGTGGCGGCTGCCGCGATGGTGGTGGGCGGTTTCCTCACGGGCATGTTCGTGGCCGCGCGCTATGAAGCCGAGCTGGGCCGGGTGGCGCGCGAGACGAGCCGGCTTCGCGAGGACCTCGCGCGTCAGGAGGCGGCGCTCCAGGCGCGTGTGACCGCCTACCAGGCCGTCGTCGATCTCCTGCGTGATCCGAGCACGCGCGTGATCGCTCTCAAGGGCGCCGGCCCGAGCCCGACCGCCGAGGGCCGTGTCGTGTGGCACGAGACGGCGGGCGGGCAGGTGCTGATCACCAAGTTGCCACCGGCGCCGGCGGGCAAAGCCTACGAGATGTGGACGATCGCGGGCGGCAAGCCGACGGCGGCCGGCGTGTTCCAGGTCGATGCCTCCGGCCAGGCGATCCATCGCGTGCCTCCGGGAGCCGGACCCGTGGACGTGTTCGCGGTCACGCTCGAGCCGGAATCAGGGGTGCCGGCGCCGACGGGGCCGATCGTGCTGGCGTCGGCGAAGTAGCTCGGCTCAGCGTCCGAAGCGCCGCGCGGCGTGAAGGACGGCAACGACGGTCATCGAGTCCTTGATCTCGCTGGTCTCGACCATGCGCAGCACGTCCACGAAGGGGAAGGCGCGGATCTCGAAGAACTCGGTCTCGTCGGGACGGGCCGGCACCGGACGCAAGCCCTCACCCAGATAGATCCAGCACCGCTCGTCCATGATGCTCTTGGACGTGTCGTAGATGCAGAGCTCGGTCAGGCGCTCGGCCTCGTAGCCGGCTTCCTCGCGCAACTCGCGCTGGGCCGTCGCCTCGTGGCTCTCGCCCTTGCTGGCGCCGCCCGTCGGGATCTCCCACATGAAGGCGCGAGCGACGTAGCGGTACTGGCCGACGAGGATGACGGTCTCGGAATCGAGCATCGGCAGGACGCCGACGGCGTCGGCGCACGTCACCACGCCGTAGATGGTCGTGCGCCCGTCGGGAAGCTCAGCGACGTCCTCGCGAACGCGAATCCACCGGTTCTCGTAGACGGGACGCGTGGTCAGCGTACGCCAGGCGGCGCGCGCCAGGTCACGACGGTCGGTCACAGAAGAACCCTAGCATGGGCGTATACTCGCGAGCGTGACACTTCCGCGCGCGATCCAGGCCCTCTGGGAGGACCTCGAAGGGGCTCGCGCCGAGGTCTTGCGTGAAGTGGTCGGCCTTTCGCAGCGCCAGGCCGACTGGAGGCCGGCCGAGAAGGAGTGGTCCGTCGGCGAGGTGATCAATCACCTCACGATCGCGGAGATCGCGACCGGGAAGCTCACCACCAAGCTCACGCGCGAAGGCGAGGCCGCGGGCGGGCTCGCGCCGTATCGACCCGACTTCGCGATCCGGCCATTGCCGCCGTGGCCACCCGGCCCCGGCGAGGCGCCCCCGGTGGTCTGGCCGGAGCACGGGAAGCCGATCGGTGAGCTGATCACGACCATGAAGGCCACCCGTGAGCGCAGCCGGTCGTCCGTGGAGAAGCTGGCGACCCTCGACCCCGAGCGGCTGGTCTTCAAGCACTTCCGTCTCGGCGATCTCGACCTCGCCCAGTGGTGGCTGCTCCAGGCGCAGCACGATCGCATCCATCTCGGCCAGCTCCGTGATATCAAGCGCCATCCGGGATTCCCACGTGATGGAGCCGCGCGTACCTAGGCCAGGCCACCCACGAATCGAGCCGAGCGCGCGCCACTCGCTCCAATGAAAGTCATCTTGAGAAACCCGAAGCGCGAGGTCCAGGTCGCCGGCGGGCGGAGGGTGAAGGACGTCCTGCGCGAGCTCGAGATCATTCCCGAAACCGTGCTGGTGATTCGCGGCGACACCCTCGTCACCGCCGACCAGATGGTCACCGACGACGACACGATCGAGCTGCGCCCGGTGATGAGCGGTGGCAGTGCGAGCCGAGGCGCGCCGCGCGGCGAGGCGAGCGGTGAAATGATCGGAGATGCCTCTTGAAATGCCGGAAGTGCGGCCGAGGGGCGGTCATCGAGCTCAGGCGGCACAACGCCGCCTTCTGCGAGCCGGACTTCGTCGAGTTCTTCCGCAATCAGGTCCGCGAGGCGATCCGCAAGCACCGGATGTTCACGCCCGAGGAGGCCGTGCTGGTGGCGGTGTCGGGAGGCAAGGACTCGCTGGCGCTGTGGGAGGTGCTGATCGAGGAGGGCTACCGGACGACCGGCCTCTACCTCGACCTCGGCATCTTCGACTATTCCATCGAGTCGAAGGCCCGCTGCGAGAAATTCGCGACCGCCCATGGCGTGCCGCTGATCGTCACCGCCGTCGCCGAAGAGATCGGCGCGCCCGTGCCGATCATCAAGACCGTGACGCGACGACCGCCGTGTTCGGGATGCGGGCTCAGCAAGCGCTACCTGATGAATCGCGTCGCCCTCGAGCGCGGGTTTCCCGTGGTGGCCACCGGTCACAATCTCGACGACGAAGCGGCGACGCTGTTCGGGTCGGTCATGCACTGGCAGACCGACGCGCTCCCGCGGCAGTCGCCGGCGCTGGCGGCGACGCATCCCAAGCTGGTGCGTCGCGTGAAGCCGCTCTATCGGCTGTCGGAGCGCGAGACGGCGGCCTATGCGTTCCTTCGCCGCATCGACTACATCGTCGAGGAATGCCCGTTCGCGGCGGGCGCCACGTCGATCGCCCACAAAGAGATCTTGAGCCGGATGGAGGAGGCGTCCCCCGGCGCCAAGCACAACTTCCTCTTCGGCTTCCTCGATCGGGCGCGCGCCGCCTTCGAGCGCGTCGAAGCCGTGGCGCTCCAGGAATGCACGCGCTGCGGCCAGGTCACCACTGGGACCGTCTGCGCGTTCTGCAAGCTCGCGGATCAGGTCAAGCGCGCCACCTGACGGCCTGACCACTCGCGTTCGCGCCTGTCTCGAGCTGGCCGTGGCCATGGCGCTCGTCGGCAGCTCGGTCGTCGTCGGAAAGCTCCTGGTCGCCCACCTGCCTGTCTTCCTGATCAGCGGCATTCGTTTCGCGATCGCCTCGCTGATCCTCGTGCCGCTTGCGCTGTTGGCCGCGCGAGGCGTGCCGGCTATCGGCGCTCGTGATTTCGGTGTGATGGCGCTCCAGGCCGCGAGCGGGATGTTCGCGTTCAACGTCCTGCTCCTCGCCGGCCTCGCCCTCACCAGCGCGGCTGAAGGCGGGATCGTCACCAGCACCACGCCGGCGGTTGCCGCAGCGCTGGCGGCCGTGGTCCTGGGCGAACGCTGGACCGGACGGCGATCGGCAGCGATCGGACTGGCCGTGCTCGGCATCCTCATCGTGACGTCCCTCGGCGCCGCCACGCCGGCCCGCGGACCGCAGCCGGCGCTCGGCAACGCGCTCGTGTTCGGCGCGGTGGTGGCCGAGGCGATCTTTCTCGTCTGCAGCCGCGTGCTGGCCCGGCGGCTCCGCCCCGTCACCGTGGCCGCCGGCATCACGCTGCTGGGGTTTCTGATGTTCGCGCCGCTGGCGCTGCGCGACGCCCGGGCGGTCGATCTCACGCAGCTCGGAGTCGGCGACTGGAGTGCGCTCGTCTACTACGGCGTGGCGGTGACCGTGGTGGCCTTCCTGCTGTGGGCCCTCGGCGTTCGCGAAGTCGAAGCGACCACGGCGGCCGTCTTCACGGGTGTGCTGCCGGTGAGCGCGGTGACGCTCTCGTACGTGGTCCTCGGGGAGCCGTTTCACTGGAGCCACATGATCGGTGGCGGCTGCGTCGTGTCGGCAATCCTCCTGGCCGTGCGAGACCGTTGAACACAGACCGTCGGGAGCGCACAGTCTGTGTCGGTGGCGCACACTCGGGATGTCGACGAGTCAGGCGCCGAGTCTAGCGTCGACGAGGTGAGTGTCGAAGAGCGATTCGATGGCATCGCCGTTGCTGCATTTCCCCGTCGTCTTGAAACAGGAGGGTGGCCCATGAAAGCACCCAGGCTCTGGTTCGCAGTCGGTGTCATCGCCGCCGGTGGCGTCACGCTCGGGGCTCGCGCTCGTCGATGGCGGGCCGGCCGCCGCGATCACGTCAGGGACGTGATGGTCGGGGATGTCGTGGTCATCGACGCCTCGGCGTCGCTCGTGGACGCGGCCGTGACGATGAAGGAAGCCAACGTCGGAATCCTGCCGGTCGTGTCGGGCGGGCGGCTGCGCGGGCTCATCACCGATCGCGACATCATCGTCCGTGCGATCGCCGAAGGCGCTGATCCCGCCACCACGCTGGTGGGCGACTGCGCAACGCGCGACTTGATCTGCGCGCGTCCCGACACCGCGGTGGGTGAGGCGATGGAAGTCATGGCGGAGTGTCAGATCGGACGACTGCCCGTGGTCAACGACGAGGATCAGATCGTCGGGATGCTCACGCTCAGCTCGCTCGCGCTCCGGTCCAGCGACGAGAGCGACGCGCTCCACACCGCGCAGCAGGTGTCGAAGCGCTCGTCCAAGGCGGCGTAGCCGCGGCGGCGCCGTTCAGGCCGCCGCGTGTGACCGCCGCTCCATGCGCTCCTGGCAGGGAACGCACGTCTCGGCCTCCGGGATCGCGCGCAGCCGCTTCGGTGCGATGAGCTCACCGCACTCGATGCACACGCCGTAGACGCCGCGCGCGATCCGCTCGAGCGCCGCCTGCACGCGCTGAAGGCGCGCGAGCAGCCGCTGGCGGGTCAGGAATCCCATCTCGCGCCGGGTGTGGTGCTCCACGTGGTCGCCGAGATCACGGACGGCATCGTCGCCTTCGAGACCCGTGCCCGTGTCGCGTGCGCCGGCCTGAAAGTCGCGCAACCGGGCGACGATGTCGTCGCGCTGTCGTTCCAGGTACTTCTGAGCGTCCTGCATCTCGGCCTCCTCGACGTCGCTCCGAGCCAAATTGTTGGAGAGCCGGTTATGCACGTGACGTGCCGTCGGGTACAATCGAAGTACACTCGAGGAGGAAGATCATCGATGAGAGACGCCGTCATCGTAGGAGCCGCTCGCACCGCCGTCGGCAGGAAAAACGGGAAGCTGTCGCCCGTCCGCCCGGACGATCTTGCCGCCAAGGTCCTCGGTGACCTCATTGCACGTGTGGGCGTCGATCCCGCCGAAGTCGAGGACGTCATCCTCGGGTGCGTCGATCAGCTGGGCGAGCAGGGCTTCAACATCGCGCGCAACGCCGCGCTCATCGCCGGATTGCCGCTCGACGTGTGCGGTACCACGCTCGACCGGATGTGCGGCTCGGGCCAGCAGGCCGCCAACTTCGCGGCCATGGGCGTCATGGCCGGCCAGTACGACGTCGTCATCGCGGGCGGCGTCGAGCACATGACCCGGGTGCCGATGGGCTCGAACGCCAGCGGACCGGGTGATGGGCCGCTCTCGCCGCGGCTGTCCGAGCGGTACAACATCGTGCCGCAGGGAATCTCGGCCGAGTTGATCGCCGAGCAGTGGGGCCTCAAGCGCGAAGAGCTCGATGCGTTCGCCGCGCGCAGTCACGAGTGGGCGGGCCGGGCCATCGCCGAGGGCCGCTTCAAGCGCGAGATCGTGCCGGTCACGCTGCCGGACGGGTCCCTCTTCGACACCGACGAGGGCGTGCGCGTGCCCGTGAATCGCGAAAAGATGGCCGCGCTCCAGCCGTCGTTCAAGCCGGACGGCGTGATCACGGCGGCCAACTCCTCGCAGATCTCCGACGGCGCCGCCGCGCTGCTGTTCATGTCGGACGAGCGGGCCAGGGCGCTCGGGCTTCGCCCGCGCGCGCGCGTCGTGGCCACGGCGCTCGCCGGCGTCGATCCGACCATCATGCTGACCGGACCGATTCCCGCCACCCAGCGGGCTCTCAAGAAGGCGGGCTTGCGGCTCGACGACATCGATCTCTTCGAGATCAACGAGGCCTTCGCGTCGGTCGTCCTGGCGTGGGAGCGCGAGCTCCATCCCGACATGAACAAGGTCAACGTCAACGGCGGGGCGATCGCGCTGGGACATCCGCTCGGGTGCTCGGGCGGCAAGCTGATGACCACGCTCCTGCACGAGCTGGAGCGGACGGGCAAGCGCTACGGGCTGCAGACGATGTGCATCGGGTTCGGCCAGGGCATCGCGACGATCATCGAGCGGCTCTGACAACGCCGACGGCACTGCACTGAATCGAGCCCCAGGAGGCGAGAGATGGCAGGGTACCGCTGCGCGAAGTGCGGGAAGGTCGCAATGGCTCAGAAGGTCTGTTGCGGCCGCCCGATGAAGAAGACGTGACCCGGCCAGGCTAGATCTTCCAGCCCACCCATTCGGCGCAGGCGCGACCGGCGACCCACTCGCGGTCGCCCGCGCTGAGGAAGCTCATCCCCTCGCGGACGTGACGGACGGCGTCGCGGTACGGCACCGGCAGCCGCGTGTAGTCGGTTCCCCACAGCATCCGCCGCGCACCGAACGCCTCGTGGATCCGCTGCAGGTACGTGTCGAGGCCCCGGAACGGATAGGACTCGGTCGAGTAGGACGGGATCGACGAGACCTTGACGGCCACGTTCGAGTGGCGGGCGAGCGCGAGCAGATCGTCGAGATCGGCGAAGGCGGCATCGTCCTTCAGGCCGCGCGGCCGGGCCATGTGATCGAGGATGAATGGCAGCCGCGGATGCCGCTGCGCGATCCCGGCGATCTTCCCAGGCTGCCCCGGCACGCTGACCATCAGCGGCAACTCGACCCGCTCGGCGGCCGCCCAGAACCAGTCGAGGGAGCCGTCGGCCAACCAGCCCGACGACGGCGGCAGGTGGAACGTGAACCGCATGCCCCGCATGCCCGGCTGCTCGCGCCAGCGTTGCAAGCGCGCTTCGGCGTCCCGCGCGGTCGGGTCGAAGCGGCCCATCACGGCGAAGCGGTCGGGCCAGCGGCGCGCCGCGTCGAGCGCGTCCGTGTTGTCGTCGCCGATCCATGAGGGAGGCACCAGCACCGTCCGGTCCACGCCGGCATCGTCCATCACGCGCAGCACCTGCTCAGCGCTGCAGGCGGAGCCCTGAGCGCGCGGAGTGCTCCCGGGCAGCCAGGGGCGAGTCGAGACGTCGGGACTCCAGACGTGGATCTGCGCATCGATGATGACCATGGTCGTCTCCTGGCGTCGGGCTCAGGCGGGGTGAAGCGCGGCCTGGATCGCGGCGTCGAGATCGGGAGGCGGAATCGGCTTGAACAGGCAGCGCTGGACCTTGAGCGCGCTGAGGCGCGGGTTGTCCTCCTCGCGCAGGCCCCAGCCGGTAATGAAGAGCAGGGCCACCTGACGGTCCACGGCCCGCAAGCGCTCGGCGAACTCCCAGCCGTTCATGCCGGCCATCCCGACGTTGGTCAACACGACGTCGAAGCGGTCGCGAGCGTAGCCGGCGAGCGCAGCCGGGCCGCTGGGTGCCGCCGTCACGCGATGACCGAGGCTACGCAGGATCTCGGACAGCGTGGCCAACACCTGGGGATCGTCGTCGATCACGAGCACGCGCGCGATCCGGCGCGGCGCCGTGCGGTCGGGCGCTCCGCTCGGCCCGCTGATCTGGGCCGCGCCCGGGAACGTCAGCGTGAAGGTCGTGCCCCGGCCCGACTCGCTCTCCACCCGGATCTCGCCCCCGTGCCGCTTGACGATCGAGTACGCCATGGCCAGGCCGAGGCCGGAGCCTCCCTCGCCCTTGGTGGAGAAGAACGGCTCGAAGATGCGCCGGCGGACGGACGGCGGCATGCCGACGCCCGTGTCGCGCACGACGACGACGGCGTCGTTGGTGGTGCCGCGGCGGGTGCCCACCGAGAGCACGCCGCCCTCGGGCATCGCGTCGATGGCATTCAAGAAGAGGTTCGTCATCATCTCGGTGAGCGCGGCCGGCCGGCCGTTGACGCTGGGCACGGCACCGAGGTCGAGCCGCAGGTCGAGCTGGCGGTTTTCCTGAGCGAGCTTCTCTTCCCAGCGGGGGCGGATGATGGCGACGGCGTCGTGCACGATCTTGTTGACGTCCACCGGGACGAATTCCTCGTCGGGACGCAGGCGCGCGAACTGCTGGATGCGGCGGACCGTCTCCGAGCCGTCCATGGCGACCGACTCCAGGACTTGGAGCGAGCGGCTCACCAGGTCGGCGTCGCCGATGTTCTGCTTCATGAGCTGGGAGTAGCCGAGGATGGCCTGGAGCAGATTGTTGAAGTCGTGGGCGATGCCGCCGGCGAGCTGGCCGAGCGCGGTCAGCTTCTCGGCCTGGTTGAGCTGGCCCTCGATCTCTCGCTGCACCGTGATGTCGCGCACGATGGCGATCAGGCCGGTGACGGCGCCCTGCGGATCGCCCAGCGCCGACAGCGTGACGGCCAGCGCCGCGGGCCGTCCGCTGCCGCGCGGTACGCTGACCTCGAACGCGTGCATGGGGGTGCCGCCGGACAGGCGCCGCTTGGCGTCGGCATAGTCGGACACCGGCAGCAGCGTCGTGATGGCCCGGCCCACGGCGTCCGCGGCGCTCAACCCGAAGATGCGCTCGGCCGCGGGATTCCAGCCTTCCACCCGGTCGTCACCGTCCACCGGGATGATCGCGTCACCCGCGGAGTCGATGAGCTGTTCGAGCGAGCGCTTGGTGGTGGCGATCTCCGTATAGAGCCGCGAGTTACGGATGGCGACGGCGAGGTACTCGGCCAGCATCTCGAGCAGCTCGCGCTCGCTGCGATCGATCGGCCGGCCCGAGGCGCGATTGTCCACCACCAGGTGGCCGAGCGAGCCGCCCGCGTCACGAATGGCGCACACCACGACGGCCGGGCCCTCGGGCGCCGGCGGGCCGTCGATGATGCTGACCGCGTCGTAGTCGAGCGCGCGCCGGAGCTGATCGGTGACGGCCGCCGTCATCTCGCGCAGATCGAGCTGACCCACGATCGTGCGCGACATCTCGCGCAGGATCGAGAGCTGCGTGACGCGCAGCGATTGCTCGGCCGGCTCGCGCCGCGCCGCTTCCTCGAGCTCGCGCGTCTTGGCCGACAGCGAGCGCATCTCCTCGACCAGGCGCGCCACCTGCCCGCGGGTGCCCTGGTCGGCCTGACGGCGCTCCACAGCCCGCCGAACCACCTGCTCAAGGTCCTGCCGCGAGAACGGCTTGATCAGGTACTCGAAGGCGCCATGGCTGAGGGCCAGCTTGACCGTCTCCAGCGACGCGTAGGCCGTGATCATCACGATCTCGATGGTGGGATCGATCCGCTTGATGCGGCGCAAGACCTCGAGGCCGTCGATCTCCGGCATCTTGATGTCGAGGACGACCAGGTCGGGCCGGAACTCGGGCAACTGATCGAGCGCGCCGCGCGCGCTGTCGGCCGTCTTGATCTCGTAGTGCGGCTTGAGGATCATGCGCAGCGATTCACGCGGGCCCATCTCGTCGTCGACGACGAGGATCCGGGGGCGCGTCCGGGGCGGCGCGACGATGCTCAGGACTCGACCGGCGTCAGCGAGATGTGAAAGGCGAGCTCGTGACGGCCCTGGCGGAACTGGAGCCGGCCGCCCTGGGCCTCGATCAGCCGCTGGCTGACCGCGGGGCCGACGTCGATCAGGCTCTCCTGCACCATCTGCACGGGATCGAAGAGACGTCCGAGCTTGTCGGCCGGCACGGCGGCCGTGCGCGAGCCGATGATGATGCGTACGGCCTCGGGCTCGTCCGGCCCCGCGTGGCGGCCGACCGACAAGGTGACCTTCGCGTCCTCGCCCGGCGAGTTGTGGGCGAGATACCACACCAGGTACGAGAGCGACTTGCGGAGCTGGGCGGCGTCGACCCGGACCACCTGGGGCCGGGCGTCGCGCGTCACGTCGAAGTTGAGGCGCTTGCCAAGGCCTTCGTCCGAGAGCTCGACCGCGGTGACTACCTCGTCGATGACGGCGTGGACGTCCACCGTCGAGAAGTTTAGCTCACCCTCGCTCACCAGTCCGGCTAGTTTTTCGAACACCTGCACGAGCCGGCGCACGTCGCGGCGCACAACCGACGAGAACAGCTTGCGAAAGTCGGGATCGTCGTAGCGCTCGTCGATGAGCTCGACGAACGTGTTGATGGACACCAGCGGATTCTTGATCTCGTCGGCGATGCGGGCGATGACGCGGGCCAGGAGCTGCGATTCCTCGGCCTGGCGCTTGCGCGCGGCCAGCTCTTTCTGGGCCGTGCGGTCCTCGAGCACGAGGACGGCGCCCAGCGGCGTCGCCTCGTCGCCACGGATCGGATAGGTCGACACCTCCAGCCACAGGCCGCCGAGCGGAAGCTGGATCTCCGACTTCGGCAGCGCGCGGCCGTGGGCGAGCGTCTCGTAGAGCATGTCGCCCAGCGGCGAGGGGAGCATGCGCAGATCCTGGCCGACCACGGCGGCCGCCCGCAGATTCAGGATCTCCTCGGCACGCCGGTTGAACGTCCCCACCTTCTCGTCACGGCCGATGGTGACGACGCCGCTCGACATGTGGGAGAGGATGCGCTCGTTGAATTCCTTCTCGTGGTGCAGCTGGTGGTGCAGCGTGATGTCGCGGACGGCCGTGGCGAGATGGGTCGAGAGATCGAAGAGGATCTCCATCTCCGGTCGGCCGTAGGCGCCACCGGCCACCGGGTGGCCGACGACGAGGATGGCGACGAGGTCGCCGTGGGTCAACAGCGGCACCGCCACGACGCCGCCCAGCAGCGTGAGCTCGCGCGCGACCTCGGGATCGCTCAGATCGTGGAGCCGCGCCGGTCGTCCTTGCGAGGCGAGCCAGCGCGGGAGGCCATCGCTCGCGTTGAGCCGCACCGAGCTGACGATCTGAGGGGCCAGGGCGCGATGGGTGCTGACGCGGTAGGTCTGGCGCGTCTCGTCGAGCAGTAACAGGGCTGAGCGCGAGGGGCGTAGCAGCTCACCGATCGCATCGAGGAACATCTCGAGCGTGCGCGGCAGATCGAAGCCGGCGGCCAGGACCTGGGTGAATTCCGTGAGGATCCGGGCGAACGCGGCCGGTTCGCGGATGGTCTCGGCCGGCGGCGCCTCGCTCACGGCGGGGCCGGCGGCCTGCGACCGGAGCGTGGCGATCTCGTGCAGGAGGCGGCGGCGATCGCCGACCTGGCGCACGGCCGCTTCGAGGTCGCGCTGGCTGAAACCCGCGGGCAACGAGATGTCGGCGCCGTCCGTCGCGTCGTCGGGCGGCGCGATGGCCACCACCAGCGCGGAGGGCCGGACGTCTTTCACGCGGGCGACGAAGGTGTGGAGATCGGCGGCGGGCCGGGCGCTATCGCGGAAGACCACGTCGACATCGACGATGCGCAGGGTCTTGAGGGCGTCGGCATCGGTCGCCGCGACGAACACCGACGCGCTCGCGAAGTTTCGCAACAGCCGCGACTGAAGCGCGCTGTCGGCCGTCACGACCAGGACCGTTTTCATCCGCCGGTATTCACCCGTGTCGTGGTCGCCTCGACGGTGGTGGCGGCCGGGAACTCGACCGTGAACAAGGCTCCCCCGGCAGGGCGATTCGACGCTCGCAGCTTAGCACGATGTCTGGCGGCGATGCCCGCGGAGATGGTGAGTCCGAGGCCCGAACCGCGCGCCTTCGTCGTGAAAAATGGATCGAAGAGCTGGCGGAGGCGCTCGGGCGGGATGCCGGGGCCGGAATCCGCGACCTCCACGACGACCGCGCGCTCGCTCGCGGTGAGCTCGAGCTCCACCGAGCCGCCGCGCGGCGTCGCCTCGTGGGCGTTCATGAGGAGGTTGATGAAGAGCGACTCCAGCTCACCCTCGTCGCCGAGGACGAAGCACGCGACCGGAGTGGGCGTGACCCGGAGCGTCAGCCCTTTCTCCTCGAAGGCCGGCTTGAGGAACTCGACCGCTTCGCTCAGAGGCTGGCGGACGTCGAGGCGGTGCTGGGTCGGACTGGCGGGCCGCGAGAGCCGGCGGAAGCGCTCGACGAGCCGCTCCATGCGCTCGATCTCGCGCGAGACGACCCGGCTGAAGTTCTCGAGGAACGCATGGTCGTGGAGCCGGCGCGGGATGAGCTGGGTGAACGTCTTGATGGCCACGACCGGGTTCTTGATCTCGTGGGCGATGCTGGAAGCCAGGACCTCGAAGTAGGCCAGTCGCTCCACTCGCTGGCGCTCGGCCTCCAGCTCCTTGAGCGGCGTGAGGTCACTGAACACCGCGACCGCGCCCAGGATGGCGCCCCCGGGATCGCGCAGGGGCGAGGTCGTGCAGATCACCGGGCGGGTCGTCGACCCGGCGTGCAGCGCGATCTCCGGCGCCGTCCGCGCCTGCCCGTCCTTGAGCGTCGTGCGCAGCAGCGTGCCCAGGACCTCGGGCAGCCCGCTCACGGACTCGCTCCGGATCGCCTCGGCCCGCAGCGCCGTGAGGCGCTCCGCCGCCCGATTGAACATGGTGACGCGCCCCGCCGGGTTCACCGCCACCACCCCGCTCTCGATGGTGGCCACGATGTTTTCCACGTACTCGTTGGCGAGCACGACCTCGGTGTAGAGCTGGGCGTTCTTGACCGCGATCCCCGCCTGATTGGCCAGCGTCATCAGCAAGTCCAGATCGTGGGGATAGAACGGGTCGCCCGAACGCTTGGGGCCGACGGCGATGAATCCGATCAGTGTCGCCTCAGACAGAAGAGGGAGAACAAGACCCCAATCAAGTCTACTTAGAGCGTCCTGAAGACTTGTATCAGCCTTAAAGTCTCGCCTCGCAACTGGCTCATCCTGGATCAGGTAACGTCGGTTGTTCTTTAGCCAATCGACAATCGAAGGCGGCGCCGTCATCAATGCCTGAAACTTCGCCCCTTCGTGCCGCCTTTCCGACAAAGCAACTTCCCAGCCCGAATCCCCGATCAAGTAAACTGCAATCCCCTCGGCCTCGGTGGAGCGAGCGATCGTATCACTGACGAAGCGCACCACTGTCCGGAGATCGAGAACCCGTGTCAGTAGCTCGCTAGCTTCGCGAACTGTCCTCTTGAAATCAGCCTGTGCTCGGTAGAGGTATTTGTCGAGGAACCGCTCCGCCTCCCTTCGAATAGGCGTAACCAAAATTGTGACTGCGAAGACAGCGGCGACCATAGGAATGAGCTCATGAGGGTCGAGATGATAGGAGAGAGGAGGCCAGAACATGACGAGCACGATTGCTGCAACAGGCAAAATCGAGAGCACGACGGCGATCACGAGCGTCAAGCTCTTGTGAATCACGAGCCGTAGGTCCATTAGTCGATGACGGATGACCGCATGGGCGACAAGTGCGACGAGAAGACCTGTGAAGAACGGCCCAAGCCAGCTGTAGGTCGACCGGCCAGTGATCACCGGCAGGATCAGGTTTGTTGTAATCGCAGCGGCGCCAGGTACGAGAATTGCCACTCCCAGGTACTGCAGCTGCGCTCGCGCGTGGCCTCTGGCATTCCACCAGCGCTGAAAGAAGATCGTTGTTGCCGCTGCGAATGTCGTGATGAAGAAGACGGCGAAGGCCGGGTAGAGTGGTCCCGCCCGTCGATGGAGTCCTGATGCCGAAACCGCAGCGTCATAGGCCACGAGCGGCGTCGTAAGCGAAAGTATGGAGAACATGCCACCTACGAACAAAGGACCCGCAAGCCACCGCCACGCTCCTTGGTGGAGATGTGACGGAAAGGTGCGCGTCAAACCAAGAAAAGTCGGTGCGATTAAACTCGCGCCGGCGAACGCGACGCGCAGCCCCAGTTCGGCGAATGTCTCATAGCACCAAGCAGCTATCCCGAACAGCCAAATCGAAAGTGACATCGTGAATGCCGCAAAATACAAATGAGTAGTGCTCAGTGGATTCGCTCGGAGCACGAAGACACCTAGAGCGACGACGAGAGCACCGATTAGGGACAGAAAGGCGGAGGTCATGGATGACGACCCTCTGTCGTGAGATCTCCGCGCGTATTATTTCTGACGGAATTAAAACTGCCTTCAAACGAAGTATTACGAGGAAGAGGTCGTTCGTGACTCATCTTTGCTCTCCAACGAGAGAACTGTCTGCCATGGATAGACGACATTTTCGATCGCTGATGCAAGGTGTCGACGTATTAACCGACGATGGCTACGACTTCATCCGAGACCGGAAATTCTATGGCGATCGTTGCGCCTCGACCATCGGCATTGTTGTTGGCTGACATCGCGGCGTGGTGGGCGTCGGCAATGGCTCGACAGATCGAAAGACCGATCCCCGAGCCTCGCTGCTTCGTCGTTAAGAAGGGATCGAAAATCTTTTCGAGCAGGCCATCCGGGATTCCGCAGCCTGTGTCCGATATTTCAACTAACACGGTCTCCCTTCCATCATTGCGGCGAATGCGTGCTCGAACCGTGAGCTGTCCTCTGGGCGGCATAGCCTCAAGTGCATTGACGATCACGTTGAGAAATAGTTGCTCCAGTTGTGAAGCGTCACCGCGAACCGACGGCAGACGTGCAGGAAGGACGAGCTTGACGCTGATCTGAGACCGCTCAAGTTGGCCCCGAAGGAGCGCGAGGGTTTCTTCGAGCGGACGTCTCAGATCAAGATCGGTGAACGGCTTCGTTGCTGGCCGAGCAAACGTCCTGAGGCGACTCACAAGGCCGTCGATGCGCTCGATCTCCCGCGTTACGACGCTGGCGAAGTCGTTGCGGAAGTCATCTTCGGAAAAACGCTCCGGTAAGAGCTCGGCAAACGTCTTGATCGCAACCAAGGGGTTGCTGATTTCATGGGCGATGCCGGACGCTAGTGCGCCGATTGATGCAAGGCGTTCTGCTTGTTGCTTTTCACCTTCAAGGGTTTTCAGGCGAGTGAGATCGCTTAACACGGCCACCGCCCCGAGAACCGTGCCGGCGTTGTCCCGGAGGGGCGAAGTAGAGCAGATTACTGGAAGGACATCCCCGGAATGCGCCTGAATGGCTGTTTCTACTTGCGCCCTTGGTTCGCTATCCTTCAGTGTCGCTCGGAGTAGTTGGGCGATCGGTTGGGGCAAGTCGTTGAGCGAGGTTGCAGCTGGCGCTCCGTCCAGCCCGATCATCTGTGTCGCGGCGGAATTAAAAAGCGTAATAGTGCCTTCGGCATCGACGGTGACGACGGCGCTGTCGATCGTTCGAAGGATGTTTTGAACATATTCGTTGGCCAAAACTACTTGAGAGTAGAGCTGGGAATTTTTTATCGCGATGGTTGCCTGACTCATAAGTGTAGTGAGCAAATCGATATCTGTCGGAAAGTAGGGATCACCAGACAGCCGTGGACCCAGCAGGAAGAAACCGACTAGTTGCTGATCCTCGATTATTGGGAAGGCCAGGTCAACGCGAAGCTGTGTCAAGATCATAAGAGCTTGTTGAGTCCGAATAGAGGAAGCCCGAAGTTTCCACCCATCGCGCACGATCGTTCGTTTTTCGCTCAGCAAAAGTGTGACTAGGGGAGAGCTGGCAGCGAGGGAGTCGGGTGCGCGATCGAGATCGGCGGCGCCGAGCTTTGATGTGTGGACGAGCCGCGTATATGCAGCATTCTGGGCATCGTAAAAATAGACGGTAACAAACTCGGGCCGGACAGTCTTGTTCATCGCATCGCAGGCATATTCCAAGAGAGGCCTGAGTTTGAGGATGCCAGCCATGTTTCGACTGATCTCGCGAATTGTCTTCTGATAATCGTACGGGTTTCTGAAGAGATAGCGGTCAACCCATTTTTTTGCCGCCCGCTGAAAAGGTTGAAAGGCCACGGCGATGAGGAGTACCAGAGATACCTCAAGTAGAAGCGGTGACTCACGCCGACTCTCGAGGAGAAGGCCGGAGCTCAACCAGAGCACGGTGGTGAAGACAGCCGCTGCAGCGCAAATCGCGACCAGGTATGCGGCACTTCGCCGAATCACGACGTGGATTCTCATGAGCCGGTGGCGGATTATTGCGTGCGCTATGGTGCCGACCATCGGGATGCTAAAAAGAGGACCATAAGGACTGAACTGAGATGAGTGAAAGAGAAGCGGAATCAGAAGATTCGTAACTGTTCCGGCGATGATGGGAAGAGAAAGGCCTACCAAAACGTAGCGTATTTGAAGTCGCTCAACCCCCTTCAACAACGGAAGCTTTCGGTAGAGAACCAACATGCCACACGCGAGACACAGGACGAAGTACGCACCGAAGAAGGAATGGAGATAACCGTAATGAACGGTCAGAATACCGTTCGTATTCGATGTGCTGCGCGCGATGAGTGGTGTAAGGGAGAGCAAGGCGGCGGTGGTACCGCAGACAAGAAAGAAGATTGTCGCGAGTCTGAAGGATGAGGTTTGTACCGGGAATATGCGTGCGAAGAGAAAAAACGACAGGGGTATCAGAGCTGCCGACACAAAGGCGGTTCGCGCCCAAACTATTCCCCATGGCGTTGTGGCATATGCGACCACGAGGCCATTGCTTAGTGTCCAGCCGGCGACAGCGATCGAGAACGCGGCGAAACATTGATTCACGCGATGTGAGGGATTCTTGAGCCAGACTCCGACACCAAGGATCAGCGTTGCCGCGGTCGTCAGGAGGAGAACGACTAAACGATCGTGCACGCGCTCACCTGGGATGCCCCAGTACGATAACGGAGTGGGTGCCCCCCATCGCGTGCGCGTTTATCAACACGTTCTTGAGCCGGGCGACCCTTGCTAAGTTGGGGACATAATCCAAATCGCACTCGGGGTCCGGATCATCGAGATTTATCGTGGGCGGAACGACGGAGTGTTGGAGAGTGAGGCAAGCAGCTGCAACCTGCAGGGCAGACGCAGCGCCCATGGCGTGTCCGATCATCGATTTGATCGAGCTGATCGGGATGTTGTAGATACTTCGTCCAAAGACCGTCTTGAAGGCTCGAGTCTCGACAAGATCGTAATCTGGGAGCGCGTTGCCGTGCGCGTTGATACAGTCGATCTCGCTGACGCTCAGGGATGCGTCGTCGAGAGCAGTCTTGACGGCGTCGGCGAGGGCGTGTTCGCCAGCGTCGGTTTTTATGCCGTATCCGCCTTCGTTGCCAGTGCCGAAGCCAAGCAGTTCTGCGTAGATCGTTGCGTCGCGTTCGAGGGCGCTTTCGAGAGATTCGAGAACGAAGATTGCTGCTCCTTCGCCGAGAACAATGCCATCACGTCGTTTGTCGTATGGACGTGAGGCACTCAACCAGGGATTGTCGAAACGTGAAAGAGTGCCTGATGCACAAAACGTCGCAAAGCAGAGAGGTGAGACGGGGGCGTCAGTCGCTCCCGCCAGGACAACTTCGGCCTCCTGATCCGCAATCTGACGCCAGCCCCAGTGAACAGCATCTAATCCGGTGGAACACGCGGACGCCAGCGTTAGCGCCTGCCCGCGGAGACCGAGTTCCATCGAGACGTGGCTTGCGGCAGCATGAGACGCGTACTCCACACCCGTAGTGACGGGAATGCCGCGGACTCCACTGCGCTCAAAGCCGAGTCTTGCCCCTTCGTACACATCTCCAACACCGTTGGCCGCTGTCCCGATACAAAGTTTCAGACGATCTGATCGTGGCGCCGAGCCGTCGATTCCTGAGTCCTTCAACGCGAGCTTGGTGGCAGCTACGGCAAATTGTGCGAAGCGACCTCGGTGTCTGGTCCGGCGCGCCAGCATGAAATCCGCGGGATCGAAATCCCGGACTTCCGCGGCGACCTTGGACGGAAAGTCAGAGGCGTCGAACGCGTGGATGTAGTCCACCGCGGACTTACCGGCGATGAGGTTCTGCCAGAAGGTTTCTTTCCCGATTCCGTTCGGGGCGACCACTCCGAGGCCAGTGATCACCACACGACGTCGAGCCACCCACACCTCCATGTGTCGGGGTGCCGCACGTCCAAATCGTGGTCGCTGTTAGAATAAGTGAACCGATTGCGCCATGTCCAGGTACCCGTTGGACCGTCGACAATTTCTGACACTCACCCTGAAGCTCTTCCTGGCGCCGCTGCTCGTCAACACCGCCCCCTGGCGCGCGCACGCCGGCCCCGAGACGCGGCGCACGGCGTACGACGTCGACGTCGGAGTGCTCTGGGACGCGATGACGTTCCACCTGCCGGGCGCCCTGGAGGAGGCGGTCGATCGAGCCGCCGGCCGCTACGAGATCAAGGCCGTCGGGCAGGGCTCGAAGATCCAGAACCGTGTCGAGTCCCGGGGCATGCTCGTGGACGGCCGCTGGGCACCGCTCGAGGCCACGTCGTGGTTCCTGGTGGCCGGGCGCGAGACGCGCTCGCAGACGCTCTACGACTACGATCGGCGCCGTATCGAGTACCACTTCAAGGGGGAGACCTTCTTCCTGCGACGGCTCCGGGTGGCCGACGACGTGCTGACGATTCCTCCCGGGCTCCACGTCGACGACGTCATCACCACGGTGCTGAACTACGCCGACGGCCGGTGGCCTCCCCAGCCCGACGGCAGCTATCAGACGCACGTCGTGCGTCGGCAGCGGCCCGAGAAGGAGGGGCCCGACGACGTCTCCCAGGCGTACCGTGCCGAGATCGTTCCGCTGGCGATGAAGGTCGCGTCCGAGCCCGAGACCGGGAAGGCCGCGGCCAGTCTCGACCTCACGCGCTTCTCGTCGTGGGCGAAGGAGCGACAGCCCGCCCGCGTCATCTTCGGCCCCGATCGCCGCCCGGAGAGCATCACCGCCTCGCTCATCCTCGGCACGTCGATCACGATTCGCTTCCGGGGCCACGCGTAGTGGAGCCAGGCGTCGTTGGGCCAGGCGGGGCGGGGCCAGGCGTCGTCGGACCAGGCGGAGCGCAGCCAGGCGTCGCGCACGACCTCGTCACGCTCGGCGAGGTGCTGTTGCGGCTCGCCGTCCCGTCGCCGGCCCGCTTCGAAACGGCGCGCACGCTGGACGTTCAGATCGGCGGCGCCGAGGCGAACGTCGCCGCCGCGTGCGCACGCCTCGGGATGCGCGTGGCCTGGATCTCGGCGCTCCCGGCCAACCCGTGGGGCGAGCGCGTGCGGCGCGAGCTGGCCGGCCACGGCGTCGACTGCGCCCACGTGCGACTGACGGACGGCGCTCGCCTGGGCGCCTACTTCCTCGAGTACGGCGTGGCGCCGCGGCCGATCCGGGTGCTCTACGACCGCCGTGATTCGGCATTCGCGCGACTGACGCCGGCCGAGGTGGACTGGACCACCGTGCGGCAGGCCCGCCTCGTCCACCTCACGGGCATCACGCCGGCGCTCAGCGCCAGCGCCCGCGCCCTCAGCGAGCGCGCGCTCGCCGAGGCGGCGGCCGTGTCCTTCGACCTGAACTACCGGGCCGCCCTCTGGTCGCCGTCCGACGCTCGCGCCTATGCCGAGACCGTCCTCCCGCGCGCCCGCTTCGTCTTCACCGGCCTCGAAGAGGCGCGGACGGTCTTCGGCCTCGACGGCCCTGCGGAGCGCATCGTCGAGGCGCTCTCGCGCCAGGCCCCGAAGGCCACGGTCAGCCTCTTGATGGGCGAGGACGGCTCGGTGACGTTCGACGGCGGCCGCATCGTCCGGCCGCGCCGCCGGCCGCGTGTCGAGGTGGTGGATCCCATCGGCGCCGGCGACGCGTACGTCGCGGGCTTTCTGTGGGCGGCCCAGCGCGGCGCCGATCTCGAGGAGACGGTGGACACGGCGACGGCGGTCGCCGCGCTGAAGTGCTCGATCTGGGGCGACATCGCCGTGATCACGCCGCGGGACGTGGACGACGTGCTGGCCGGCGGTCCAGGCGTTCGCCGGTGAGCGCCATCGCGAGCGTCCGCGTCCCAGGGCTGGACGCCCGCGCCCAGGTCTGGCGCGATCCCCAGGGCATCCCGCACGCCCGAGCAGAATCCAGTTACGACGCGTTCGTCGCCCAGGGCTTCGTGCACGCGCAGGACCGGCTGTTCCAGATGGATTACGACCGGCGGCGCGCGTACGGCCGCTGGGCCGAGCTGGCCGGGGCGGGTGCCGTCGCTCAGGACGTTCAGATGCGTCGGTTCCGCCTGGCCGCGAGCGCCCGGGCGGACTACGCGGCGCTCGACGCCGAGACGCGAGCGATGGTCGACGCCTACGCCAGAGGAGTCAACGCGTTCATCGCGACGATGAGTGAGCCGCCGATGGAATACGGACTCCTCGGCACCCGACCCGAGCGGTGGGATCCGTGGGACGCCTGCGCCGTCTTCAAGGTCCGCCACGTCTTGATGGGCACGTGGCAGCTCAAGGTGTGGCGCGGCCGCCTGCTCCGCCATCTCGGCGCCGAGATGACGGCGCGCCTGTGCCCGGGAACCCAGCCCAATCCGATGCTGATCATCCCGCCCGGCGTGGAGTACGACGACGGCGTGACCGATGGCTTCGCGGCGTTGCAGTCCTGCGAGGCGGCTCTGACCGCGATGACCGAGTGGGACATGGGCAGCAATAGCTGGGTGGTCGCGGGCAGCCGGACCGCGTCGGGCCGGCCGCTTCTCGCCGGCGATCCTCACCGTGCGCTCGACGTGCCGAACGTGTACTACCAGAACCATCTCGCGTGCCCGGACTTCGACGTCATCGGGCTGTCCTTCGCCGGCGTTCCCGGGTTCCCGCACTTCGGCCACAACGCCTCGGTCGCGTGGTGCGTCACCCACGCCAATGCCGATTATCAGGACGTCTTCATCGAGCGCTTCGACGGCAATGGGCGCTACGAGTTCCGCGGAGAGTGGCGGCCGGTCGAGGCCTGGCGCGAGACGATCGGTGTCCGCGGCGCGGCGCCCGTCACGATCGATCTGGCCGCGACTCATCACGGCCCCATCGTGCTCGGGGACCCGAAGACGGGTTACGCGCTCGCCCTGCGCTACACGGCCACGTATGAAGCCAATCCCACCTTCCGAGCCCTGCTCCCCATGCTGCGCGCGCGCTCGGCGGACGAGCTCGAGGCGGCCATGCGGCCGTGGGTCGATCCTGGCAACAACTTCGTCTTCGCCGACGTCCACGGCGCCATCGGCTACCGGACGCGCGGCCGCGTGCCCATCCGGAACGCGGCCAACGCATGGGTGCCGGTGCCCGGCTGGGACGGCGCCCACGAGTGGCAGGGGAACATCCCGTTCGAGGAGATGCCGGCGATGCGCAACCCGGCCACCGGCTGGATCGCGACGGCGAACAGCCGGATCATCGGGCGCGACACCCGTCACTACATCGGGCTCGACTTCGCCCCTGACTTTCGCACGCGCCGGCTCGTCGAGCGCCTGCGCGACCTCAAGAGCGCCACGGTCGAGGACATGGCGGCGATCCACGCCGACCGCGTCTCCGTTCCGGCGCGTGAGCTCATCGAGATCCTGGCCCGCGTCCGGCCGTCCGACGCGGCGTCGCGCGAGGCGCTGGATCTCCTCCTCGCGTGGGACGGCGTGATGGATCGCGACGCCGTCGCGCCGCTCGTCTACAGCGCGTTCCGCGAGCGCGTGATGCGGAGCCTCCTGACCCCGATCCTCGGCCCACTCGCCGGCGAGGCGTTCGGCGGCGCGCCGCGCGGCGCGGTGGCGCACATGGCCCGGCTCCGCGCCCGCCTGGGCGAGATGATCCGCCGCGACGATCGCATGCTGCTCCCGGCTGGTACCGACTGGCCGACGGCGCTCGCGCGCGCGCTGGCCGAGGCCGTCGCGGACCTTCGCTCGAAGCTCGGCGACGATCTCGCGTCCTGGCGCTGGGGGCGGGTGCACACGACCAGGCCGGAGCATCCGCTTTCGAGCGCACTGCCCGGAGCCGCCACCCGCTTGAACCCACCGCGCGTCGCCATGGGGGGCGACGCCGAGACGGTGCAGGCCGCGGCATTCATCGCGGGCGCCGGCTACACGGTGACGAACACGTCGGTGGCGCGCTACGTGTTCGACCTCGGCGACTGGGAGCGGAGCGCCTGGGTCGTGCCGCTCGGAGCCTCCGGCGATCCGCGCAGCCCCCACTACGCCGACCAGCTCGAAGCGTGGAGCGAGGCGCGGCTGTTGCCGATGCGCTACGGGTGGTCGCGCATCCGCGACGAGGCCGAGACGCACCAGGCGCTCGAGCCCGCATGACCACGCGTGCCGACGTGCCCGCCAACCGGCGGCGCTGCCGCTGGGCGAAGAGCCCGCTCGACATCCGCTATCACGATCGCGAGTGGGGCGTGCCCGTGCACGACGACCGGCGACTCTTCGAGTGCCTGATCCTCGAGGGCGCGCAAGCGGGGTTGTCCTGGTCGACCATCCTCCGGAAGCGCCCGGCCTATCGGAAGGCCTTCGACAACTTCGACGCCAGGAAGATCGCGCGCTACTCGCCGGCGAAGGTTCGCCGTCTGCTCGCCGATGCCGGCATCGTGAGGCACCGCGGCAAGATCGAGGCGACGATCGCCAATGCCCGCGCCTTTCTCGCCGCGCGCGGCGAGCACGGCACGTTCGATCGCTACGTCAGGTCGTTCGCGACACCGGAGGCGATGAGCAAGGACCTCATCAAGCGCGGCTTCAGGTTCGTGGGGCCGACGATCTGCGAGGCCTTCATGCAGGCCATCGGCATGATCGACGCCCACGAGGCTACGTGCTTTCGGCGGCGGTGAGGCTCAGCCCGGGCACGATAGACGCGCCGGGCAGCCGGCGGAAGACCTCGGGCGAGGTTCGGATCTTGGTGGAGCGGCTGCCCCCGCCGAGGATCAGCCAGTCGAGCGCCATGAGCTCGTCGTCGACGTAGATCGCCAGGTCGGCGGGCAGCGCGAACACCGTGACGCCGCCGATCATCATGCCGGTCAGCGCCTTCGTCTCGTCAGCGGTGGCGAACGAGACCTTCGAGACCGCCATCAGCCTCCGCACCACGTGGTTCACGTCGAGCCGTCGCGTGCCTTGCACGACGCACGCCGCGTATTGCCGGGGTTCCTTCTTCGACGCCACGATGATGGTGTTCGCGGAGTGCTCGAGCGGGACGCCGTACTTCTCGCAGAACGCGGCGGTGTCGGCGAAGCTGGGGTCGATGGTGACGACGTCGTGAGGGACGCCGAGGCCCAGGAGGACCTCGGCGACCCGCTGGTCGATCGCCTCCGTCATCCTGCGAAGGCGTCACGTCCTCGCACGTACGTGCGCTGCCGCTGGGCCGGGTTGCGGTTGATCAACGGCCGCAGGTACATCGGGTGGGTGAGGCTCCGGACCTCGTGCTCGATCTCGAAGAGAACTTCGCCCGGCTTGTCGGGATCGACGATCTTCGTGAAGCGGTACTGATAGGGATCGCTCTCCTGCCAGACGAGATCGTGCTCCACCAGCCAGCGGTGGGGCGTGGCGAAGTCCGAGATGTAGATCGCGACGTGGTGGCCGTCGTAGGCCGGGATCGGCTCCGTCGTCTCCCGGAAAATGAATTCCTGACCGCGCCCGACCCTGGTGCGGGCGGCCTTCTCGCCGCGGATCGTATCCACCCGCGCCGGCGCGCCCATCACGCGCTCGTAGAACTTCGCGATGCCCGGGGCCGTGCCGCGGGGCACCGTGAACTCCACGTACGGCATGCCGAGCGTCATGTCACCGTACTGCGGGTCGGGCAGGTGGCACCGGAACTTGTTGCCCCAGGGGCACGTCACGTTGACGTGGCCGTTCTCCACGGCATAGCTGAACTTCGTGTCGGCGAGCGGGGCCTTGGCCTCGGCCAGGCGCGCCTGCAGGGCCTCGAGGTCGTTCATGACGATGCCGATGACGCCTCGGAGCACGTCGGGCCCCCCGGTCGGCTCGTGGATCTGCTGCTGGCCGATGTTGATCCACATGTTCTCGAGCCCGACCATGAGATAGGGGTCGCGGGTGAAGCCCATCGCCACCACGTAGAACGCCGTGGACGTCACCTGCGACGGGATCTTCACGTTGACGTGCTCGAGAGCGACGATGTTGCCGACGGCCTGGGCTGCCCGATCGAAGGTCTTGGTCATGGCGTTCCTCCTGGTACGCACATACGGTATACCATCCACATGCCTTCGTGGGAGCCCCCGGACCCCGGGTACGACACACGCGTCCGGGCCAGCTTCGCCCGCCAGACGGTGATGGCGACCATCGGGGCGCATCTGACCGGCGTGGCCCCCGGCGCCATCGACATCGAGCTCCCTTACCGGGGTGATCTTACCCAGCAGCACGGCTTTCTGCACGCGGGAGTGATCACCATCATCGCGGACAGCGCCTGCGGCTACGCCGCGCTGAGCTTGATGCCCGCGAAGGCGTCGGTGCTGACCGTCGAGTACAAGGTGAACCTCCTGGCGCCCGCCGCCGGCGAGCGGATGATCGCGCGCGGCCGCGTGATGAAGCCGGGGAAGACGCTGACCGTGTGCACGGCCGACGTCGTGGCGGTGACCGACGGCCGTGAGAAGACGATCGCGACGATGACGGGCACCCTCATGGCGATCTACGATCGGCCCGATGTGTCCGCGGGGTTTTGACGACGACCCTCCAAAGGTGACGGACCTCCGAAGGGACGAACCTTCCGGAACCTGATCAACGACGCGCCCTACGTCTTCACCGGCGGTGCGTACTCGCCGCTCGATGCGCGGATCGCCGAGCGCGTCGGCATGAAGGCGATCTACCTGACATGGGGTTCCTCACCGTGACCGAGATGACCTGCATCGCGTCGATGGTGGCAAGTGCGGTCGAGATTCCGATCATCGCGGATGCCGATGATGGCTACGGCAACGCGCTGAGCGCCATGCGGACGTCGCTCGAGCGGACGAAGGCGGGCCATCCCACCGAGAGCCACCACGTCATGGCGCGTGTCAGGCACTTCCAGGAGCTCGAGCGCAAGTACATCCTCGGGGCCGCGGCCCGGATCCAGTCGCCGGACGGCTTCGGCGAAGCGGCGCAGGGCACTGAGCGAGGCGTCATGACATCCGACACCGCGCGCATGTACATCGATTGACACGTGGGTGCACGCCCGCGGCGGCGCCACCTTCGACGTCGTCAATCCGGCCGACAGCTCGGTTGTCGCGACGGTCAGGGATGCCGGGCCGACCGAGGCGCAACGCGCCGCGAGGCGGCCCACGGAGCGTTCCGAGAGTGGTCGGCCCGGCCGGCACGCGAGTGGGGCTCAGGCGCTGCTGAACATCCAGTCGTTGATGGAAGAGCGCCTGGACGTCTTCGCGCGCCTCATCACCACCTAGAACGGCAAGCCGTTCGAGGAGGCTCGGTCGCGTACTTCGGGTGGTTTGCCGAGCAGGCCCGGCGCGTCACCGGCGAGTGGGTGCCGTCGCCGCACGCCGGCAAGCGCACGTGGGTGCTGCGCCAGCCCGTCGGGCCGGTCGCCGCGGTCACGCCCTGGAACTTCCCGGCCACGATGGTCGCCCGCAAGATCGCGCCGGCCCCGGCAGCCGGGTGCAGCGTCGTGTGGCCATCCGCTGACTGACGGTGTCTGGTCGCGCGGCTTCTTCTGCGTCCCCACCGTGCTGCTCGACGCGACGGAAGAGATGGCCGTGGCGCGCGAGGAGACACGGCCAACGCCACGACCTACGGCCTCGGCGCCTACGTGTACACACGTGACCTCGGAAGAGCGCTGAGCCTGGCCGAGCGCCTCGAGTACGGGTTGATCGGCGTCAACGATGCGTCCGGCTACACTCACGAGATCCCGTTCCGGTGGCTTCAAGCAGTCGGGTTTGGGCCGCGAGGGCGGCAAGGGCGGGATCGATCAGTACCTGGAGACCAAGTCCGTGGTCGTCAACATCTCCTGACGACGCAGGTCGCGTGAAACGAGGGGATGGCTGTGGCCGAGGTGCCACAGCCATCCCCGCTACGTCGAGGTCTAGGCGCCGGACGAGAACCTGCGGCGGATAAACGGCACGCTGGCAAGGGCCGTCGCGACGAGCGCAAGCGTTGCTGGCTCGGGCGTCGCCGTCGGCGTTGGATCGAGCGGCGTCGTGTTGAGCGACATCCTCAAGTTGTCCAGGTCGAAAGTCTCGGCGACGCCTTCGTGGTTACCGGCTTGGATGGTGAACGAATCGAAGGGAGCATCGGAGGTCCAGCCGAAGAATCCGGCGATCGGACCAATCTGGTCAACGAACTGCGTGCCACCGCCGGTCAGGTTGATCGTGATCCCCAGGGCCTGGCCTTCCAGAGCGGGTGCCGTGTCCCAAGTACCACCGGCGCCGAGTAGCGGGCCGAACTGGTAGAAGAACGAGGGCGATTCACCGCCGGAGCGCGTGACACGGTCGTGCCAATGATCTGCCTGGATCGACCCAGTCGAGGTGACGACACCCGTCGACGGCTGGAGCACGCCACTGAAGGGCTCCGTGATGAAGATACCGACGGCGGTCATCCAAGCCGCTTCGCTCGAGTACGTCGTAACGACAGCGGCGGATGCGGTTGTCGACCAGAAGACGACAGGCAGGAGTAACGCCAGTGACCACTTCTTCATTGTGCTACCTCCATGAGCGCATGAATTGTGAAATCATGTGAATCATGAAGGCAGACTTCGTGCCAGAGGGCGAAGCGCTCACATCGACGATGACTTGGCCACCGCTCCGATCACGATACGCCACCGTGTGGAAGCAACGGCGACGGGCGTCAACATATCGAAAGATCTAGACGACTATCGAAAGATCTAGACGGAGTCAGGATGGCCGTGACCGTACCTCACAGCCATCCTCGACTCGATCCTCTACCGCTGCAACGGAAGCTTCCGGCGGACGAACCGGAAGCCGACGAGACCTGCCCCGATCAGCGCGAGCGTGGCCGGCTCGGCGGTCGGCGTCACCGCGCCCGACGTGGGCGCCATCATCAGGTGTTCCAGCTCGAACGTCTCCGCCACGCCGGCGTTGTTACCCGCCTTGATCGTGAAGGAGTCGAACGCGGCATCGGACGTCCAGCCGTAGAACCCGTCGATCGGACCGATCTGCCCGACGAACTGCGTGCCGCCGCCCGTCAGGTTGAGCGTGATCCGGAGGCCCTGGCCTTCGAGGAGCGGTGACGTGTCCCAGTCACCGCCGGCGCCGTGCATCGAGCCGAGCAGGTACCGGAACGTCGTCGATTCGCCGCCGCTGAGGGTCACACGATCGTGCCACTTGTCCCCGTCGATCTGTCCCGCCGACGTGACGACACCCGTCGTCGGCTGGAGCCCCGCGTTGTTGAACGATTCGGTGACAAACGAACCGACTGCGGCACTCCAGGCCGCTTCGCTCGAATACGTCACGAGCGCGGCGAACGCGGTGGTTGCCCAGAGAACAATGGGCAGGCTGAGGACCAGCGACCACTTCTTCATCTCGATTTCCTCCATGAGCGGAGTCTGATTGGGCCGTGGCCGTGGTAAGGGCAGCCTTCGTGCCAGAGCGGAGTGCGCGCATCGGTGCTGACTTAGCGCGACGTCACGCGTCCGGCGCGGCCGGTTGGCAGTAACGTCGAGATAAACCGACGATCAAGAACGCGTCGATTGCGGCTCGAAGACGGCGCCCAGCACGGGGTGCCGTCCTTTCGGAATGCCGAGCGCTCGCTCGCCGCCGATCTCGATGGCCAGCGGGCCTTCCTCGCGCGTGGCGTCGATCTCGACCGCGATGCGGAGCGGCGAGCGCGGCCACGTGTAGATCACCGAAAGATCCGGAGCTTCCGCCTCCTGGCCCTGGAGGATCGTCACCCATTGCGTCCGCGCGCGCTCACGCGAGCGCGCGCGCATGCGCAGGCCCACGATGGCGACCGGTGGAGGGACGTCGAGGGGCGCCGGCGGCGGCGTCCACGGCGGCGCGCTGCCTCCTCGGGCCGACTCGGCGAACTGCACGACGATGCCCAGCGCGTGCCTCGGATGCAGGAACGCTTCCTTCCAGTACGGATTCGTGTCGTTCTTCCCGACGATCTCGTAGCCGTGGGCGTGGGCGCGCTCGCAGGCCTCGTGCAGGCTCGGCACCTTGAACGTGACGTGGTGGAGGCCGGGGCCACGGGCGGCGAGGAAGCGGTGCAGGAACCCGTCGCGGCCGATCGGCTCCAGCACCTCGAGGCGCGCGCGGTTGGCGAAGCGCCACTGGCCGAAGCGGTACACGCCGGCGTCGGCGCCGAACGCGGGCGATCCGCCGAGGACGCCCACCAGGAACGGCGTCGCGTCCGCCATGCGTGGCAGCGCGAGCGCGATGTGATCGAAGCGGACGTCCATTCGTGGGTAGAATGCCACGCGTGCGCCTGCCCTTCTACTATGGCTGGTTGCTCGTCGCGACCGCGTTCGTCACGATGGGCATCGGCGTCAACGCGCGCACGGCCTTCTCGCTCTTCTTCCCGCCGATCCTGAACGAGTTCGGCTGGGACCGCGGCGTCACCGCCGGCGCCTTTTCGTTCGGATTCCTCGTCTCGGCCGCGTTCAGCCCGCTGCTCGGTCGCCTCGTGGACCGGCGCGGCCCGCGGCTGATGGTCGAGACGGGCGTCGGCCTCGTCGGGATCGGCCTGCTCCTGGCCACGCTCGTCAGCCGTCCCTGGCACCTCTATCTGACGCTCGGCGTGCTGGTCGGCGGCGGCAGCGTGTGCCTCGCCTATACCGGGCACGCGCTCTTCCTGCCTCAGTGGTTCGTGCGGCGCCGCGGCCTCGCCGTGAGCATCGCGTTCTCCGGCGTCGGTGTCGGATCGATCGTGCTGCTGCCGTGGGTCCAGGTGATCATCGCGAGCGGCGGCTGGCGGCACGCGTGCGTCGTGTTCGCCATCGTCGTGCTGGTGGTGCTGGCGCCGCTCAATCTCGTCTTGCGGCGCCGCCCCGAGGATCTCGGCCTCCTGCCCGATGGTGACACCGCGCCGCGAGATCCGCGCCCCGGCGGGCAACCGGAGAACGTCGTCGATCCCGTCTGGGTGGCGGTGGACTGGACGCTGCCGCGGGCCCTGCGGACGACGCGTTTCTGGTGGGTGGTCGTCGCCTACTTCTGTGGCCTGTTCGCGTGGTACGCGGTGCAGGTGCACCAGACCAAGTACCTGACCGAGATCGGCTTCAGCCCGATGCTGGCCGCGTGGGCGCTTGGCCTCGTGAGCCTGGCTGGCATCCCCGGCCAGGTGATCCTCGGCCACGTGTCCGATCGCGTGGGGCGGGAATGGGTGTGGACGCTGGGCAGCCTGGGCTTCGCGCTGTGCTTCGCGCTCTTGCTGGCGATGCAGCAGGCGCCGACGCCGCTCCTGCTCTACTCGATGGTCGTCGCCCAGGGCGCACTGGGCTACGGCCTCACGTCGGTCTTCGGCGCGATTCCCGCCGAGATCTTCCAGGGACGACAGCAGGCGACCATCTTCGGCACGATCAACCTGGCCGCGATCGGCGGCGGGGCGGTGGGGCCCTGGCTCACCGGAACGCTCCACGACGTGACGGGAAGCTACGTGCTCGCGTTCTGGATCGCGATCGGCTGCAGCGCCGTCTCGGCAGGCTCGATCTGGCTGGCGGCGCCGCGCAAGGTGCGCGCGGTCGCCGGCCGCATCCCGCGCCGCGCTACTTGACGACGTCGATCAGCTCGACCTCGAATACCAGCGTCGCGCCCGGCTTGATGCGCGGCGGCGCGCCGCGGTCGCCGTAGGCGAGGTCGGCCGGGCAGACGAGCTTGCTCTTGCCGCCGACCTTCATCGTCTGCACGCCCTCGGTCCAGCACTTGATGACCTGATTGAGCGCGAAGGTGACGGGCTCGCCGCGTTGGACCGACGAATCGAACACGGTGCCGTCGGTCAGCGTGCCCTGATAGTGCACCTTCACCTTGTCGGTGGCCCCTGGCGAGGCGCCGGTGCCCGGCTTGATCGTCGTGATCACGATCCCCGACGGCGTCTTCGTCGCGCCCTTCTCGGCCGCGGCCTTGGCCAGGTACGACTCGCCCGACTTCTTCTCGATGGTCGCCGCCGCCGCCATGCGCGACTTCTGGAACTCCTGGATCTTCGGCATGTACGGCTGGACCTCGACCTTGTGCTCGCGTACCAGCACGCCGTCCGAGAGTCCCTCTTTCACCAGCTCGAGCTCCTTGTCGCTCAGCGCGAACGTGGACAGGCTCTGGCTGAGGGCGAGACCGAGAGCGTAGAGCGTTTTCTGCTCTTCGGTCTTGAGCTCGGGACCCGCCGCGGACACGGGCGCGGCGACGAGGAGGAGGACGAGCGCGCTGACGAGGGTTTTCGGCATTGGACGTCCTTTCACGGGAGCTTTTGTGTAGGATATACCCCCGATGCCAGAATCCGTGCCGGCTTCTCTCATTCTCGATGCCTACAAGGAAATCTTCCGCGAGGCGCGCGGCGGGCGGCCGAGTGAGCCGCTCGGCTGGGTGCTGAGCGTCCCCGACACGCACCAGAAGAGCGTGCTGTCCGCCCTCGACAAGGAGCGCGCGCTCCGCACGTTGACGTGCGCCACCGAGGACGAGGCCAATGCCATTGCCGCCGGCCTCTGGATCGGCGGCGAGCCCTGCATCCTGATGATCCAGCACGCGGGCCTCTATGCGTCGATCAACACCCTCCGCGGCGTGGCCATCGACGGCAAGGTGCCGATCTTCTACATGATCGGCTTGCTCCAGCGCGAGCGGGACAAGGACCCGCGCGACTCGCGCCACTCGATGGTCCGCTGGTGCGAGCCGCTGCTCGACACGTTCGGCGTGCCCCACGCGCGGCTGGAGGGCCCCGACGACGTCCATCTCATCGCCAAGTACTTCAAGCTGAGCCGCGAGCGGCGCGGTCCGGCCGCGGTGCTCGTGGGCCTGGAGACGATGTGAAGCGCGGAGACGACCCGAGGCGCGCGGCCGAGCCCGTGACGGCCATGAAGCCTGAAGAGCTCTTGAAATTGATCGCAGGCGCGCGGGGCGACGCCATCTGTGTTCCCACGATGACGACGGCGCCGGAGTGGCGCGACATCGCGCCCGACGACCTGTCGATCTCGTGCGTGGGGTTCATGGGCGGCGCGTCGTCGCTGGGACTGGGGCTGGCGCTCGCGAATCCCAAGCGTCGCGTCGTCGTCTTCGACGGCGACGGATCACTCTTGATGCAGCTCGGATCGCTCGCCACCATCGCGGGCGCCGGGCCGCGCAACCTGACGCACCTGCTCTTCAAGAACGGCGTCTACCACACGTCGGGAGCGCAGAACATCCCGGGCGGCTTCGACGTCGACTTCGTGCTGATGGCGAAGGGCGCCGGCTACCGCACCGCCTACGCGATCCACGAGATCGACGAGTTCAAGCGGCGGTTGCCCTCCCTGTTCCGGGACGAAGGGCCGCTGTTCGTGGAGCTCCACACCGGGCTGGCCGACAAGACCCCGATGACGGCGCGCGGCGGCACGCCGTTCCCCGACCAGGTGGATCATCTGCGGAAGAAGCTGACCGGATGAGCGGTCATCACCACGACCACGATCACGACGACGTCGACGCCGGCCCGGCGTGGAGCGACGTCCAGCTCCGTGTGAGGGCGCTCGAGTCGCTCCTGGTCGACAAGCGCCTCGTCGATCCCACCGCCCTCGACGCGCTCATCGACACTTACGAGACCAAGGTGGGGCCGCGCAACGGCGCCCGCGTCGTCGCGAAGGCGTGGGTCGATCCGGCGTACAAGCAGCGGTTGCTCGAAGACGCCTCGGCGGCCATCGCCGAGCTCGGCTACATCGGCCGGCAAGGCGAGGACATGGTCGTGCTCGAGAACACGCCCAAGGTCCACAACATGGTCGTGTGCACGCTCTGTTCCTGCTACCCGTGGCCGGTCCTGGGACTGCCGCCCGTCTGGTACAAGGCCGCGCCCTATCGCTCGCGCGCGGTCATCGATCCCCGCGGCGTGCTGAAGGAGTTCGGGCTCCGCGTACCCGAGGACGTCGAGGTCCGCGTCTGGGACTCGACGGCCGAGCTCCGGTACCTCGTGCTGCCCCAACGGCCGGCGGGGACGGAGCACCTCAGCGAGGACGAGCTCGCCGAGCTGGTCACCCGCGATGCGATGATCGGCACCGGGACGGTGGCGCCGCCCGCGCCCAAGGCCAAGCGATGAACGGCGTCCACGACATGGGGGGCATGCACGGCCTCGGGCCCGTCGAGCCCGAGCCGAACGAGCCCGTCTTCCATCACGACTGGGAGCGAAAGGTCTTCGCGCTCAACCTCGCCACCGGATTCATCGGCAAGTGGAACATCGACATGGGCCGCTACGCCCGCGAGCTGATGCCGGGCCCCGAGTATCTGACGACGTCGTACTACGAGCACTGGCTCTACGGCCTCGAGCTCCTGCTCGTGGAGAAGGGCCTCATCACCGCCGAGGAGATGCGCACCCGACGGCCGGCGGGGCCGGCGCCGGACGGGCTCCGCCTCCTGCGTCCGGACGACGTGCCGCGCCGCCTGCGCGCCAGTCGCGCCGCGCGCATGGACGACGAGATCCCCGCGCAGTTCAAGGCCGGCGACGAAGTCGTCGCGCGCAACATCCATCCCATGGGTCACACGCGGCTGCCGCGCTACGCGCGCGGCAAGCGCGGCGTGGTCGACCGGGACCACGGGGTCTTCATCTATCCCGACGCCCACGCCGCCGGCCTCGGCAAGCAGCCCCAGCACTGTTACAGCGTGCGCTTCAACGCGCGCGAGCTGTGGGGCGACGAGGCATCGCCGCGCGACGCAATCTACATCGACCTCTTCGAGCCCTATCTCGAGCCGGCATGACCGAGCGCCCGCTTCGCGACACGCCCGGCATGCCGCGCGACCAGGAAGGTCCGGTCTTCCGTGAGCCGTGGGAGGCCCAGGCCTTCGGCATGGCCGTGATGCTGCACGAGCGCGGTCACTTCACGTGGATGGAGTGGACCAAGCGCCTGGCCACCGAGATCGCGGCCGCGCGCGCTCGTGGCGAGCACGACGACGGTTCGAGGTACTACCACTACTGGCTCGCCGCCCTCGAAAAACTCGTCGCCGAGAAACATCTGGTCGCGAAAGACGAGCTCTCGACCCGCAAGCACGAGTGGGACGTCGCCGCACGGTCGACGCCCCACGGCCAGCCGATCACGCTTCCCGGCCGCTCCGCCTGATCAGGCGCGGCGACGTCTGAGGTACTTCTTCCAGGGTTGCCAGTAATAGGTGTGCCAGCCCTTCGTGATGCTCCGCGCGTGAGCGTCGGGGACGTTCGCGTGGACCATGGCCAGGCGGGCGCCTCGCTGGCGGCGGGAGAAGGCCAGGATGAGCACGGAATCGAGATCGGAGCGCTTCCAGTCCGAGCCTCGCCACGTCTGCACGATCAGTTTTCCGGGGACGAGCGACAGGAACGTGCCCGTGATGTGGGGCGCCATCTGCATGCGGCCGCCCTTCCGGGCCTGGATCTTCGCCTTGCCCCAGCCCCCGCAGGCGGCCGCGTGCTGGCGGGGCGAGAGATAGAGCCGATACAGGCGCTCGGGTGTCGTTCGGAACGTGACCACTTGCTCGATGGTTCGAGGCATCGAGTTCTCCTTTACTTCTGCACGGCCGGCGCCCAGGCCGTCGTCCGACCGCCGATGGTCGCGTGCCGGAGCCTTTCGCCGCGCGCCGTCGGCACGCCGCGATCCCAGCGATAGTGGAAGAGCCAGCTCTTCGGGAAGCGATCGCCGTCTGATCCGACCCTGATCGCCGTGCGGACGACGGAGCCGATCCGATACCGAATGCGCGCGGTCTCGCGCGCGGTGAGCGTGTGCGCCCGGCGCCGTGGATCGATGCGCGCCTGGTAGAGCACCTCGTCGGCGATCCAGTTGCCGACGCCAGCCGAGAATCCCTGATCGAGCAGCACGGCCTTGATCGGCGCCGTGCGCGGATGCAGCAGCTCGTGAAACTTCCGCGGGGACGGCAGCTCGTGGAGCGCGTCGAAGCCGAGCAGGCTGATCGGCGGCTCGTTGCGGGGATCGTGACGAAGGCGGATGCGGCCGAGTCGTCGCGCGTCGGTCATCACCAGCTCACCGCCGCCGGCGAATTTCATCTGGAGCTTCCAGAAGCGCGGCGGCCACTGCGAGCCGCGGTCCTTATTGCCGCTCGACTTGAGCTTCACGCTCTTCACCGCCGGCGAGTGGAAGCCGCCGGTCATGCCGAAGTGGAAGATGGGCCACGGCCGGCGGTCGAGCTCCAGCCAGAGATGCTTGCCGCGGCGATGAACATCCCGGACCCGGCGACCGAGGAGCGCGCGGCGGACCTGAGCGGGTGAGGCGCCCTGGAAGACGATGCGGTCGTCGGCGCAGCGGACCTCCACGATGCGCCGGCCGACGGCGACGCGCTGGATGCTCCGGCGCGCCGCCTCGACCTCGGGTAGCTCGGGCAAAAGCTACTTCGCCTTGGCCGCCCAGTCCGCGTGGTATTCGATGCCGAGCGCCTTCATCTCGGCCAATTTCTCGCCCCACTGGGCCTTCTGCTTGTCACGGCCGCGCCGCTCGGTGACCTTCTCCCACTCGACGGCCGCGCTATCGAGCGCTTCCTTGGGCGACTTGCGCTTGGCCAGCGCCTCGGTGATCTCGAACGAGAGCTTGCGCTGGTACTCGTCGGCGGCTGGGATCACGGGGTCTGGCACGAGGAACGGGAAGGTCGCCTCGATGGCGTCGAGGTACTTGTCGGCGTCGGGGAACGCCTTGCGGAAGATCGGTGAGCGAAGATGCGAGACCCGCCATGGGTCCATGATCGTCTTGGCGTCCATAACGATCTTCAGGCTCTGGTCCGGGAGCGAGATGAACTCCAGGACCTTCATGGTGACTTCCTTCTTC
>QHTB01000231.1 GCA_003220615.1 Candidatus Rokuibacteriota bacterium
ACGTCAAGGCTACCGCGGTTCACGATTGGCCCAGGCTGGACGGGGCTCTTCACCCGCCCAATCCGACTGAACGGCTGGGCTCGCCGCGATAGATGGAGATTCCCGTTTTCCCGGCGGCCTATCGCGGCGTCAGAGGCCCGCCCGAGGCCCGAGGATCGCCGCCGGGAAGCTGTTAGATCATCTCAGCCATCACGCCTGAATCAGCGTCGGGCAGATGACGAACGACTGCGGCCGGGCGAGACCGAAGTCCAACCTCGTCACCACCCGGATGGCGACCTGATCATTCGCAAACGCGAAGTGCTCCGACAGCGCCAACTCGATCACACCGACTCGCGCGATGGTGGCGCGCCTGAAGTTCCCACAGAGAACGTAGGTCAAGTTCGTGGCCGATCCCTTGCGGCTCGTGTTGTTCACCTGTGTCGTGGTGACGACAGGCAGCCCGTTCAGGTCTTTCGCGATGGAGCTTCCCATCTGTCCGCGACTGATCATGAACAGGAAGGGGCCTTTCTTGTCATTTGCGCTCACCGCGTCGGCGCGAGCGTTGGCGATACCAGCGAACATGAGCGGGCGCATGATGTAGGCGTTCGCACCCTGGACGTCAGGTGCCTCTTCGACGAGCGCTTGCATCTTGAGCGCGTGTTCTGGCTGGAACGTGTCGCCGTTGGAACCGGATACGCCACCCACATGTAGCGTGACCATGTCCATGGCCGGCGCGTCGTTCTGCGACCGTGGATAGCGGGTGATGCCGAGCGGCTTCAAACTTCCGCCCTCACTTTCGAGGAAGGCCAGGTCTTCGGTCAGCGCCGCTCGCGCCATGATGCCGTTGCGAACAAGCATCTCGGCGACACCTACTGTACCGCACCCGGGTTTTTGGACACTCGTCGGGGATATCCGAGTATCACCCGGACGACGATCGTCGATCCTGACGCCACTGAGCGATCCGTTTTCGCGCGGGCGCATCGTCATGCCGCCATCGCGGTGGCGCGTGCGGCCGCGGGCGTCTGATGCCCGAGCCGCTCGATCAGCCACTGGGTGTTGTAGCGCTCGATGAACACACTGATGATGGTGCGCGCCTCGGCCAGCGACGTGAACTGGTGCAGGTAGAGGCACTGCTCCTTCAGCGTCCGCATGAATCGTTCCGCGACGCCGTTGCACTGCGGCTCGCCGACGTAGGACGGCGAGATGGTGATGCCGAGCCACTTCACCTCGTTGATCCAGGCGTCGGCGATGTACTGCGGCCCCCAATCACACCGCAGGCGCAGGCCGCGCGCGATCTCCTTGCCGAAGGCGCCGAAGGCGTGCCGCACGCCCTGGCGGATCGGCTCCAGCGCCGCCCAGCGATCGCCGATCTTGGCCGTATGCCAGCCCACGATCTCGTCGACCGCGTGATCGATGGCCCCGAAGAACCAGCACCAGCCGTCCTGCTCGGTGTAGAAGCGGGTCGCGTCCGTGCCCCACATCTCGTCCGGCCGGGTCGCGGTGATCGTCCCGGCGTGCGCGGG
Source organism: Candidatus Rokuibacteriota bacterium (assembly GCA_003220615.1). Taxonomy (GTDB): domain Bacteria; phylum Methylomirabilota; class Methylomirabilia; order Rokubacteriales; family CSP1-6; genus 40CM-68-15. Next base: position 1,503 of record QHTB01000231.1, read on the forward strand.
ATCGCCATTCGGCGGCCCGAGCCGGCGCGGGGCCAGCAGGCCGTGCGCGCGCATCAGGCGCAAGACGCGCTTCCCCCCGAGATGTAGGCCGCGGTGCGCCAGCCGCGCGCGGACTTCCGATAGCCTTCACCGTGAAACGGGCACGCGGCCAGGACGGCGCGGATCGCCTCGAGCACCTCACGGTCACTGTGGCACGTCTTCGGGCCCGGCTTGCTCGACGGCGGCGGCGTCACCGCATAGACGCTCGACCGCGCCACCCGATACACGGCGCAGATCATCGTCAACGGATACACGCGCCGCGTGGCCCGGCTTACCTGGCCCTTCATCGTGCGCGCCTCTTCCACTCGTCCGTGAAGCCCCTTTTTTCGATGAGGTCCTCGGCCAGCTCCAACCTCATCATCAGTTCGCCGATCTTGGCGCGGGCGAGCGTCAGCTCGCGCTCCTCCGGCTCACCGCGGATCCGCAGGCCGCGCGTGCCCTGCTCGAGGAAGACGCGCTTCCAGCTCTCGAGCTCATGCGCGGGCACTTGGCTCTCGCGCGATGCCGCGTCGAGCGCCTCGCCGCGCAGAAGCCGAAGCACCAATTCGGTCTTCCGCGCCGCGCTCCATCGCTCCGGCAACTCGGGCAGCTCGGCCGCTGGCGGTTCACTGCCAGGAGTCGGCTTCCGTTTTTTTCCCCCATCGTCGACCTCCTTGGCTCCCGTCATCGTAGTCGAGACAGTGTCCAAAGAGATCGGGTCCGATTTAATCCCAGCTTCTGCGTCTCGATCGGCACGTCCCGGAGGAGAGATTCACCCGCTGACACCAGCACATCCGCGGCCGCGACGAGCGACGAGATCCGGAGGGGACCTCGGGATGGTGGGGTAGGCCGGCACGAATCGATCGATAGCTGCAGTCATTGGGCCACCAGCGTTGAGAAAGGCTCTGGCTCATCTGGAGTCAGTGCTGGAAGCCTTCTACAACAAGATGTCCGAGCGCCATGAACTTGATGGTCTCGGCGCAGCGATTGAGGACGTCAAGAAGGCACTTAAGGAAGCCGACGATGACAATGTGAGTGACGAGGTCAAGAAGGCTAGATCAGAGCAGCAGTCAGCAGCACCAAACGGCCGATCTGGCGAGGCGTCAGCCGACGATCTTCACGAAGCAGCGCGGCCATCCCGCGGGCGAACTGCGCATCCCCGGCGTTCAGCTTCTCGGCCTGCCCGGCAAGCCACTCGTCGCTGACGCGCAAGGTTTCCTGCGACAGTCCTGCCGTCGGGTCCGCGGACGTGAATGGCCGCGGCGACGTTCTCGTCATTGGCGTCATGAAATCGTCGTCGTTCATCTGTGTGATGCACATGCCGTCAGCCTAGCATGAGAGCGTAGGCGGACGGCCTGTCACCGCCATCGTAGGTGGGCTGCTTCGCGCGCGAGGCGGCGCCAGGACGCGAGATCGTACTGGGAGGCAACCCCGTGGCGCCGAGTAAATCGCTTACACTAGGCGCCGGTCATGCGAATCGGCGTCCTCATTCCAACGCGCGGGATCGTGATCCAGTCCGCGCGCCGCCCTGCCGTCGACGAGTGCTGGGCGATGGCCCGCCACGCCGAAGCGGCCGGGTACGACGCCGTCTGGGTCGGCGACAGCATCGTGGCCAAGCCGCGACTCGAAGCGCTGACGACCCTCGCCTATCTCGCGGGCATCACGACGCGCGTGCGCCTGGGCACGGCCGTGCTGCTGCCGGCGCTGCGTCATCCCGTCGTGCTCGCCCACCAGATCGCCAACGTCGATCAGATCTCGCGCGGCCGCGTCGTGCTCGGCCTCGGAGTCGGCTGGAGCCTGCCGTCCGCCGAGCGCGAGTGGGCGGCCTGTGGCGCCGACCACAAGCGTCGGGTGCGCCGCCTGGAAGAGCACGTCGAGGTGTGGCGCCTGCTCTGGCGCGGCGAGCCGGTGACGTGGCGCGGCGACGACGTCGATCTGGTCGAGCACACGATCGGGCCGCTGCCGTGGCGCGCGGGCGGGCCTCCCGTGCTGATCACCGCCGGCAACCGCGGCGAGATGCTGGACGCTCAGTTCGTCCGCTTCGCCCGACTGGGCGACGGGATCATCACGACCTATCTGCACGCGGAAGAATGTCGCCGCGTGCGCGAGCTGGCCGAGGAAGCGATGGCGCGGTGCGGGCGCCCACGCTTCGACTTCCCGCTGTGCGTCTACACGACGGTGCGCCTCGACGACGATCCTCGCGAGGCCGAGCGCTTCACCACCGAGTTCCTGGCCGCGTACTACGGCGGGGGCGTGCACTCGCGCGGCACCATGGGCCTCGGCCCCGCCGACGTCGTCATCGCCGCCCTGCGGCGCTATGCGGCGGCGGGAGTGACCGATCTCTGTCTGCGCTTCGCCGGCGACGATCAGCTCGCCCAGATGGAGCGCTTCACGGCCGAGGTGCTGCCCGCGCTCACATGACCGTTCCCACCGTCGGAGAGATGTTCTGGGCGTTCTTTCGCACGGGCGCCCGCGGGTTCGGTGGCGCGCTTCCCTGGGTGCGGCGGATGCTGGTGGAAGAGCGCGTCTGGCTCACGGCCCAGGAATTCACCGACATCTTCAGCGTCAGCAACTTCCTGCCGGGGCCCAACGTGTTGAACGTCACGGTGATCGTCGGCTCGCGCTTTCACGGCGTCCCCGGCGCGCTGGCGGCGGTTCTCGGGCTCATCGCGCTGCCGCTGGTCGTCGTGCTCGTGCTGGCCGCGCTCTATGCGCGGTTCGGCCAGGTGCCGGGCATCGACGCGATCCTGCACGGCCTGGGCGCTGCGGTGGCCGGGCTCGTCATCGCGACCGCCCTCAAGATGGCGGGCTCGCTCCTGCGCTCGCCGCGTTTCGTCGGCTTCCTCGCGGTCACCTTCGGCGCGATCGCGCTGCTCCGCTGGCCGCTCATTCCTGTGCTGCTCGGGTTCGCGTCGGTGAGCGTGCTGGCCGCCTGGTTCAAGCGAGCATGAACCCGCTCGCCACCCTCGCGATCAGCTTCACGGCGCTCTCGCTGGTCGCCGTGGGTGGCGTCACCCCCGTGCTGCCCGAGATCCATCGCATCGTCGTGGTCCGGCATCACTGGCTGACGAGCGCTCAGTTGACCGAGCTTTACGCCATCTCTCACGCGGCGCCCGGCCCCAACATGCTGCTCGTCGCCATGATCGGCTTCCAGGTGGCGGGTCTGCCGGGGGCTCTGGTGGCGACCATTGCGGTGTGCGCGCCCTCCTGCACGCTCAGCTACCTGGTCGCGCGCGTGTGGCAGCGCTTCCGGGACGCCCCGTGGCGGCGGGCGGTGGAAGTCGGGCTGGCGCCGATCACCATCGGCCTCATGCTCTCCACCGGCTATCTCCTGGCGCGTGGCGCCTACACGGGGTGGGTGGCCGCCGCGCTCACCGGCGCGACGGCTGCGCTCGTACTGTGGACGCGCGTGAACCCGCTCTGGCTGTTCGCGCTGGGCGCCCTGCTGGGAATGGCCGGGCTCGTTTAGAGAGTCAAGAGAGCGTCGGCGGAGATCCGAGCATCGTGTTGATCGTCAGAGCGCGTCGGCGAACATCGCCCGGTAATGGCGATACCAGTCACTCTGGAAACGCTGGTCGGGGTCGTACTTCCGCTTGAGCCGCAGGAAGTCGACGAACTGCGGGTAGCAGGCCTCGACCTGACGGCGTGTGGCCCAGCGGTGATACGTCAGGTAGTAGCTGCCGCCCGAGCGCAGCCACCCCGATCGAGGCGAAGAACACCGCGAACCAGAAGGAGAGCGGCGTCGCCGGAGGCCACCGACGAGCAATGAGCAGGGCGAAGATCCCGCACTCGAAGGCGAGGCCGATGTCGGTGAGGGTGACGCCGGGCTCGGTCATCGACGCGGCGGGGCATCAGCCCGGCCGGTGTAACGCCCCAGAGCGTAGAGGTAGACGGCCAGCACCCAGTGGAACACGATCGGGATCGTGCCCATGCCGAGCCAGCGTCGCTCCGGATACCAGGCCATGGTCAATACGTAGCGAAGCACCATGGCGGCGAAATAGACGACGCTGAACCAGCGTAGAGCCCGTCCGACACGTGGGCGCTGCACCGTCATCGGGCCGTGTCCGCGGAAGAGATCCGTCGAAACCTTTGCCTGGATGAGCAGGATGGCGAGCTGGGTCGGCAGCAACAGTCGGTAAGGGAGCAACCCCGAATACCACTCGGGCATCGCCGGCAGCCAGCGGACACCGAAGAACGCGACGAGCGCCTGGCCGAGGACGCGCACCAAGAACAGGAAGGCCAGCACCGAAAGGACCAGAGCGTACCGCCGAGTCTCGGCTCGGGTCACGTCGCGACGATTATGCCGGGGAGACTCCGCCGATCAAATCAAAAAGGAGCGCTCATCGGGCGGCGACGATGCGGCTCTTCTGCGTGCCGAGCCCGGTGATGCCCATCTCGACGACGTCGCCCGGCTCGAGATAGCGGGGCGGCTTCATGCCGTGGGCCACGCCGGCCGGCGTGCCGGTCGAGAGGATGTCGCCGGCGCGGAGGGACATGAAGCGGCTCACATACGCGACCAGCTCACGCACGCTGAAGATCATGTCGGACGTCGAGCCGCGCTGCCGCCGTTCACCATTCACGGTCGTCCACAGCTCGAGCTTCTGAGGCTCGGCGACCTCGTCGGCCGTGACCACCCAGGGACCGATGGGCGCGAACGTGTCGGCGCTCTTGCCCTTCGTCGTCGTGCCGCCGCGCTCCATCTGGAACGCCCGCTCCGACACGTCGTCGACGATGCAGTAGGCCGCGACGTGAGCGAGCGCCTCCGCCTCGCTGACGTAGCGTGCGTCGCGACCGATGACGGCGGCCAGCTCCACCTCGTAGTCGAGCTTGACCGCATCGCGCGGCCTGACGACCGGATCGTGCGGCCCGTTGATGGAGCTGGTGGCCTTGATGAAGACCACGGGATCCTTGGGCAGCTCGCGGCCCACCTCGCGCGCGTGGTCGGTGTAGTTGATGCCGATGGCGACGATCTTGCCGACCCCCGCGAGCGGACAGCCCAGCCGCGGCCGGCCCCGCACCACGGGAAGCTTCGGCACCTTCACCGCGCGCAGGCGCTTGAGCCCGGCCGGCGAGAGGACCTCGGGCGTGATGTCCTTCACCACGCGTGAGAGGTCGCGCAGCACCCCCTCGCCGTCGATGAGGCCGGGCTTCTCAGCGCCGGCGCGGCCGTAGCGGACGAGCTTCATCCGCGGCTACACGCCCGCACGCTTCAGCGTCAAGCCGAGGTTCTCCGCCGCGGGCTTGCGCGAGCCACGCTCGATCTCGTGGATCGTTTCCACCGCGGCGGCGGACACCGGCGTCGGTACCTTGCGCTCGCGCCCCTTGTCGACCACGAGCCCGTTCATGAAATCGATCTCGGTGGGCCGCCCCTTGGTGACGTCCTGGGCCATCGACGCCCGCCAGTTTCGCTTGGAGCCTTCGGCCGGCGTCAGCATGGTGTCGAGCGCCACCCACGTCTCGCGGCGGCCGGCATCCGCCCACTGCTCGGTCGTCGCGCCGTTGAACTTGGGCACGTTGTAGCCGAGGGCGAGCCCCACGCGGGCCGACTCGGCCGCGAGATGGATCGTGATCGCGCGGCCGACCTCGCTGCTGGCGACGTCGAGCGAGCCGAGCCCGGACATCGCCGTCACGGGATTGCCCATCGCGTTGGTGCAGAGCTTGGACCAGCGCTCGCCCCAGAGATTCTCCGTGACCTGGGAGCCGTCGACGACCGACAGCATCTTCGCCACCTCGGTGGCGCGCGCCGTCGCGCGGCCGTCGTGCTCACCGACGCGGAAGACGTCGTGGCCCTTGCCGGCGGTCTTCTCGTAGCCGCGCTCGACCTGCCCGGGCTTCCACAGCGCCACGCCGATCTTCGACATCACCATGCCGACCGAGCGGTCCACGCCGGCGATGGACGCGACGATCGGATCGGGCCAGCAGTTCTCGGCCGCGACGACGAAGCCGCCCGGCGCCAGATGACGGATCGCGAGCTGGGTGGCCCAGGCGGTGTCGTAGACCTTCATGGCCACGAACGC
>QHTB01000021.1 GCA_003220615.1 Candidatus Rokuibacteriota bacterium
GTTCTGTCTCTACGACTGCGACATCCCGGTGCAGGGCGCCGTCGCCATCGTCCTCACCACCGCCGACCGCGCGCGTGATCTGCGGCCGCGTCCCGCGTACATCGCGGGCTACGGCCAGCGGCTCGCCTTCGAGGTGGCGGGACGCATCGGCAGCCTGTCGAGTTACATGGACGGCGGCCGGAGCTCGTCGCGTCTCACCTGGGAGCGCTCGGGCTTCTCCCCGCGAGACGTCGACGTCGCGCAGATCTACGACGGCTTCTCCGCCTCGGTGATCTACGGCCTCGAGTCCTACGGGTTCTGCAAGGAGGGCGAGGCGCTCGATTTCATCCAGGACGGGCGCATCGAGCTGGACGGCGAGCTTCCGCTGAACACGTTCGGCGGGAGCCTGAGCACCGGACGCATCCACGGTCTCTGGCACATCATCGAGGGCGCGCTCCAGGCGTCGGGGCGTGCGGGCGCGCGCCAGGTCGAGGACGTCAACGTCTCGTTCGTCGGCGCCAGCGCCCCCATCGTGCAGGGCACGACGTTCATCTTCGTCAGGGAGCCCTACTGACCACCTCCTGGACCTGCGTCTACAGAATCGGTAGGAGGTTCAGCGGATGACGATGGCGCCGGGAAGCCCCTCGAAGTCTGCATCGCGGGTCACGAGCCGCGCCCCAAACCGCCGGGCGGTGGCGTAGACGAGTGAATCCGCCATGGCGAGGCCGTGCGCCAGTGACACGTCGGCGGCTTCGAGCGCGAGCGGTTCGTCGACCGGCGCGATAGTCGCGCGGCGAAGGGCCGAGACCGCCTCGACCGCCCGCTCCTCGCTGACGTCCCGGCGGATCACCTTGTAGACTTCGTAGACCTCGATCGCAGAGACCAGCAACGGCTCTCGGCCTTCGATGTACGAGGCGAAGCGGTCGGCGTTCGGGCGGCCAGCCAGGTACTCGATCCAGCCGCTCGAATCGACCAGGATCAGTGGCGGTCCTTCTTCTCGCGGAGTCCCTTGGGATTGACGCCACGGGCGATGCCGCGGTACGCGCGCAGAGCGCGTTCAGGGACCAGGAAAATAACCCCGCCCTTGTCGAGGACCGTGATGCGCATCCCGGGTCGAAGGCGCAGGCGCTCGCGAGCGCCACGCGGCAGGACGAGCTGATACTTGCTGGATAGCGTGACCGTCTCCATCGTCTTACCAGGATGCTATCGATCGGGCTCCAGTAAGTCAAGGCGCCGTTCGCTTCTCCTCGAGCAGCGCGCGCAGCTCCGGCACCACCCACAGCGGCGCCTGGCCCGTGTGTATGCGCTGGATGTTGTCGAAGCCGTTGCGGTACGCCTTGGCCCAGTTGTCCCAGGTCGGTCCCGCGCTGTGGGGCGTCAGCGTGACGTTCGGGAGCGAGAACAGCGGATGGTTCTTCTTCGGCGGCTCCTCCACCATCACGTCGAGGCCGGCGCCGGCGATCGTGCCGGAGGTGAGCGCGTGATGGAGCGCGTTCTCGTCGACGACGGGGCCACGGCAGGTGTTGATGAGGATCGCGCTCCTCTTCATCATCGCGAGCTCGCGCGTCGAGATCATCCCGCGGGTGACGTCGGTGAGCGGCACGTGCAGGGTCACGACGTCCGACGTGCGGAGGAGCTCGGTGAAGAGCGCGAAGCGGACGCCGAGCGCGTCCTCCTGGTCCTCGCTGAGCCGGACGATGTCGAAGTAGCGGATGTCCATGTCGAAGCCCCGGACGCGCCGCGCGACCTTCTTGCCGATGTTGCCGAGGCCGACGATGCCGAGCGTCTTGCCCTCGAGCTCGTACGTGCGATTCGCGGCGAAGTCGGACGTCCGCCACGTGCCGGCCACGACGTTCAGGTGATGCCACACCAGCTTCTTGTGCACCGCCAGCATGAGCATGACGGCGTGCTCGGAGACGGCGACCGAGTTGGCGCCGCCGTTGTTGGCGACGGGCACGCGGGCCTTGCGCGCCGCCTCGAGATCGACGCGGTCGTAGCCCGCGCTGGTGAGCTGCACGAGCTTCAGCTTGGGCGCCGAGCGGAAGAACTCGTTGCCGATCCCGAAGCGCGGCGACCCGAGATAGTACTCGGCGTCCGCCGCCGCATCGTAGAACCCGGGCGCGGTGGGGTCGGCGACGACCAGCTCCATGCCGGGCGGGAGCAATTCGCGGGCGATCTCCATGACGGGAGCCGGCTGCTGGGGCGTGAGGATCTTGATCACGGCTCTCCTCCTGAGGGTCAGCGGTGACGTGGCCGCCGCGTAGTGTAGCCGCTCCGGTCGAGCGTGAGAATCCCCCGTCGCGGCGACCTCACGTCACCGGCCGGCGGCGGCCGCCGCCTGGCGGACCGTCTTCAGATACGCCTCGCTGCTCTGCTGGAGCAGTCGATTCACGCCGCTGTGAAAGTACTGGACGCCGAGGCCGAGGAACTTGGGGATCAGATTGTCGGGGCAGCTACACCCGGCGATGCGCCCGGCGCCGGTGATGATCTTGATGCCGCGCTCCATCACGTTCTGCACGTCGGGGTGAGCCTGCTGTCCGGTGAGGCCCATCGACTGAGAGAGATCACCGGACCCGATGAAGTACACGTCGACGCCCGGCACCGTGACCAGGTCCGGCAGGTTCTCGATGGCCACCACCTCTTCCAGCATCAGACACACCAGCGTCTGGCGATTGGCTTCCCGGGCGTAGTCCGCAGTGGCGCCCTTGAATCCGTAACCGGCGGGTCGGCCGCCGCTGAAAATTCCTCGGTGGCCGTCGGGGCCGTATTTCACCGCATCCACGGCCGCCCTGGCTTCGTCCGCCGTGTTGACGTGAGGCACCTGAACGCCCCACGCACCCCGGTCCAGGAACGGCGCGATGATCTCGGGCCTGTTTCCGACCGGGCGCACGATCGGCGCCATGCCGGTCAGCTCGGCGGCAGCGATGCAGGCTTCGGCCGTGTCGACCGTGATGGAGCCTTTCCGCCGTAGAGCCGTTGCTTGAGCGTGTTCTCACGCATGATGTTGAACGCTCCTCACATGGCGGTGTGGCCGCCGTCGACGAACAGGAGAGTGCCCGTCACGAACGACGCGTCGTCGGAGGCGAGGAACAGGATGCTGGCGGCGACTTCCGCGGGCGTCCCCGGACGCTTGAGGATCGTGGTCTTCGCGGCGTCCTCCCGGTACTGCTCGAGGGTCCTGCCCATCGCCAGGGTGCGGCGCTCGTGGTACGGCGTGAAGATGGGGCCCGGACAGACGGCGTTGACCCTGATCTTGTCGGCCGCGTGATCCATCGCCATGCCGCGCGTCAGCCCGGCCACCGCGGCTTTGGTGGTGTCGTACTGCGTCGTCTTGCCCGCGCTCACCACCGACCGGACCGAGGCGACGTTGACGATGCTTCCCCCGCCCGCCTGGCGGATGATCGGGATCGCCGCCTTCGCGCAGAACACGTAGCCCTTCAGGTTGACGCCCAGGATCTCATCCCAGCTCTCGGCGCTGGCCTCGACGACCGTCTGGTACATCCGGATCCCCGCGTTGTTGACCAGCACGTCGAGGCGTCCGAAGTGATTCGCCGCCTGCTGGATGAACCCCGCGGCCTCGGTCTCCCGCTCCACGTGCGCTTCCACGAAGAGCGCCTGGCCGCCGGTCGCTTCGATCTCCGCGGCGACCCGCTTGCCCCGGTCGACGTCGCGATCGGCAAACGCGACCTTCGCGCCCTCCGCGACGAACCGCCGCACCGTGGCCTCACCGATGCCGGACGCCCCGCCCGTGACGGCGGCAATCTTCCCGCTCAGTCGCTCCATGTCCACTGTCTCCCTCCGGTGCGTCGCGCGCCGGGGCACAACGATACCCCGGCCTTGCCGGCGAGGTCATCGGCTGGTACGGTCGCGGCCGTGGAACGAACGCCCACTCCTGGAAGGAGCCGGCAGCCATGAAAGCGATCCGCGTGTCCGCGTACGGCGGTCCCGAGGTCCTGAAGCTCGAAGAGATCCCCGCGCCAAAGCCCGACGCCGGGCAGGTGCTCGTCCGCAATCACGCCGTCGGCGTGAATCCGGTGGACACCTACCTGCGCTCGAACACCGACAACCGTGGCCCGAAGCTCCCGTACACGCCGGGCTCGGACACGGCCGGCGTGGTCGAAGCGGTCGGCAATGGCGTGACGAGCGTGAAGCCGGGCGACCGCGTGTACGTGGGAGGCACGGCCAGCGGCGCGTACGCCGAGCTGTCGCTCTGCGGCGAGGCCCAGGTGCACCCGTTGCCCGCCCGCGTCTCGTACGCGCAGGGCGCGGCGATGAACGTGCCGTACGCGACCGCGTACCACGCGCTGTTCCAGCGCGGCCACGGCGACGCCGGCGAGACGGTGCTGGTGCACGGGGCCAGCGGAGGCGTCGGCATCGGCGCCGTGCAGCTCGCGCGGGCGCGGGGCATGACGGTGTTCGGCACCGCGGGGACGGCCGAGGGCCGGCGCCTGGTGCTCGAGCAAGGCGCCCACCACGCGCTCGATCACACCGCGCCGGATTATCTCGACGAGCTGCTGCGGCTGACCGGCGGCAAGGGCGTCAACGTCGTGCTGGAGATGCTGGCCAACGTGAACCTCGCCAAGGACCTGGACATCGTCGCCCTGCACGGCCGCATCGTCGTCATCGGCAACCGCGGCACGATCGCGATCAATCCCCGCGGCGCCATGAACAAGAACGCCGCGATCATCGGCGTGGCCCTCTTCCACGCCTCGCCGGCACAGCTCGCGGGCATCCACGCCGCGCTCGTCGAGGGCCTCGGCAACGGCACGCTGCGTCCGGTCATCGCCCAGGAGATCCCGCTGGCCCAGGCGCCGCGCGCTCACGAAGCGGTGATGGCCGCGGGTCATCGCGGTAAGATCGTGCTCGTCCCATGACCCGCCACTTCGGCGTCCTCATTCCTTCCACGAACACGACGGTCGAGATCGAGTGCCGACTCTTGCCGGCGACCTACCAGGCCCACGTCGGGCGGCTCATGTCGAGTGGCGGCGGGAGCTTCTCGCCGAGCCGCGACGAGGACATCGACTATCAGTCGCGCTTGTTGGGGACGGCCAAGGTCGAGATCGTGATCCTGGCCCAGACGTCGGCCAGTCTCTTTGCCGAGGACTACGACGACGTCGTCACGAAGCGGATGAGCTCCGGCGCCGGCGTTCCGGCCATCACATCGGCGCAGGCGGTGGGCCGCGCCGTGCGCGCGCTCGGCGCGCGCCGCGTCGCCATCGTGTCTCCCTATTCGGATGCGGTCAACGAGCGCGCCGCCCGCTACTTCAAGGCGAAGCACGGGCTCGACACGGTCGCGCTCGAAGGGTTCGGCGCGACCGACGCGTATGCGATCGGGAAGCTCGGCCCTCAGAACGCGCGCGATGCGTTTGCCAGGGTCGATCGGCCGGAGATCGAGGCCTTCGTGGTCCCCGGCGGCAACTTCCCGACCATGTCATCGGTCGCCGCCTGGGAGCGCGAGTTCAAGAAGCCGGTGGTCACCACGAACCAGGCGTCGTTCTGGGCGATGCTACGCGCGCTCAAGAGCTCCGACCGGCTGCCGGCCTTCGGCCGTCTGCTCGCCGAGGTGCCGGCCGAGGCCGCGTAGCGACCGGGCGTCAGCGTGAAAATCACGCAGGTCGCCGTGAATGTGTTGCGCGTTCCCGTCGCTCACCCCTACGTGGCGGCCGGGCGAACGGTCGATGCGAACTGGCACGTCCTCGCGCGAGTCACGACCTCCGATGGCGTCGAAGGTCTCGGCTACATCGTCTATCCGCGCCCCGATCTCATGACGGCGATCTGCCACGCCGCGCGCGAGCTGGGTGAGCATTTGATCGGCATGAGCGTCCTGGAGCCCGAGGCCGTCTGGGACCGCTTAGCGCGACGTGGTGACTGGGTGGGCCCGGGCGGTTTGCTCCACTGCGCCCTGTGCCCGCTCGACGTCGCCGTCTGGGACGCTGCTGGGAAGACGATGGGCCAACCGCTCCATCGGCTACTCGGTGGCTATCGCGATCGGCTGCCGGCGTATGCGAGCGACGGTCTGTGGTACAGCCTGACTCCCGACGAGCTCGCAGCGTCGGCGAGGCGTCACGTCGACGCCGGGTTCAGCGCCGTGAAACTACGCCTCGGGCGTGAGGCGACGCCGGAGCTCGAGGCGCGACGAGTCCGTGCCGTGCGTGAGGCCGTCGGGCCGGACGTTCGGGTCATGGTGGACGCGACCGAGAGTTGGTCTCTGGCCCAGGCGCGACGCTCGGGCCGAGTTCTCCAGGACGCGGGGATCGCGTGGCTGGAAGATCCCGTCCACCATCTCGACTTCGCCGGGCTTGCCCAGCTTCGCCGCAGGCTCGACGTCCCGATCGCCGCCGGCGAGCACCTGTATCACCTCGACGCCTTCCGGCAGCTCCTGGAAGCTCAGGCCGTCGATGTGCTCATTCTCGATCTGGCCAGGGTCGGTGGCATGACGCCGTGGCGCAAGATCGCAGCGCTCGCGCACGCGCATCGCGTTCCGGTGTGTGGGCACGTCGTCCCCGAGATCCAGGTGCATGTGCTGTGCGCCATTCCCAACGCTCATCTGGTGGAGTTCGTGCCGCGATCGGCCGGCATCCTCACGTCGATGCCGCGGCTCGAGCGCGGCGAGCTCGTCGCTCCGGATGCACCAGGTCTCGGCCTCGAGCTCGACGAAGCGGCGGTGCGGAGGTACCAGGTCGTGTCGTGATCTACCCGGGGACGGTGTCGTAGTGGTCCCAGTTCCCGATCACGTCATTCGCGTAGAGCTTCGCGATCTCGTCCTTCGAGTAGCCGAGCAGGCCGCCCAGCACGTCCTCGTTGTGCTCGCCCACCTTCGGCGTCGAGCCGACGACGGCCGGAGTGCGCCCGAAGTGCCAGAAGTCACCGGACACGGCGATGGTCCCGGCCAGGAAGTCCGGAACCTCGACCATTGCCCGCCGCTCCCAGGGATGAGAATCCTGGGCCGCCTGCGCGATGGTGTTCACCGGCGCCGCAACCACGTCGTGGCGCGTGAAGTGCGCGATGGCGTCCTTCATCGTCATGGTGCCCATCAATTCCCGCATCGCTTCGTTGATCGCTTCGGCATGCTTGCTGCGCTCGCGGCGAGTGGTGAAGCGGGGGTCCTTCTCCCACTCCGGTTTCCCGAGCGCGCCGCACACCCGAGCCCAGTGGTGCTGGTCTCCGGCCGAGATGAGCACCCAGCCATCCTTGCAGGGATACATGCCGCTGGGCGCTGAATCGGTGACGCCGCGCTGGGGCTCGGTTCCGGCGCCGTGGTACGCGGTGATCGGAATCTCGGTCAGGCTGTAGCCGGAATCCGCGAGGCAGACGTCGATCGTCTGGCCTTCTCCCGAAATATTCCGCTCGTAGAGCGCGGCCAGGATGCCGATGGCCGAGTGCAGCGCGGTGGTGCGATCGATGATCGGGACCCCGGCGCGAATCGGCGGCATCCCCTCTTCGCCGGTGACCATGGCGATGCCCGACATGGTCTGGCCGATCGGGTCGTAGCCGATCTGGTCGCGATAGGGGCCGAACTGCCCGTAGGCGGAGACGTTGGCCAAGATGATGCGCGGATTCAGCTGCTTCAACACGTCGTAGCCGAAGCCCATCTCGTCGATGGTCCCGGGGCGGAAGTTCTGCACGACGACGTCGGAAATCTTGATCAGCTTGCGCAGCGCCGCCTTCGCGTCCTCTTTGCGCAAGTCCATGCTCACGCTCTTCTTGCCGCTGTTGTACTGGACCCAGTACGCGCTCTGCTTTCGGACCCACGGCGCGTGGTAGCGGGTCTCCTCGCCACCCAGGCGCTCGATCTTGATGACCTCTGCCCCCAGACGGGCGAGCACCTGAGCGCACCGCGGCCCAGCCTGATGGCGCCCCAGGTCGATCACGCGGATACCGTTCAATGGACCACTGTGAGCTGTCATGGCGTCGCTCCCACCCGGGAGTATATCCAGGCAGCGGCCAGATCAGCGAGCCGACAGGCGGCGAACGAACTCGGAGTGCTCGGGTGTCGCGAGCCCGCGCTCGAGCGTGGCCATGGCCCCGGCGTGGTCACCGGCGAACAGCGCGGTGGTGTCCACCCAGAGCCCAGGCGTCACCTGGAGCCGCACGACACCGTCGGCGGACGCCTCGAGCTCTCGGCCCGCGCGAAGATCGAACCAGCGCAGGCGGCCTTCGCCGAGCGTGACGACCAGATACTCGTGGACGCCGTACCGTGCGTAGTCGTCCTTCTTCGCGTGCAAGTCGATGGCGCGCGAGCTGTGGGCAATCTCGGCAATGAGCTCCGGCGCCCCCAGGACGTAGTCGTCGTCAGTCGTGCGCGACTGCCCGCCCGACTCGGGCAGCAGGCGAAGGTAGAGGTCCGGCTGAGGCTCGGCATCCTCGCCGAGCAGCACGGTCGCGTTGTCGCCGGCCTCCACGCCCGGGGTCCGAGCGGCATACGCGGCGAAGAGTGCCCCGAGCAGCAGATGATGGACGCCGTGCCGGCGTTTCAGCGGCGACGGCACGTAGACGATCCCTCCGATCAGCTCGGCACGGAACGCGTCGTCGGTCGCCGCGTAGATCCGGTGAAACTCCTCACGGGTCATGTGATCGCCCGTGGCCAGCTCATTCCCGTCGCCCGTGCTCCCGCGGCCCGGTGACACCGTTGCCATGCCTCGATCTTCTCACGACGTCATGGGCCGGGTGTACGCGCCGGACAGGGCGCGCGAGCCGTATTATGATTTCGAACGTCAGCGCGGAGCGCGCTCATGACTGGAGGAGGACGGCGATGAACACAGTGGCCACCGCGACCAGGACTCTCCCGGCGTCGTCACAGCGGATCGCCCCGGAGAAGTTCGCCCACGTCGTGCTCAAGACCGCGAACTATGACGCGGTGATCGCCTGGTACGCCACCGTGCTGCAGGCGCGCGTGGCCTTCCGCAACGATTTCATCGCCTTCCTCACCTACGATGACGAGCACCATCGGGTGGCCGTCATCAACACGCCCGGGAGCCTGGCCTCGGATCCGGCCGCCGCCGGCGTGCACCATATCGCCTACACCTACGCTGGCCTGGGCGAGCTCCTGGCGACCTACCGACGGCTCAAGGCCAGCGGGATCGAGCCCGCCCGCTGCATCAACCACGGGCCGACGACGTCCATGTACTACCGCGACCCCGACGGCCTGCGCGTCGAGCTACAGATCGACAACTTCGCCACCATGGACGAGTCCCACGCGTACTTCACGGGCCCGGACTTCGCCGAGAACCCCATCGGCGTCATCTTCGACCCGCAGCAGTTGATTCGCGACTACGAGGCCGGCGTATCGTTCGAAGATCTGGTCAAGCGCCCGCCGCTCCCGCCCGGCAAGACGCCCATGGACATGCGCGAGGAAAGGTAGCGCTCGCCGATCAGGGCAGACGGGCTTCGGGCACGTCCTGCAGCGTCGCCCACGATTTCGGGTCCTGCCACAGGAGCGTGTTCAGATAGAGCGCGACGTCGTGCGCTGGGTAGACGCGGGCGATCGCGGCGGCCGCCGCCGCGGTCTTCGCGGGATCGGGCGCGGCCGCGTCCTCTCGAATCAGCCCGTCGTCGTGGGCGATGCCGAGCGCGTCGAGGAACGTGCCCATCATCGGGCGCTGTTCGGCCATGTGATACACGAGGAGCACGCGCGCCGCGAGCTCCTCCGACAGCTCCGATACGGCGGCGAGATGACGCGCCTTGCGATCGGCGTCGAGGCCGGCGACCGTCTTCGGCCGGAAGTTCCGCTGCTTGGCGATGAGCAGGGCCGCCTGCATCTGCTCGCCCGCCGCGTCGGCCTCGCGCCAGAGCGCCTGCGCGGCCCGAAGCCGCTGCTCTGCGGTCATGCGTTTCCACAGGCGTGACGGGGTCAGCGTGGTGTCGGTCATCGCCGAGCGCTGGCGCCTTGTCGTCCCTCTCGCACGAGCTGCTCCAGGACTTCGTATGGCTGCGCGCCGACGACGCCCTGGCCTCCGACGACGAACGTCGGCACGCCCGTGACGCCGTACTCGCGGGAGAGCTTCCAGTCCGCATCGACCGCGTCCTTGAACGTGCGCTTCTCGAGGACCTCGCGCGCGGCGTCCACGGACAGCCCCGCCTGCTGCACGATCTCCAGCATCACCTCGGGCCTGGAGATGTCCCGGGCCTCGACGAAGTACGCGCGGAAGAACGCGTCGTGGATCGCGTCCCCGCCCGGCTGCGTGTCCGCCCACTTGCCGATCTCCTGCGCGAGCCGGCTGTTGTACGTCATGGTGCGCTCCCCGTAGGGTAGCCCTTCGGCCTCCATGCGCGCCTTCATCTGCGCGTGCATCGCCTTGCGCTGCTCGGCACTGCGTCCGGCGAACAGGTCGGCCAGCGCGCGTCCTTCCGGCGGCGTCTCCGGATGCAGCGGGAAGTGCACCCACTCGACCTTCACGTTGTGCTCGGTCCGGAGCTTCTCAATACGCACGGTACTGAGATAGCACCAGGGTCAGACGTAGTCCGAGAAGATCTGCATCGTGATCGGCTCTGTCATGGCGCCTCCAGGTCGAAAGGGCTTGGGTGGAGACCGTATCAGCCGGAGGCCGCGCGGGCAAGGCCGCGGAATAGTTTCTGAGGGACTGCTGCACCGCGGCCGCCAGGTCCCCTTGACAGGGGAGTTGTGCGCGCTGTACCTGGGGGCCGGGGGCGGCACACTCCAACGCTGATTCGTGAGGGAAGCCGACACTTCCGAGAAGCGGGCTTCATGTTGCTTGCGCTGTTCACTGAGAATGACTCGACGCGGAGGGAAAAGCTCATGTGCAAGCTGTGCGATGACGGAATTCCGCAGAACCATTCCAGTTCACG
>QHTB01000022.1 GCA_003220615.1 Candidatus Rokuibacteriota bacterium
CAAGAGCTGCCGCGCACGCTCGGGGTCCGGCCGCGGCGCACCGGCCTTGCTCTCGTAGGGCTGGTTGCCGCACATGAAGTACGCCGGGCACGTCCGGTAGAACTTGGGCTGACCGATGGCAGCTTGCAGCCACAGCTCCTGGTCCACGAGGTAGAGCAGGGCCTGGCGCGCCTTCTTGTTGTCGAACGGCGAGTGCAGGTGATTGGGCCGCAGCCAGCCCTGGATCCCCGTCGGATCCGACACGAACACGACGATGTTCGGGTTCTTCTCCATCCGCGCGACGTAATCGGCGGGCGGGAGCCACCAGTACTCGAGCTCGCCCGCCTCGAGCGCCGCCGAGGCGGTCGCCGGGTCGGGCTGATAGCGCCACACCACGCGGTCGAGGTGGACGACCTTGCCGCCGGCGGCGCCACTGGCCGGCTCGCTGCGCGGCACGTAGTCGGTGTTCTTCACGTACACGGCCTCGTGACCGGGCTGCCACTGCTCCTTGACGAACTTGAACGGCCCGGAGCCGATCGGCTCCTTGACCTGCTCCGTGTCCGGTGTGGCGGCCAGGCGCGCGGGCATGATGAACGGCACGTTGCTCGACGGCTTGGCCAGGGCCTCGAGCACGATGCCGAACGGCGACTTCAGCTCGAGCACGAAGGTCTTCGCGTCGGTCGCCTGGAGCTTGCCGGTGGCCGCCAGCAGCATCCGGCCCAGCGCGTCGCGCTTGCCCCAGCGCAGCAGCGAGGCCACGCAGTCCTCCGCCGTCACCGGTGCGCCGTCGTGGAACTGGAGGCCGCTGCGGAGCGTGAACGACCACTTCATCCGGTCGCGGCTCATCGTGTACTTGTCGACCATCTGCGGGCGCGGCTGCAGGGTGGCGTCGTTGGCGAACAGCGTGTCGTACACCATGTAGCCGTGGTCGCGCGTGATGTACGCGGTCGTCCAGATCGGGTCGAGGATCTTGAGATCGCCGATGGGGACGAAGCGCAGCGTGCCGCCCTTCTTTGGTGTCTGCGCGGTGAGCGGTGCCGGAGCCACCGACGACGCGATCAGCGCCGCGGCGCTGCCGGTCAGGAACGAGCGGCGACTGTTCATGCGGCGCCTCCCCTCGGTAACCGGATCGGGAACGACACGTCGGGATACTTCTCCACGAGCTGCCGCCACGCGCGCTGACCGATCGCCTCGGCCCGCGTGACGATGTTCTTCTCGTCGAGCGTGAGCACCTTGCGGTCGCGCATCAGCCAGCGCCCGTCCACCATGACCGCCTCGATGTCGGCGGGCTGGCCGTTGTGCACGAACGCCGAGACGATGCGAACGGCCGGCACCAGGTTGGGCCGTCGCGCGTCGACCACGAACAGGTCGGCCTTCTTGCCGACCTCGAGGCTGCCGGCGATCTGACCGTGCCCCAGCGCGTTGGCGCCATTGCGCGCTGCCCACTCCAGCACGTCCTCGGGCTGGGGCGATTGCGCATCCTGGCGGGCGACGCGCTCCATGAAGAGTCCGGTGCGCATCACCTCCACCATGTCCTCGGCCATGTTGTCCGAGCCCATGGCGATCGTGCAGCCGGCCGTCGCCAGAGCCTGGATCGGCGGGGCGGCGGCTCGTCGAGCGGCCATCGCCGCGTTGTGGGAGACGAACGCGCGGCTCCGCCCGAGCAGGGACACTTCCGACGGCGTCATGAACCGACAGTGCGCGGCGATCAGGTCCGGCCCGAGGAACTCGTTCTGGGACAGATACTCGGTGGGACGGACGCCGCGCTGGCGCATCACCTGCTCGATCTCCCAGCGGCTCTGGCAGAGATGGATCGTGTAACGAAGGCGACGCGACTCGGCCAGTGTGCGGGCGGCGCGCAGCAGCGCGGGCGAACACGCTTCGGGAGCGTGAGCCGCGACGCAACAGGTGATGCGGCCGCCCTCGGCGCCGTGCCAGCGCTCGATTGTCTCGGCCACGCGCTGCAGCGACGCGTCGGCGCGCGCCGGCGAGAACATGGCGCTCGTCGCCACCGCATCGGCCACGACGTCGCTGCAGCTCTGCGCCAGCACCAGCCGGAGCCCGCTTCGGGCGATGACGGCGGCATAGGACGGCACGTCGAAGCCGATCTCGATCAGCCCGGTCGTTCCCGAGCGGATGGCCTCGATGGCTCCCAGCGCGGCGAAGACGCCGAGCTCTTCCTGGCTCATGAAGGCCGCCACCGTCGAGGGAAACCGCAGCGAGGACGGGAAGCCGAAGTCTTCCTGGATGCCTCGGGAGTGCGTGAGGTGCAGGTGCGTGTGGCAGTTCGAGAGCCCGGGGAACACCGCCTTGCCCCGGCCGTCGATCACGTCGGTTCCGGGCTGATCGGCCGTCCGGTTGGTCGGATCGATGACGGCGATCCGATCGTCCTCGACGAGGATGGCGGTCCGCATTCAACCGCTCGAGCCGGTGGGCCGCGTGTCGGCGCCGGCGATCACCTCGGCTGGGAACATTCAGCGAAGGCCCTGACGATAGCGCCCGGGGGTGATGTTCGTGAGCCGGCGAAACGCCGTCGAAAAGTGGCGGTACGCCCGTGCTCTGTCCCGCCCCTGGTGCACTCGGATCCCGTTCCACGAGCTGCCGCTCGACAGGCTGACCAGATCAATGCCGACTCGTCCATGCCGCCCGGTCGCGGCATGGACCGAATCGACCTTCGCGTCGAGCGGGACGGGGCTCGATTCTGTCGAGCTGGCGCGCGCCGGCACGGCAAGCGTATCCCACGATGGACGCGGTCCCGTCAAGCGACCGGCCAGGACAAAGCGGCCCTCGATAAAATTCAAACATTCGGCAAGAACGCGAAAGACGCACCGGCGTCGTGCCTGTAGCCTTCGTGGGTCAGTCATGCCACGGCGAATCACCGACACGAACGGTGACGAAAAAATCGACCGGCTCCGCGAGGTATGGGAGAAAGTACGCCAGCTAGAGGTGGAGGCGAGGGCCCCGCGCACGAAATAGGCGCCGAGCGGCGGGTCCTTGCGGCGGACCGCGCGCTGGGATAGAACTCCAGCCACCCGGTCCGACTCGCTCCACCCGTGGAGGCCTCGATGAAGCGCTTCCTCGTGCTCCTCGCCGTCGCGGCTCTCGTCATGCCGTCTGCCGCCGTCGCGCAGACGGTCACGCTCAAGCTCGCCACGATCGTCGGCAACGACAACCCGTTCACCACCTCGGCCTACAAGTTCAAGGAAGTGGCCGAGGCGAAGAGTGGCGGCCGCATCAAGGTCGAGGTGTACCCCGCCGGCCAGCTCGCGAAGAACGAGATCGTCCAGCTCGAGGGCATGCAGCTCGGCACCATCGACGTGGGCGCCATTTCCTTGCCGTCGATCGGCGGCAAGTTCGACCCGAAGATGCTCGCCACCGACGTGCCGTTCCTCTACACGGGCCGCGAGCACGTGTGGAAGGTGATGGACGGTCCGATCGGCAAGGAGATGATGAACCGCTTCGAGCCGCTCGGCGCCAAGCCGTTCTGCTACGGCGGCGGCTGGGGCTTTCGTGGCGTGCTGTCGAACAAGCGCGCGATCGCCTCTCCCGATGATCTGAAGGGCCAGACGATCCGCGTCCCACCGATTCCCACGCTGGTCGAGGTCTTCAAGGCGTTCGGCGCGAACCCGGTGCCGATGATCTGGGGCGAGGTGTACCTGGCCGTCAAGCAGGGCACCGTCGATGGGCTCGAGCTGCCGGTCACGACCGCCGTGTCCGACAAGTTCCACGAGATCACCAAGTACTATTCCCGCACGCTCCACTCGTATCCCGCCGCCGTGTGGGTCATGGCCAAGCCCAAATACGACGCGCTGCCGGCCGATCTCAAGAAGGTCGTCGACGACACGATGACGGCCGCCTGCGCTCAGCACCGCCAGGACGAGGTCCGGGCCGAGGCCGACGGCCTGGTCCAGATGAAGGCCAAGGGCATGCAGGTCAACGAGGTGAAGGATCTCCGTCCGTTCCAGGAGCGCGCGCAGCCGGTGTGGAAGTTCATCGAGACGAAGGTCGGCAAGGAGCTCTTCGACCGCGTCGTCGCGGAGGCGAAGGCCGCCGCGAAGTAGCCGTGCTCGTCGAGCTCGTTTGCATCGGGCTCATGGCGGTGCTGGTCGCCGACGTCTTTCTCGGCGTCTGGAGCCGCTACGTGATGCACGCGACGTTTCAATGGTATGACGAGGTCGCGCGGCTCTGCTTCGTGTGGATGATCTTCCTGGGCGCCGCGGTGGCGGTCCGCCGCGGTGCCCACTTCCGGCTGCACCTGCTCGTCGATCGCTTCGGGCCGGTGACGCGGCGGCGGGTCGAGCTGCTCGGCACACTCGTCGTCGTCGCCTTCGCCGCCGTGCTGCTGGCCGGGGGCATTGCGATCTTCCCGATCGCGAGGCGCCAGGTCACCGACGCGCTCGAGATCTCGATGGTCTGGTTCTACGGCGCGCTGCCCGTGGGCGGTGCGCTGATGATCCTCTTCGCGATCCCGCATCTCTGGAAGCTCGCGCGCGCGCGATGATCCTGGTCTCGCTCGTATTTCTTCTTTTGCTCCTGATCGGCGTGCCTGTCGCCGTCACCGTCGGAGTGGCCGGCTACGTCGGTGCGCTCCTGGCATCGCCGGCGCCGCTGGCCACGAGCGTTCAGACGATTCTTCACCAGGTGGATTCGTTCGTCCTGCTCTCGCTCCCGCTCTTCATCCTGGCCGGGGCGCTGATGGAGACGGGCGGGATCGCGCGGCGCCTGGTGGCGCTCGCGGTGGCGCTGGTCGGGTGGATCCGCGGCGGGCTCGGCATGGCGGTCATCACCGCGGAATACATCTTCTCCGGGATCTCCGGCTCGACGGTCGCCGACGTCTCGGCGGTGGCGGCGACGACGATCCCGGGGATGGTGCGCGCCGGGTACAGCAAGGAGCTGGCGGTCGCCGTGGTCTCGGCGGCCTCGGCCATGGGCATCCTGGTGCCGCCCTGCATCCTGATGATCGTGATCGGCTCGGTCGCGAGCCTCTCGGTCGCCGCGCTGTTCACGGCAGGCTTCGCTCCCGCGGTGGTCCTCGCGGTCGCGCTGATGGTCTACGTGTGGTGGCTGGCGGGGAAGAGCGGGATCGCTCCCGAGCCGGTGCCGACCGCCGGCGCGCTCGGCCGCGCCGTGTGGCGCGCGTTGATCCCGCTCGGCATGCCGGCGATCATCTTCGGCGGGATCCTCGGCGGCATCATGACGCCAACCGAGGCCTCGGTGCTGGCCGTGCTCTACGCAGCGATCGTCGGGCTCTTCGTGTACCGCGAGATCAAGTGGCGCGAGCTGCCGGAGATCGTCGTGAAGTCGGCGATGGTCACGGGCGCGGTCGGGCTGCTCCTCGGCACCGCCGGGCTCGTGTCGTGGTTCCTGACCGTGCAGCAGATGCCGGCGGCGCTCATCCGCCTGATGACCGTTGTCCCGGGCAGCAGCACCGTGTTCCTCTTTGCGACCGCCGTCATCTTCGTCTTCTTCGGCGCCGTCATCGAGGGGCTGCCCGCCGTCGTCATCCTGCTACCGAGCCTCTTGCCGGTGGCGGCCGGGCTCGGCATCGACCCGATCCACTACGCGATCGTCATCGTCGCCGCGGTCGGGATCGGACTCTTCCTGCCGCCCATCGGCGTCGGCCTCTTCATCGCCTGCGGCATCGCCGATCTCTCGGTCGACCGCGCGTCGCGCGCGATGCTGCCGTTCGTGGCCGTGCTGGCAGTGGGGCTGGTGGTGATCATCCTCGTGCCCTGGATCACGCTCGTCCTGCCGCGGATGTTCAAGCTGTTGTAGCGCGTGATGTGCTGCCGTGCCTCGGCATCCGTGTTGCCGGAGTTAGACCGACACCTTCATCCCGCTTCAGCGCCCGAGCGCCTCGGCGCTCACCGACAATTGGGCGGTAGGAATCGAGAGCCAAGCCACTGGCGAACAAAGTCCGCCACGGCCGGATCACATCGTCTGCCGTCGATGATCGCCGGAGCGAACGCCGCGCCACCGATGGCGTAGACAAACCCGATCGCCGCACCGCCCAGCGCGATGGATCCGACCGCCAGGCCGCCAACCGACATGCCCAACCCCACCGCTGCACCGCCGAGCGCGAACAAGAGCCCGAAGGAGGCCCCACCGACGGTCACAAGACCACACGCGAGACCAGCGATGGCCACGCCGCCTACCGCCACGTTCCCGATGGCGACAATACCCTTCGCCACTCGCGGACGCATCGTGGCCGGGTCAACACCGAGGCAGATGTGAATCAGCGGCCAGCCGCCGAGGCTGGTGCGCGACCGATACTCGAAGCCCAGAACCGCTCGTTGCTGGATGCACGTGCGGCACAAGAGCCGCGGGGTGTCGCGGCCGACACACTCCCGGCAGACAGCCTTCTGACAAGCGGCACAGAGCCCGACCGCAGCTGAACGATCATGGATGAAACAGTTCATTGTTCTCCCGTCCTGTAGCGGTCTCCTCGGCCCAGCCTGCAGCGATCACGGCGCCTTCCAGATGACCTTGCCGTCTTTGTCCCTGAAGCCGAGGACCTGCGAACCGTCTGCCGCGACGATCAATACCACACGTTCCCTACCGGCTTGATCCCACACGTAGATGCCCGAACCCTCGGCCAGCACGCTCAGCGAAATCCGGGTCCTATCCTGGTCGCGGAGACTGAGGCCAGGGCCGTCTGTCAGTGTCAGCGAGAGGCGTGACTTTCCGGTCTGATCGGCGAGTGCCATCACCGGTGAGCCCTCGCGGCTCACGCCGACCCCAGCGCGCGTCTTTCCGGCCGAGTCCAGGAGCCATAGCCCCACCGAACCGTCCGCCTCCATCCCCAGCGCAGCGCGAACCCGACCGCCCGTGTCTCGCAGGACGAATCGTTCGGCTTCCATCGCCTTCGGTACACCTTGGATGGCCTGTCCCGTCAGCGCCTCCTGCTGGTCGCCACCTCGGTGGCTCTTCCCGCATTATCCCAGCCCCAAGGACGCTCGCGGCTGTGGTAACACAAGGACTCGTGAGACGCAGATTCCTTGGCACGGCCCTCGGCGGGGCGCTGACTCTGGCGGCGCCTGGGCTGACGCGCGCCGCCGGCCCGAGCAGCTTCCCCAGGAAGCCGATCAAGATCATCGTGACCGCCGACGCCGGCGGTGGCGAGGACACCGAGGCGCGAGGCATCGCGCCCTACGTGCAGAAGCACCTCGGCGTCAACGTGCTGATCGAGAATCAGCCCGGGGCCGGCGGCAAGATCGCGTTCGAGAAGTTCCAGCGGACCGAGCCCGACGGCTACACGTTGATCACCTACACGTTCCCCAAGAGCATCATCATCGAGTACCTGGACAAGACCACGCGCTACCGCACACGCGACTTTACGCCGGTGTACGCGTGGAGCCGCTCCAACCAGCTCCTCCTGGTCCACGCCGATGCCTGGAAGTCGTTCGACGAGTTCGTGAAGGCGGCCCGGGCGAAGACGCTCGCCGGCGGGCTTTCGGGCCGCGGCAGCACGACGCACCTGGTCGGGCTGCTGGCCGTCGAGGAGCTTGGGATCAAGGTCAACTGGGTCCCGTACGAGGGCTCGCCGGGCGCCATCGCCGCGCTGGCCGGCAAGCATCTCGACTTCACGATCGCGCTCGCCAACTCCGGCGTGCCGCTGATCAGGGCGGGGAAGCTCCGGCCGCTCCTGCTCCTCGGTGACGCGCGCGACCCGTATCTTCCCGAGGTCCCGATCCCGAAGGATCTCGGCTACACGCTGACCTCGCTGCCGGCGCTCCGCGGCGTCGAGGCTCCGCCCCACACGCCGCCCGCCGTGGTGAAGGTGCTCGAAGACGCCTTCGCGAGGGCCGTGACCGAGCCGGCCTACGTCGAATGGACGAAGAAGCGACTCATGGTGATCCATCCTCTGGGCGCGGGTGATTTCGCGACGGCCGTGCGCGAGGCCTATCCCAAGGTCGAGAAGTTCCAGGCCATGCTGAAGGAATGAGGCTCGAGGTCGCGTTCGAGCTCGTCCTCCTCGTCGTCTTCGTCGCGCTCTACTCGCTGGCCACGGCCTACCCGGAGCGCTCCCGCCAGTTCCCTCAGCTCATCGCGCTCGTCACGATAGCGCTCCTCCTCCTCGCCCTTGGCCGGAACTTCGCCCGGAGCTTCACGACAGCGGCATCCACGCGCCGCGACCGCTGGGATCGCGAGCGCGCCGCGCGCGTCGCACGCGCCTGGGGCGTGATCGTCGTCGCCACCGCGTGCGGAGCCGTGGGCGGATTCCTGATCAGTGTCGTGCTCTTCTTCCTGGGCTTCGCGTTCTTCTTCGGGACGCGGCAGGCATTCTGGCGCCACGCGGCGATCGGCGTGGCCATCTCCGCCGTGATCTGGATCCTCTTCGATCAGATCATGGGCGTGCCGTTGCTCGCTGGCGTGCTCTGGTGAACCTGCTCGACGCGGTCGCCTTCGTGTTCCAGTGGCAGAACCTGGCGGCCATGCTGGCCGGCACGATGTACGGCATCGTCGTCGGCGTGCTGCCCGGCCTGGGCCCGTCGGCCGGTATGGCGCTGGCGCTGCCGCTGGTCTTGAAGTGGCATCCGGCCACGGCGCTCATTTTCATGGGCTCGCTCTACAAGTGCAGCAACTACGGTGGCTCCATCACGGCGATCCTGGTCAACACGCCGGGCGACGCCTCCAACGCGGCCACGATCCTCGACGGCTATCCGATGTGCGAGCGCGGGCAGGGAGGAACGGCGCTCGCGCTGAGCGCGACGGCCGCGATGTCTGGCGGCCTCATCGGGATGATCTTCCTGGCGATGGCGGCGCCGGCCCTGGCCGAGCTCGCGCTCCAGTTCGGCCCGGCCGAGTACTTCCTGACGGCGTTGCTGGCGCTGTCGCTGGTCGCCGCCGTGGTGCAGGGCTCGGTCGTCAAGGGCCTGATCTCCGGCGGCCTCGGTCTGATGCTCGCCACGGTCGGGTCCGACGTCATGACCGGGCACCTGCGCTTCACGTTCGGCTGGAATCCCATCGAGGACGGCGTGCCGCTCATCCAGGCCCTCGTCGGACTCTTCGCCGTCACGCAGGCGGTCGTCCTGGCCGAAAGCGACGGCGCCATCTCGCGGATCGGGAGGCTGGCGGGAGGATTCTGGGAGGGCGTCGTCACGTACTTCAAATCGCCGTGGGCGATCACGCGGGCCGCCGCCATCGGCCTCTTCGTCGGTGTGCTTCCGGCGGTGGGACAGAGCTCGGCCGGGCTGCTCGCGTGGGGCGCGGCCAAGCGAGGGTCGACGCATCCCGAGACGTTCGGCGCCGGCGACCCCGAGGGCGTGATCGCCTCCGAGACCGCGACCAACGCCTGCATGCCGGGCGATCTCGTGTGCACGATCGCGCTCGGGATTCCGGGCAGCGTCGGCGCCGCGGTCTTCCTGGGCGTGATGATCATCTTCGGCGTGGTGCCCGGCCCGCTGGTCTTCCAGGAGAAGGGCGATGTGATCGGCAGTCTCTTCGTCGCCCTCACGCTGACGTCGTTCGTGATCTTCGTCGTCGGCCTCACCGTGGCTCGCCACCTGGCCGTGGTGACGCTGTTGCCCAACGTGATCATCGTCCCGGCGATCCTGTCCGTGAGCCTGCTCGGCAGCTTCGCCATCAGGAATCTCATGGCCGACATCGTGATCAGCCTCGCCTTCGGGCTGCTGGGCTACGTCATGCTCAAGGGCGGCTTCACGCCGATCCCGCTGCTGCTCGGGCTCGTGCTCGGCGAGATGGTCGAGCGCAACTACCACCGGGCCTTGATGATCTCGGGCGGGTCCTACTCGATCTTCGCCTCCTCCCTCATTTCCAAGGCTTTGATCGTCCTGATAATCTTGTCCCTCGCCGGGCCGTTCCTGGGGCCGGCGTGGCGGAAGCTGACTCAGGGTGAGCACTGACCGGGAGCGTCCAATGGGGAAACACGGGTTCAAGGTCCTCGACGCCGACACGCATGTGTACGAGCCTTGTGAGGTGCTGGAGAAGTACCTCTCCACCCGATGGAAGGAAGCCCTCGCGGGAAGTACGACACCCATCGCGCGGACCGCCCTTCGCGGCGGCATGCATACATATATTGTCGGGGACCCCAAGAGCGGCCAGCGCCGGCTGGGCAGCCGGGAGAAGATCAGCCGGCCCACCGCGCCCTCCGCCGACAAGCGAGCGTCCGGCACGCCGTGGGGTGTGCAGTGGAAGGGCCCGCCGTGGCCGACCGAGCGCGTCAACGTCGACTCTCACGCGCGGGTGGCCGACATGGACATCGAGGGCGTGGACGTCCACGTCATCATCCCGACGCGCGGAGTCAACGGCTTCGCCAGCGCCGACGACGTCGGGCTCGAGCTGGCCATGTACGAGGCGTACCACCGCTACATGGCCGACTACTGCGGGCCCCATCCCACGCGGTTGAAGAGCATCATCCTGGCTTCGGGGCGGGACATCGACGGTACGGTCAAGGAGATCGAGCGCTGCGCGAAGGAGGCGTGGCCCGTCGCGCTCTTCCCGATCACGCCGGTCGGCATGCCCATCGACGATCCGGGCCTCGATCCGCTCTGGGCTCGCGCCGTCGAGTACGACCTTGCGGTCCTCGTGCATCCGTTCAACCTGTCGAATCCCCGGTCACCCGGCCTGGCCGATCTCTGGGACAACGTCTTCCTGGAGCGCGCCGCCGGTGGCGTGTGGGCGGGCATGCGTGCGGTCGCCGCCATCACGGGTTCGGGGATGCTCGATCGATTCCCGGCGATGCGAGTCGGCGTCGTCGAGACCGGCCACGGCTGGTTGGCCTCGTGGGCGTTTCATCTCGACGAAGTGGCGGAGATGACCGAGTACGCCATCGCGCATCTGTCGCGGAAACCGAGCGACTACGTGCGCGGGCCGCAATTCTTCCAGAGCATCGAGATGCACGAGGGCGAAGGCACCGTGAGGAGCATCATCGAGCTGCTCGGCCCGGACACGCTGATGTTCGGCACGGACTATCCGCACACGGAGTGCTGGTTCCCGAAGTCGGTCGAGACGATCCTCGGGTGGAGCACGATCTCCGACGAGGCCAAGCGAAAGCTCTTGTGGGACAACGGAGCCAGCCTGTACCGGCGCTGTCAGGGCGCGTAGTCCAGCGCCGTCAGAGCGCGTCGTACCGGCAAAGGAGCGCGATCATGGCAGTCCACGCGACGCGAACGGCCGAGGAGCTCGAAGCATACTGTGCGCGATTGCGCGGCGCAGGACTCGACGCGCCGTGGTCGCGTCCGGGGCCGCTCATTCCTCCCAAGCCGACGGCGACCCAGGCGCGCCTGTGGCGCTGGCGCGACATCGAGCCGCTGCTCCGCGAGAGCCCGGACTTCCTGGTGCCTCACCGCGGCGCCGAGCGGCGCGTCCTGCGGCTCCACAACCCCGGCGTCCCCGAGCGGACCGTGGCCCACAGCCTGGTCCTCGCCATCCAGTATCTGTTGCCCGGCGAGGTGGCGCCGGCGCATCGGCATTCGCCAACCGCGATCCGCTTCATGCTCCACGGCGAGGGCGCGTACACGACGGTCGATGGCCAGAAGTGTGTGATGAAGCCGGGCGACCTCGTGGTGACACCCGGCATGGCCTGGCACGACCACGGCAACGAGGGTGACGAGCCCGTCATCTGGATGGACATCCTCGACTGGCAGATCGTGCGCTTCCTGGAGAACCTGACCTACGAGCCGTATCCCGACGAGCGGCAGACGGTCGGGCGCACGCCGGGACGCGACATCTTCCATCCGTGGAGCGAGACCTATCCGGCACTGCTCCGTCGCGCCGAGCAGCAGCACGATCCCTTCGACGACGTTCTGATGGAGTACGTGAACCCAGCGACGGGCGGGTCGGTTCGCCCTACCGTCGCTTGCTATCTCCAGCTCCTCCGTCCGGGAGTGCGCACGCGCGCTCATCGCGAGACGAGCTGCGCCGTGTATCGAGCCGTGAAGGGCCACGGGGCGACGACGGTCGACAACGAGACCTTCGAGTGGGGACCCGGCGATTTCTTCGTCGTGCCCCCGCGCGCGGCCCACGCGCACAGCAACGCCGGCTCCGAGCCGGCGGTTCTCTTCAGCGCTCAGGACGTGCCGATTCTGAAAGCGCTCGGCCTCTATCGAATGGAACCCGTCGCCTGAGTCCGTGAGGGGGCGTCGCGGACGCCCCCTCTCGGTTCAGCGGCGCGGTGGGATCATGGCGGGCTTGGCGGGTGGCCGATTGTCCGGGTGAAGGATCCCCATCGCCTGGAACTTCTGCTCGCCGGGCGTCCCGTACACGGAGATCGGTGCTCCGGGCCTGACCGACGACGCTCCGCCTCGGACGGTCGAAAGATCGACCAGGACCAGTTGCCCGCTCTCGGCCCGCACGACGATCCAGTTGCCCGCGATGACCTTGACCGTGCCCTGCAGCTCCGCCCAGCGCGGCGGCTCTGCGGCCGGCTCTGAATCGGCGCCCTTCACCGGGGCCGACTTCTCCGACGCGGGCGGGGCCTTGTCGGACGCAGCCGGTGCCGGTGAGGGTGCAGGAGCTGGGACGGGCCCCGCAGGCGGCGCCGAGATCGCCGCCGGTGCCGTGGTTGCAGGCGTCTCGGCCGTAGGTGTCGCGGCGGCCGGCGTCGGAGCTGCGGGTGGCTCGGGCTTGGCGATCACCTTGGACGTTGCCGCGGGATCTGTCG
>QHTB01000165.1 GCA_003220615.1 Candidatus Rokuibacteriota bacterium
AACGAGCGCGGACGTGAGCCGGCTCATCCGGAATCTGGTGGACGCGAGCCTGGTCCTGCTCTTCGCCCTGCCGGGCGTCGCTGCCGCTCAGCGCATCGAGCCCGAGGGGCGCGCATGGATCCCTGAGATCAGCGCCCGGGCGAAGATCGAGGGAGGCTCTTCACCCGGTACGCCGATCGAACTCGGCCGCGATCTCGGCATCGACAAAGAGCCCCTGCCCGAGCTCAGGCTGTCCATCTTTACCGGGCCCAACAGCAGGCTGCGACTGGCCTACACGCACGCCCGGTGGGACGGCGACGCGGTGATCGGGCGCGACGTCGAGTTCAACGGCACCCGTTTTCCTGCCGCTGCATCATGTCCGATCTCGACCTTCACTATGCCCGGCTGGGCTGGATCTGGCAGCCCTGGCTGATTCCGGAGAGGCTCAGGCTCTGTCCTATCTGGAGGCCAAGGCATTCGTGGCTGAGATGACGCTGGAAGCTCCCGCTCTCGTGCCCCGGCTCAAGGAGACGGAGCACGTCAGTGTCGTCATCCCCACGGTCGGCCTGGCGGCGGACGTCCGGCTGAACGCCGTGATCGACCTGTTCGCCGAGGTCTCAGGGCTGAGTGTCGGCCATCCCGGACACGTGGTCGACGCCGAGACCGGCGTGAGGCTCAACGCGAACCGCTTCTTCAGCCTCACCGCCGGCTATCGCTTCTTCGAGATCCGGGGCGAGGAGCGGAGGAGCTTCGCGCGACTGCAGCTCTTCGGCCCCTTCGTGGGCGCCGCCATCAGATTCTGAGATTTTCAGCTCTGCCGGCGCCATCGAGTCCTGGGGGAGGTCTCGGAGGGGGCCGTCGAGGCCCCCTCCGATTTACGCCTGCGCTTTCACCGCCGCCTTGAAGCGCTCCGGCGTGAACGGCACCGTGCGCATGCGCACGCCCGTGGCGTCGAAGACGGCGTTGGAGATCGCCGACGGCACGACGGCCGCGGACGGCTCGCCCACGCCCCACGGCGGATCCGAGGGCCGGTGGATCAGCTCCGACTCGACGACGGGCGCCTCGGGGAAGGTCAGGATCGGATAGCTCTGCCAGTCGACGCTCGTGACGCGGGAGCGATCCCAGGTCAACTCTTCCTTCAGCGTGCGGCTCACGGTCTGGATGACGTTGCCCTCGAGCTGCGCTCGCACGCCGTCGGGATTGATGATCTGACCACAGTCCTGGGCCACGCTGACGCGGGTGACGCGAATGGCGCCACTCGTGCGCTCGACCTCGACCTCGGCCACCGCGGCGACGTACGTGCGGACGTTCTCGTACTTCACGTACGAGACTCCGCGGCCGCGCGCGACCCCGCCTCCGGCCTTGCGCGGTGACGGCCGGGTCTCCCACTTCGCCTTCCGCGCCGCCGCCTTGAGCACGGTGGCACCGCGCGCGTCATTCATGTGCCGCAGCCTGAATTCGATGGGATCGACGCCGGCCGCCGCAGCGAGCTCGTCCATGAATGCTTCGTTCGCGTAAGTGTTCTGCATGCGGCCAGGTGTCCGGATCCACGACGGCCTGAACGGCGTGGACTCCAGCCGGTGACACACCGCGTGGACGTTGGCGAACGTATAGGACGGCGCCGAATTCTGGAAGACGTTGCCGGGATTCAGCGTCGGTTTTCTCGGCAGGTCGGCCAGCGTCGCGGCCACGAAGGGCACGCCTTCGGTGATGAGCGTGACCTTGGGGATCCAGAACTGCGACTGCCAGGCGACAACGTTGCCGGCCGCGTCGAGCCCTCCGGCGACGTCGACGAGCGTCGGCGGGCCCTTGGGATCCCAGCCGTGCTCGTCGTGCCGCATCCACTGCACGCGCACGGGCCGTCCCATCTCGCGCGCGAGCAGCGCGGCGTCGGCGGCCGCGTCCTCGTGGCCGTTGCGGCCATAGCAACCGGCGCCGTCGAAGTAGAGACAGCGGACCTTGTCGGCCGGCACGCCGAACGTCATGGCCAGGTCGCGGCGCAGCAGGTGCGTGGCCTGGGACGCCGTCCACACCGTGAGCTGATCGTTTTTCCATTCCGCGATCGCGCACGACGGCCCGATGGAGCCGTGGGTGTGGATGGCGAACTCGTAGGTGGCCTCGAGCCGCTTGGCCGCGCCGGCGAGAGCGGCCTTGGGATCACCCTTGTCGATCGTGACCTCGTCTTTGTTGATCGCCGTGGAACGGACGTGCTCGTAGAGCTTGCTCATCTCGGGCAGGCCTTCCCACGACGACCACGTCGCCTTGAGCTGGCTCGCGGCCTTCACGGCCGCCCACTCGCTGTCGGCCACCACGGCCAGGAAGTTCGCCTGGCGCACGACCTTCCGCAATCCCTTGATCCCACTCACCGACGACTCGTCGACGCTCCGAAGCTCGGCGCCGACGGCCGGAGGCCGCACGACGCGCGCGTGGAGCATGCCGGGCACCCGCACGTCCTGCATGTACCTCCACTCGCCGGTGACCTTCGCCGGGATGTCGACGCGCGGCACCGACGTACCAACGATGGTGTACTCGCCGGGGTTCTTGAGCGGCGCGGTCTTGTCGACCTTCAGGTGGAACTCGCGATCCCCGATGAGCTCGCTGTAGGCGACGCTCTTAGTCGAATCGGTCTTGACGCGAACCACGCCGTACCGGATCTCCAGCGCGTCCGGCGCGACGCCGAGCCGCTGAGCCGCCTGCTCGAGCAGTGCCTTGCGCGCCGTGGCCGACGCCTGGCGGATCTGGACGCCGCCGACCTGGATCGTCAGGCTGCCCCACGTCGGGCCCTGATCCGGCGTCGTGGCCGTGTCGCCTTCGACGAGCGCGATCCAGTCGAGCGGCACGTCGAGCTCCTCGGCAACGATCTGACGGAGCGACGTGCGCGTGCCCGTTCCGAGGTC
Organism: Candidatus Rokuibacteriota bacterium; assembly: GCA_003220615.1. Lineage (GTDB taxonomy): Bacteria > Methylomirabilota > Methylomirabilia > Rokubacteriales > CSP1-6 > 40CM-68-15. Next base: position 2,877 of record QHTB01000165.1, read on the forward strand.
GACCTTGCCCGTGTAAACCGTCACGCGGCCGGTCGACGCCAGGGTAAGGAAGCTGTCCACCTCGTCGAGCGCGACCGGCTTGGCCGCCGTCACCGTCTGGGCGCTCGCCTCGGCCAGTGGACCGGCCAGGCTGAACGAGACGATGAGCGCGCCCGTGCCTTTGAGGAAATCCCTGCGCGTCGTCGGAGCGTCGAGCATCGCTAGCCCCCCTTCGCCATCAGGACGGCGGCGCGCTTGACGGCGGCCACGATCCGCTGGTGCGTCCCGCAGCGACAGAGATTGCCGGCGAGGGCCTTCCTGATCTCGCGATCGCTCGGGTTCGGGGAACGCTCGAGGAGCGCCTTGCTGGTCATGATCATGCCGTTGATGCAGTAACCGCACTGGGCGGCCTGCTCGTCGATGAACGCCTTCTGAATCGGGTGGGGCTTCTCGCTCGAGCCGAGCCCTTCGAGCGTCGTGATGCGCAGGCCGGCCGCCTTGGCGATCGGCACCGAGCACGAGCGCACGGCCTGGCCGTTCATCAGCACGGTGCACGCTCCGCACTGGCCGAGGCCGCAGCCGAACTTCGGGCCGTTGAGCGCGAGGTTGTCGCGGAGAACGTAGAGCAGCGGAGTGTCAGCGTCGAGATCGAACCGGGTCGTCTGACCGTTGACGACGAGCGTGATCATGAGGCCTCCCCATCGGCGGCGAACCACGTGTCGCGACTGCCGCGAATCTAGGGGTGGCCGCGCGGCTTGTCAACAACACAACAAGAGACCTCACCGCTTGCGAGGTACCGCATCACCTCGCTGTCGACTGGATCTCGCAGCGCCCATTCGCGCGCCACACGCCACCGTCGCGCTCGCACACGGCTTGCCGAAGGGAGACCGGGAATGCTGTGGAGTCCGACGACGAGAAGCCTGCGCAACCGTAGGACACGGCCAGAATGGCGAGAACGAGAAGCATCGCAAGGCTCTTCACAAGAGTCGCTCCCCTCAGCTGGCCTCGGCGATCGCCTTGACGGCGTCGGGATTCTCGAGCGACGAGAGATCGCCCGGCTCTTTCTTCAGATAGGTCGCGCGGATCACGCGGCGCATGATCTTCGCCGAGCGCGTCTTCGGCAGGTCGCGCGCGAACAGCACGCGCTCGGGCTTGAGAGCCTTGCCCATCTCGTGGGCCACCCGCTCTGAAAGCTCGGCGCGTAACGGGTCGGACGGCTGGCGTCCCGGTTTGAGCACGACGAAGCACACCACCGCCTCGCCCTTCACCTCGTGCGGCACGCCGATGACTCCGGCCTCCGCGACCGCGGGATGACCGACGAGGATGGACTCGACCTCGGCGGGCCCCAGGCGCTTGCCGGCGATCTTCAACGTGTCGTCCGAACGGCCCTGGAGGAACCAGAAGCCGTCGTCGTCGATCACGGCCCAGTCGCCGTGGACCCACACGCCCGGCCAGCGCGACCAGTAGGTCTCCTCGTAACGCGCCGGATCGTGCCAGAAGCCTTGCGTCATGCCGGGCCACGGCTTCGTCACCACCAGCTCGCCAACCTGACCGCGCACGGGGCGGCCGTCGTCGCCGAAGACGTCGGCCGCCATTCCCGGGATGGGCCCCGTGAACGAGCACGGCTTGAGCGGCGCGATCGGGAAACAGCCGAGGATTCCACCGGAGATCTCGGTGCCGCCGGTGTAATTGATGATGGGCAGGCGCGAGCCTCCAACCTGCTCGAAGAGCCAGCGATAGGGCTCGGGATTCCACGGCTCGCCCGTCGATCCGAGGATGCGCAGCGACGAGAGGTCGTGGCCGCGTGGATGATCGGCGCCGTGAGGCATGAGCGCGCGCACGGCGGTGGGCGACAGTCCCATCACCGTGATGCGATGGCGCTCGACCAGGCCCCACAAGCGATCGGGCTTCGGGAAATCGGGCACGCCCTCGAAGACGACCCCGGTGGCGCCGTGGACGAGCGCGGCCGTGATGGCCATCGGCCCCATCAACCATCCGAGGTCGGTGAGCCAGAAGAGGCGGTCGTCACGGCCCACGTCCATGCAGTACGCAAAATCGTGGGCGCACTTGATCAGGAATCCGCCGTGGGTCAGCACGGTGCCCTTGGGCCGGCCCGTCGTCCCCGACGTATAGATGATGAGGCAGGGACGATCGGCGTCGACCGGGACGACGGGACACGTCTGGGACACGGTCGCCACAGCCTCGTGCCACCACCGATCGCGACCGGCGGTCCACGGAATCTCGCGGCCGAGACGGCGATACACGAGGACGGCCTTCACCGTCGGGCTCAGCGCCAGGGCCTCGTCAGCGGTCTCCTTCATCCGCACGACCTGGCCGCGGCGATGGAACCCGTCGGCGGTGATGAGCACCTTCGCCTCGCTGTCTTGCAGTCGCGAGGCGACCGCCTGGGCGCCGAAGCCGGAGAAGCACGGCGTGTAGATCGCGCCGATGCGCACGACGGCGAGCGTCGCGATCGCGGCCTCCAGCGACATGGGCAGGAAGATGCCGACGCGATCGCCCTCGCCGACGCCGAGCGCTCGCAGGGCATTGGCCAGGCAGCTCACCTCGCCGAGCAGCTCGCCGTACGTCACCTGGCGGGTCGAGCCGTCGTCACCCTCCCAGATCAGCGCAGGATGCGCCGCGCGCCCGCTCTCGACGTGACGGTCCACGCAGCAATCGGCGAGGTTCATCAGGCCGCCCGGAAACCACACGGGCCACGCTGGTCCGCGCGCATCGTCGAGCACGCGGCGGGGCGCGCGCAGCCAGCGGATCCCGAGGTCCTCCACGACCTTGGTCCAGTACCACTCGGGATCGGCGACGGAGCGACGCTGGAGCTCGGAGAGCGTCGCGATCGACTGGACACGGAGGAACGTGCCGATGCGCGACCGCGCGGCGACCTCGGGACGCGGGCGCCAGATGATGTCGTCAGCAGTCATGGAGCACCTCGAAGGCTAGCGGGGACCGCGGCCGAGCGGGGAGAACGCGCGGCGGATCCCGGGCGGGCTCTGCACGGTGATCGTGACGGTCAGCTCGTACACGGCGGGCGCGGCCGGCTCGGGATTGAACACGCCGATCCAGAGATCGCCGTAATTGCGGCCGAGCCCGGGCAGCGAGGTGCCGCTCGGGGTGAGTCGCCGGGGCGGCGAGTGCAGGAGCTGATCCGTCCTCACCCGGAGCGACCAGCCGTGGTCGGATCCTTCCCCCGCACGCGTGAGCCGCAGCTCGACGTCGCGCGGATTCCGTAGCTCGACGCCGCGCAGGCAGAAGAAGCGCGCGGTCAGTGGCGCGATCGTCAGCGCGAAGCGGCGCTCTCCCGCGCGGTGCTGGGTCTCGGTCAGCTCCTGTCGCGCCTCGCCGGGGTCGCCGACCGCCGCGCTGGGCCGCGTCACCACCGACGTGGACTCCTCGCGCTCGGTCACCGTGGCGTCCGTCCACAAGCCGGGTGCAGGGATGGCGGCGATCATCACCTCTCGGACGAAGTCGGCGAAGGTCTCGCGCAAGCGTCCCCGCCCGACGAGCAGCCCGTAGAGCGCGTTGTCGAGCGCGGCCGGCTCACCCGAGCCCACGGCCGCCGCCGCCTGGTCGACCGCGGTCCTGACGAAGCCCGGCGACTGATCCTCCACGTGCTCGAGCAGGGCGAAGTAACCGGGGCACAGCCGGCCTTCGTCGTGGTTCGGGCTTTCCCTGAGCGCGACGGCGAGCAAGTACGGATGGCGGGTCACCGCGGCGCGAACGGCGTGCGCCTGCGCCATGCCCGAGGCCTTCCACGCTTGCCAGCCTTCCAGGAGCGACACCCACCACCGTATGCCCTGGACACGGGCGTCGATCGGCATCGGCGCTGGCGGATCGGGAATCGTCGGCAGCCGGCGTGGCCGCTCGGCGCGCGGCGGCTCCGGATCGCGTGGCGGTGGTGGCACCGAGATTCTCGGCGACTCGCGCTCGGTGCCCACGAAGAGACGGCCTCGCGTCGCGGCGGCCGCCAGGGGGCGGCCGAACGCGCGGCTGACGCCCGACTCGAGCTGGCCCCATCGCTGGTCGTCGAGATGCTCGCGCCCGGTCACCAGCGTCAGAAGATCGGCGAACGGGAGCATCGCCTGGTCCACCTGCTTGACGGTGTAGCCGCGCTGCTCGGCCACGGCCCGTGACAGCGACAGCCGAAGCTCACTGGCCTTGGCCTGGCACTCGAGGAGCGGGCGGAACGCCGGATCGTCGCGGTGCCCGATTCCGAGGACGCGATTGAGCACGCCAAGCGCGCGCTGGACGGCGCCCTCGACCGCGCTGATCTCGGCCTCGTCGGGAACGCCGGGTGGGACCGCTTTCCACGCCACCTCGAAGAGACGCTGCTGGTCCTGGAAGCCCTTCAGCTCGTGCAGGCCGCGGTCGATGTACTCGACGCCGTCGAGTCGACCGGCCACGTGGCGCGTCGTCTCGGAGACGAAGATCTGGCCGGGGCCGGCCGTCGCGCACACCCGGGCGGCGAGGTTGACCGTGCTGCCGAAGAAATCGCCGCCCTCGTAGATGGGCTCTCCGGTGTTGATGCCGATGCCCACCGCGATCCGCGTGCCGCTCTCGGCCTGCGTCTTCTCGGCAACCTCGCGCTGGATGGCGGCCCCGCACAGGACGGCGCCGCGCGCGGTCGTGAACGCCACCATGAAGCTGTCGCCCTGGGTCTTCACCACCTTCCCGGAGAACGCGCCGATGTGACGGCGGACGATCTCGTTGTGCTCCTGGAGCACCTGGAAGGCGACCTCGTCGCCGTACTGCTCGGTGTACTCCGTGAAGCCCCGGATGTCGCTGAAGAGGATGGTGACGGTCGAGCCCATCGGGGGGGAGCCAGGGGCCGCCGGCACACTACTCACATCATAGAACATACCGCAGAAGCACAGAGTTACAGTACACCGATGGCCGGCGTCCCCCGGGGCCTCCGGGCCCTCGCCCACCGCGACTTCCGGCTGTTCATCGCCGGCCAGCTCGTCTCGCTGATCGGCACCTGGATGCAGAGCGTCGGCCAGGCCTGGCTCGTGCTCGAGCTGACGAACTCGCCGTTCCGGCTCGGAATGATCGGTTCGCTCCAGTTCGGGCCGATGCTGCTCTTCTCGTTCGTGGCCGGCGCGGTCAGCGACCGCGTCCGCAAGCGCCGGCTGATCCTGGGCACGCAGACCGTGCTCATGCTGCAGGCCCTCGCGCTCGCGGTGCTCGTGGCGAGCGGCCACGTCCAGTACTGGCACGTCGCCGTCCTCGCCACCGTCTACGGCATCGCCAATACGTTCGACATGCCGGCGCGCCAGGCGTTCGTCGCCGATCTCGTGGGCAAGAACGATCTCATGAACGCGATCGCGCTGAACTCGGCGATGTTCAACGGCGCCCGGGTGATCGGGCCGGCGGCAGCCGGCCTCCTGGTGGCCCGCTGGGGCGAGGCCGCCGCGTTCTTCGTCAATGCCGCGAGCTTCGTGGCCGTGATCATCGCGTTGCTCGCCGTGCGCAACGACGGCCTGCCCCGGCCGCGGCGGCGCAATCACCTCGTCGCCGAGATCGCCGAAGGTGTCCGTTACGCGGTGGGCACGCCGGTCGTCGCGCTCGTCTTCGGCCTCCTGCTGACGGTGAGCCTCTTCGTGATCAACTACAACGTCTTCGTCCCGCTCATCGCGCGCGACGTCCTCGGTGAGGGCGCCCACGGATTCGGCCTGCTGATGGCCGCGCTCGGCGCCGGCGCCGTCATGGGCGCCCTCGTGATGGCGGTGCTCAATCAGCCGTGGCCGTCGCGGCCGATGGTCATCGTGCCTGCGCTCGTCCTCTCGATCGCCACGATCGCCCTCGGGGCCGTCCATCGGTTTGCGCCCACCGCCGGACTGCTCGCCGTGATCGGTCTGGCCCAGATCCTGTTCATGACGAGCTGCAACACGACGGTGCAGATCACCGTGCCCGACGAGCTGCGCGGCCGACTGATGAGTCTCTACGCGATGGTCTTCGTGGGAATGACGCCGATCGGATCGTTTCTGGTCGGCACGATCGCCGAGCACGCCGGCGTGGCCACCGCGTGCATGACCGGCGGCGCCGCCGGCCTCGTGAGCATCGTCGCGCTCAGCGTCGCGGCACGCCGCCGCCGCGTATGAACGACTCGAGCGGGCCGGCCACGCGCACCACCTCGTTGACGGCGAAGATGCCCCGCCGGATGACGACGATGAAGAGGTCACCCGCGATGCCGGCCCGGCGCGTCTGGGGCGTCACGGGCGCGAGCGCGAGGCCGCGCGGCACGTCGCCCTCGGTGAACCTGGCCAGCTCGAGCGTCTGACCGTCCGGCGTCACCACGACGACCGTGGCGGCCTGGCGATTGGCGACAATGGCGTGGCCGGACGGCGCGACGGCGAGGCCAGCCGCCAGCGGGCCCCGCAGGACGAGCTGGGCGCCGCTCTGCGGACTCACGGCCCAGATCTCGCCCGGTCCCTGTTGCCAGGGCGCCTCGACGCCGACGTCGGCGCCGATCCACAGTCGGTCGCTCGGGTCCACCCCGACCGTACGCGGCCGCATCACCTCGGCAAATCGTCGCTGCAGCACGCGGCCGGACGCGTCGAGCTTGACGACGGCACCCTGCTCTCGATCGGCCACGTAGATGTTGCCGCTGCCGTCCACGGCCACGCCTTCCGGCTGTCGCAGCAGCGGCGGTTCGCCCCGCGGCGGTGTGCCGCCCGCGAGCAGCTCGGCCGTCCCGTCCCGGAGACGATAGAGCACGCCGATCTTGCGCTCGCGATCGAACGTGGTCACGAGCACGTCCTGACCGCGGACGGCGCCCACCTGAGGGTTCGGCAGCGGTGGCCCGTAGAAGTACCGCGCCTCGGTGGCTGGGGTCAGGCGCGCGCCACCGACCGGAATCCGGTAGAGGGGAAAGAGGTCCTCGACCTCGCCCGCAGTGAAGCGCCGTCCGGTCCGGGCGAGATAGAGGAGGCCGGCGTCGTCGATGACGAGCGTGGACGACGAGGGCACGCCGCCCGGCTGAGCAAAGCCATCACCGGTGACGTAGACGTTGGCCGTGAAGCCGGAGGGCAGGAGCATCTCGCCGCGCGCGGGCGCGGCGACTGCGACGAGGGCCGCCACGATGGCGACGACGAGCACGATGATCAGCCGGTGCGACCGACGAGGTTGGCGACGGCCAGGACGAGCTCGGACGGATCGATGGGCTTGGCCAGGTGGAGATTGAATCCGGCGGCCAGCGTGCGCCGGCGGTCCTCGGGACGGCCGTAGGCGGTCAGCGCGAGTGCGGGCAGCCGGGTCCGGCCTCCCCGCTCCTTTGCACGGATCCGACGCAGAAGCTCGTACCCGTCTTCGCCGGGCATCTCGATGTCGGAGACGAGCACGTCGGCCGGCCAGGACTCGAGGACGTTGAGGGCGGCGGCGACCGAGACGGCCGTCTTCACCTGGGCCCCGCTGTTGGTCAGCATCACCGTCGTGAGATCGAGGCCGTCGGCGTCGTCGTCCACCAGCAGGACCCGAACGTTCTGGAGAGGCAGGGCTCCCGTCGCGGCCGAGGTCTCCAACGTGGTGCCCGCCTCAGGGCCGAGAATCGCGACGGGCAACTCGACCACGAAGGTCGCCCCACGGCCCGGGCCCTCGCTCGCCGCGCGAACACGCCCGCCGTGGAGGTCGACCAGATGCCTGACCAGCGCCAGCCCGAGGCCGAGGCCTCCGTGAGGCCGCGTCGTCGTGCTGTCGCCCTGGCGGAAGCGATCGAAGATGAACGGCAAGATCTCCGGCTGGATCCCCTCACCGTTGTCGCTCACCACGATCTCGACGTGGGACTTGACCTTCCGCAGGTGGACCTGGACGCGGCCGTCGCGAGGCGTGAACTTGATCGCGTTCATGAGGAGGTTCCAGACCACCTGGCGCAGCCGGTCGGCCGCTCCCACCACCGGCCCGGCATTGGGATCCAAGACGGTTTCGATTTTGAGGCCCTTGGCGCTCGCCGCCGGCTGCACGGCGTCCAGGGCCGACTCGATGACCGACTTCAGATCGAGCGACTGCACGTCGAGCCGCATCTTGCCCGTGATGATCCGCGACACGTCGAGCAGATCCTCGACGAGCTGGACCTGGGCGGTGGCGTTCCGGAGGATCGCATCGATGGCGCGCCGGCTCGTCACCTCGTCCATGGCCGCGCTCTGGAGCATGCGGGCCCAGCCGAAGATCGCATTGAGGGGCGTCCGCAGCTCGTGAGAGAGCAAGGCCAGGAATTGATCCTTGCTCCGGTTGAGCTCCTCCGCCTCCTCCCGCGCTTGCTGCGCGGCGTGGAGGAGCGCCGCCCGTTCGGCCTCGGCATGCTTCCGATCGCTCACGTCGCGCGCGATCTTCGACGCGCCGATGATCCGGCCGCGCGCGTCCTTCACCGGCGAGACGGTCAGGGACACGTCGATGCGCTCTCCATTCTTGCGCACGCGAACCGTGTCGAAGTGGTCGATGCTCTCGCCCTTGCGGACGCGCGCGAGCACCTCGTCCTCCTCGTGCCAACGCTCGCGCGGGATGATCAAGGTGATCCGCTGGCCGACGGCCTCGGCGGCCGTCCAGCCAAACATGGCCTGGGCGGCCCGGTTCCACGACGTGATGACGCCGTCCAGCGTCTTGCTCACGATGGCGTCGTCGGCCGAGTCGACGATGGCCGCCAGTCGGGCGCGTGCCTCGTCGCCGCGTAGGCGCTCGCTGATGTCGCGAGCGGTCTTCGAAGCGCCGATGACCTCGCCCTTCGCGTTCTTGATCGGCGACACCGTCAGGGAGATCTCGAAGCGCGTGCCGTCCTTCCGCATGCGCGTCGTCTCGAAGTGCTCGATCTTCTCGCCCTGGCTGATGCGGGCGAGAATCTCTTCCTCTTCGGCCAGCCGGTCCGGTGGGATGACGATCGTGATGGACCGGCCGACGGCCTCGGCGGCGGTCCAGCCGAAAATCCGCTCGGCGGCCGGATTCCACGACGTGATGAGGCCGTCCAGCGTCTTGCTCACGATGGCGTCGTCGGATGAGTCGACGATCGCCGCCACCCAGGCGGCCCTGTCCTCCTCGGATGGGAACGGTGTCGTCAACATGACTCCCGCCGAATCCTCGGGTGGCGCGCCGTCGTGCGTGCGAGAGAGTGAGCTCGGTGCATCGAGTCGACCAGCAGTGTGCGTCATGGTACCAGAGAGGACGGCGCGCGGGCGGGGCGGAATCGGGAGCGGTAGGAAAAAACTTTCACACCGGGCGAGCGGCCTCGATGCGGCGCGCTCGGAGCTTCGGGCGACTAGACCCCCGGCCGCGCGAGATCGGCGACCATCGCGCAGAAGACCTGAACGTCGACCGGCTTCGAGAGGAATCCGTCGAAGCCGAGGGCGAGGACTCGCGAGCTGTCACGCGCGCCGTACGCGCCGGACAATCCGAGAATCCGGCGTGTCCGGCCATCCTCGCTCGAGCACGCCCGCGCCTGACGCAGGAGCCAGACGCCATCCTCGGTCGCCGCGCCCGGATCGCAGACCACCACGGCGGGCGCCGCCGATTGCAGGAGGCCGATGGCCTCGCGCGCGCAGCTCACCGCCCTGACATCCGCGCCGTACATCGAGAGGAGTGCCGTGAGAACCGCGCGGTCTTCGCTGTTGGCTTCGACCAGGACGACGCGCACGCCATTGAGGATTTCGTCGGGAAGCCACTTCTGGTCCATGGGCGCTCGTCGGTGTCGAGGGTGCAATGGACGCGCCACGACGGCGCTTCGCTCACGTTCACGCTCTGCTCGCTCCGAGCGAATGGCACGTTAACGCGGTGTTCGCTTTCTGGACACGCGCGCCACGCCATGACGTCGGCCACGGGACGTGCGCGCGGGAGGCCCGACAGCGCTCGGTATCGGAGCGTGTGCCCGCCGGCCGGACGTTACTCCGGCGGCTATCCGCGGCGACGGCGCGAGGGCCGTTGCTGCCACCTCGCCGTATTGCACTGGCCGCGTCGTCACGGCTTCACCCGTCGGTGACGCGGCGGGCACGTCGGTCATGATACGCCGTTACTTGCTTCCCGGCGCACGCGCGAGCACGGCCACGACGCCGCCTCCGGGAGGCCCCTGGTGCTCGGCGCCGGCCGACACGTAGCACATGGTGTCGCCGGTCACCGAGGCCACGACCGCGTTGACGGCGCCGCGGATGTGGCGCGTGGCGTTGACGTCGGAGTCCTCGAACATCACGTGCCGCCGCCCACGCGTCGCGCCGGAGAGATCGGGCTCGCACTTGACGAACACGTTGATCAGACGCTCGCGATCGGCGGCGCCGAGCTCGCACTCGACGGCGAGTCCGGCCCGACGCAGGGCTTCGCGCACGGCGGCGCCGTCGATGGCGTCCTTCATCAGCGCGTGCGCCATGTGGAGGCCGCTGGTGGAGCGCGCGGAGTTGCCGAGCACGATGACCTCGCAGTTCATCAGCTCCACGCCCGACGACGTCGAGGCCACCTCCGAGAAGATCGAGAAGTCGTGGAGGATCACGTCGTCGGAGAGCTTCCCGGCCTCGATCGCCGCCGACGCGACGCCGATGCCGAGCGCGGCGGCCGCCCGCCCGTACGCCATCGACTTGTAGGTGTCGCTCGTGACGACGGACCGTGAGCGGCGCCGCGCCTCGTTCACGCGCTCGGTCGTGAGCGCGCCGGTCTTGATCTGGACGAAGTGGAGGTCGGCCGGTGACTCGATCCCGGCGTCCTTGATGGCGGCGCTCACGCCCTCGGCCGCCACCTGGGCGTGAACCGCCGTTCCGAATTCCTCGGGGAGCAGGTCGCGTGTGTAGCCGGTGCCGACGGCGAGCCGTTTCTGACCGCTGGGCGTCCCGCGGTCGGGCTCGCGCGTGAAGATCGTGGCGTGGGGGCTCATCAGGCCCTCGGTCCCCCCCGACCAGATGATGGGCACGCGCTTGGCGATGGCCGAGACCTTCTGGCCCGAGCGCTCGGCGAGCAGGATCTGGAACGAGAGCGTGGCCAGCGCCCGCGTGTAGTCGTTCACGCCGCCGTTGCCTTCCGTCTTGCCGAGGATGGCCACCACGTGCTCGGCGCTGAACGCGCGCGCATCGAGCAATCGCGCGGCTTCACTGACGTCGTCGGGGGCGCGCATGCCGACCTTGAACGCCTGAGCGTACATAGCTGGTCCTCCTCAGTGACGATGGTTGGGCGTGGCCGCCCGCGCGCGATGCTGCACCAGCGCGTCGAGCGCTCGATCGAAGCAGACGCGCGGGGGCTTGACGAGGCCGGCCCCGATCTGGCCGATGCCCGCCTCGCGGTGAGCCATGCCGGTGTTGATCTGCGGCAGGATCCCGGTCTGGGCCACCAGCCGCACGTCGATGCCCGTGGGAGTTCCGCGGAAATCGAGGACGGGAATCCGGTACGCCGGGTTCTCGGCCAACGTGATCTCGTACATCGCGCGCGTGTAGCGAAGCGCCTCGACCGCCGTGCCCCCCACGAACTGCACGATGGCGGGAGCGGCAGCCATCGCAAAGCCGCCGAGGCCGGCCGTCTCGGTGATCGCGCTGTCGCCGATGTCGGGGTTGGCGTCGGCGGGGCCGTAGCCGGGAAAGAAGAGGCCTTGCGGCGTCTCGGCCGGGCCCGTGAACCACTGGTCACCGAGCCCGCTGACGCGGATGCCGAAGTCGGTGCCGTTGCGCGCCATGGTCGTGACCAGCGTGGAGTCCGGCACACCATGAGCAGCGTCGAGCGCCGCCTTGCACGCCGCCATCGAGGCGTTCAGGAAGAAGTGCTCGTTGCCGGCGGCGAAGGCGAGGATCCGTGCGCGCTCGCGCGGAGCGAGATCCAGCGCGGCGAGCTCCGGCGCGAGGGCCTTGATGAGGAGCGCCGAGGCGGCGCGGTTGCGGTTGTGGCACTCGTCGCCCATCTGCACCGCCTGACCGATGAGCGCGCGCAGGTCGATGCCGCCGAGACGACGCAGCGCCTCGCCGAGCGCCGGGCCGAGGACGTCCCTGAACCAGCCCAGGCGCTCGAGGACCTCGGGAGCGTGGGCGCCGTAGCGCAGGACCTTGCCGAGGCCCTCGTTCAGCGTGGCGTACGCGCAGTTGCCCGCGGCACGATTCTCCACGACGAACACGGGCATCGATGCCGTCATCACGCCGGCCATCGGGCCGACGGCGGCGTGGTGATGGCAGGGATCGAAGCCGGCGGCGCCGCGTGAGGCCCGGCGTTCCGCCTCCTCGTACGTCCCAGCCAGGCCCTCGTACACGAGCGCGCCCGCGACGGCGCCGCGCAGGGGGCCGCTCATGCGCTCCCACTCGATCGGCGGTCCGGCGTGGAGGACCATGTCGTTCGTCATGCCGGGAACGACGTCGATCGCCGGGCGAACGTCGATCAGCACCGGCTGAGCGCCCAGGAGCCGATCGAGCGCGAGACGGTTGGCGGCATCCACGGTGTCGCACCAGAGTGAGGCGAGGCCCGTGGCGCTCGCCGGCGGCTGCCAGTCCACGCGCGTCACGGCGACGCCCTGAGCGGCCACGGCCGCGCTGAAGAGCTCGGGGCCGGCCGTGACGACGTTGAGCGGAGCGCCGAGCAAGGCGTCAGCCGGCATGGCGAGCCTCAGCGATGTCTCGGGCGGTCTGCGCCGCGATGCGGTTGGACGCGCAGACGATGACGCCGACCTTGCGCAGCGCGTTCTCCTGGACGCCGAGCGCTTGCGGGTCCCCGTCGGTGCCGACGACGTGGGCAACGACACTGAGCGAGCGGCCAGCGTGGCGCGCGCGCTCACGCGCGTCCACGAGCACGGGGGCGAGCGCGCCGGCCGGATCGGGATGAGCGCAGTCGCCGAGGATGACGTCGAGCACGATCACCGACGCGCGGCCGTCACCGGCCGCGTCGACGATCGCGGTGTGCCGAAGGCTCGGGTCAATGATCGGGTGCGGTCGCCCGCGCGTGTACTCCTCAGCGCCGAAGTCGACGAACCGGTGGATGCCGTCACCGACAAGGCGACGCGCTTCTTCGCACAGGGTGCCTCCGGTATAGAGGCCGACGATGCTGCCGCTCGTGGCGGAAGAGGTGATGACCGGGCGGTCCAGGCCGCGCGGGGCGGCGCCGGTGAGTCGAACAGCCGCGATGGCCGCCTCCTCCAGCGTCGTCACGACCTCGAGGCCCGTTGGGATCTGTCCGTCGTAGCCGAGGAGGCAGGCGACGGCGGGTTTCCCTATTCGGGCCGCGGCGGCGAGCACGCGGTCGGCGACGTCGCGCGACGACGGCTTCGACACGATCACGATCACGCGAGTCCCATCGTCTTCCGCTAGCCACCCGAGTCCCTGGAGCGTGGTCACGCCGCCGACCGCGGCGTCGAGATCTCGTCCGCCGGTGCCGATCGCGTGGGAGATTCCGCCGCCGAGGCGGTGGACGAGCGTCGTGACCTCCTGGATGCCGGTGCCCGAGGCGCCGACCACACCGATCGAGCCGCGGCGGACACGGTTCGCGAACCCGAGCCCGACGCCGTTGACGATCGAGGTGCCGCACTCGGGCCCCATGACGATGAGGCCGAGCTCGCGCCCGCGGAGCTTGAGCGCCACCTCGTCGGCGAGAGAAACGCCGTCGCTGAAGAGGAAGACGTGGAGGCCCGCCGACAGCGCCTGGTGAGCGTCGATGACCGCGTAGGGACCGGGGACGGCGATCAGCGCGAGATTCGCAACACCCGCGCGACGTCGGGCACCCACGATCGTGCGTGGCGCCACGTCGTCACGAGCGGCCGGACGTGACTCCCGGGGAGCGTCGAGCCGCTGCTCGACGCTCGCCAGCGCGAGACGGAGGGCGTCGTCGCTCTTCGCCCGCACGGCGATGAGCAGATCCTCGGGCGCGGTGGCCGGCGCATCCGCCGGCCACAGCTCCGACGCCACCAGCGTCGCGCGATTGGCCGGCGTGCCCATCACCAGCGTGACCTCGATCACGCCGGGGATCTGGCGCGCCTGCTCGGCCACGCGCATGAGCGCCACCGAATCGAAGTACGCGCTGCGGCGGATCGTCCAACCGAGGTCGCCCGCTGCTGCCATGGTCGGTGAGGCTGGATTCTACCGCCGTGCGGCGGCGATGAGCTGTCGGAGCCGATCGGGGCCGAGCGGCATCTCGCGCACACGCACGCCGAACGGGGCGAGTGCGTCGTCCACGGCCTCGGCCAGCAGCGCCGGCCCTGGGATGGCGCCGGCCTCGCCCACGCCCTTGACGCCCAGCGGATTGAGCGGCGATGGCGTCTCGGTGTGGACGATCTCGATCGACGGGACCTCCATCGCCGTGGGCATCAGGAAGTCCATGAACGTGGTGGTCAGCGGCTGGCCCTCGCCGTCGTACACGATCCGCTCGTAGAGGGCGCCGCCGACGCCCTGCGCCACGCCTCCGCGGATCTGTCCCTCGACGATCATCGGATTGATCATCCGGCCGCAGTCGTGGTGGACGGCATATTTGATGATCTTCACCTCGCCGGTGGCGGGATCGACCTCCACGATCACCGCGTGACAGCCGCTGGCGAACGTGGCGTGCGGCGGCGCGTAGTAGCCGTGGGCTTCGAGTCCCGGCTCCTCGTCAGGCGCGAGCACGGCACCCGGCCGCGGCTTCACCAGCCGGAGCGCCGCGTCGGTCGCCTCCTTGCCGTAGGCGTAGCGGATGGGATTGGCCACCGTCGCGAGCGCGCCCAGCGTGAGCGCGGAGGCCGGCGCGCCTCGCACGCTGACGCGGCCATTCGCGATCTCGAGATCGTCCGGAGACGCCTCCAGCAGGTCCGCCGCGATCCTCAACGCCTTGTTCCGGACCTTCCGCGCGGCGACGCCGACGGCGTTGCCGCTCGTCACGAGCGCGCGGCTGGCGAAGGTGCCGGCGCCCCAGTTGAATCGCCGCGTGTCCCCGGTGATCACGGTCACGTCGGCGGGATCGCAGCCGAGCGCGTCGGCGGCGATCTGAGCGAACGTGGTCGCGTGACCCTGGCCCTGGGTCGTGAGCCCCGTGGCGACCAGCACGCGGCCGCTCGGCTCCACACGCACGTGAGCGCCCTCGTAGGGGCCGATGCCGGTGCCCTCGACGTAGCAGGCCACGCCGAGACCGAGATGGCGCCCCTGCCGGCGCGCTTCGGCCTGGCGAGCGCGGAAATCCCGGAACCCGATCGTCTCGAGCGCCATCTCGAGGCCGCGTGGGTAGTCTCCGCTGTCGTAGCGCGTGGGGCCGCCGTCCTGGAACGTGAGGCCGACGTCCCAGGGAAACTCGTGCGGCTGGATGAAGTTCCGGCGCCGCACCTCGACGGCCTCGAGCCCCAGCTCGCGCGCCACGCGACCGATGACGCGCTCCATCACGAAGGCGCCATGGGGGCGCCCGGCCCCGCGGTACGGCGTCACGATCGCCGTGTTCGTGTACACGACGTCGAACTCGACGGCGTAATGGCGCAGCCGGTAGGGGCCGGGCAGCTGCGTCGAGGTGATCAGCGGCACGATGATCCCATATGGCGTGTAGGCGCCGGCATCGTGGACGAACCGGTCGCGCAGCGCGAGGATCCGGCCGTCGCCGTCGACCGCGACGTCCACGTCGTGAATCTGGCCGCGCTCCTGGTTGGCGGCGATCAGGTGCTCGTGGCGGTCCTCGATCCACTTCACGGGCCGGCCGAGCCGGATCGCCGCCAGCGGCACCAGGATCTCCTCGGGATAGAAGAGCATGATCTTGGTGCCGAAGCCGCCGCCGACGTCGGGCGCGATCACGTCCACCTTGAACTCCGGGACTCCGAACATGCGCGCCAGCCCGTTCTTGATGGGCAGCGGCGCCTGGGTGGCGTCCCAGACGCGCAGCGCTCCGGCGCGCGCGTCCCATTCCGCGACCACGCCGCGCGTCTCGATCGGGCTCCCGCAGCTCCGCTCGATCCAGAGCGTCTCGCGGAACACGCGAGCCGCGCCGGCCAGCACCGCATCGGGATCGCCGACCCGCTGGGCCAGGCGGGCCGCGCGATTGCCCGGCACGTCGGCGTGGACCAGCGGCGCGCCCTCGGCGCGGGCCGCGTCGAGGCTCGCGACGACGGGCAACGCTTGCCACGTCACCTCGATGGCCTCGAGGGCATCCTCGGCCAGGTAGCGGCTGTCGGCAACCACCAGCGCGACCGGCTCGCCGACGTAACGGACCTCGTCGGCGGCCAGCGGCCGCGGTGTTCGGGGATGAGTCAGCGCCGGGTTCGGAATGAGCAGCGGCGTCGGCTGATCGAGCTCGCCGAGGTCGGCGGCGGTGAGCACGAGCGCGACACCCGGCAGCGCGCGAGCCCTGGTCGCGTCGATCGCGACGATGCGGGCGTGGGCGTACGGGCTGCGCAGCACGGCGGCGTGCAACACGCCGGCCGGCTGAATGTCGTCCACGAAGCATCCCCGGCCCTGGAGCAGCCGGGGGTCTTCGTTCCGTGGGATGCGGGCGCCGACCGTGCGCGTGGTCATCGGCCGCCCGTGAGCTTACTCTTCGCCGATGTCCTCGTTCCAGATCTCGGGGTGGGCCGCGATGTATCGGGCGAGCATGTCGATGCACTCGCGCGAGTTGAGATCGATGATCTCGACCCCGTGCTCGCGGAGCCAGTCGATGCCGCCCGGGAAGTTGACGGACTCGCCGACGATCACGGTGCGGATGCGGAACTGGCGGACCAGCCCGCTGCAGTACCAGCACGGCGCCAGCGTCGTGACCATGATCTTGTCGCGATAGCTTCGCTGCCGGCCGGCGTTGCGGAAGGCGTCCGTCTCGCCGTGCAACGACGGGTCGTTCTGCTGGACGCGCCGGTTGTGGCCTCGCCCGAGCAGCCGGCCCTGGGTGTCGAAGAGGGCGCCGCCGATCGGGATGCCACCCTCGGCCAGTCCCTGGCGCGCCTCGGCGAGAGCGACGTCGAGCATGGCGTAACGGTCGAGATCGATCCTCATTCCGTGCGCCCAGGATGATACGCCGGCTGCTACGCGGGCGCCGGCTGTTCTACGACCAAGGCCCCATAGCCAGGCCCCGGCGGTTCCCTATACTGATCCTGTGCTGGAAACGTGCGGCCCAATGGCGGGCTCGCCGGTCGTCGGCATCGTCGACGACGATGCATCGCTGCTGCGTGCGCTGCGGCGGCTACTTCAGGCGGTGGGTTTCACCGTCGAAACCTTCGGATCTGGTGAGGAGTTCCTTCGGTCCGTACGTCGTCCTCCGAGCTGCCTCGTGCTCGATATCCACCTGGGCACGCTCACGGGCTTCGATCTCCACGAATGGCTGCTCGCTTCCGGAGCGTCGGTGCCGACGGTATTCATCACGGGTCACGACGACGACACGACACGAGAACGGGCGCGGAAAGCCGGGGCGGTCGCGTACCTGTGCAAGCCGTTCGACGACCAGTCGCTGATCACGGCCATCGAGCGGGCGCTCGCACAAAACTGATCCTGGCGTCACGCCGCTGGTCGGCGCTCCTTCGAGACTAGTTCGCCGGCCCCGCCGTGTAGCCCCGGTCGGCCATGCAGCGACGGTAGCGATCCTGATCGACGGTGTTGTGTGGCCCCCTGAGACCCGGGACGACCATGCTGGAATTGAGCAGGCAGCTCGCCGTGTCCTGGTCGAGCTGCTCCTTGGTCATCCCTGGCTTCATCCAGCCATCGGAGGTCGAGCCGCAGGCGGTGAGCAGCGTGAGCCCGACCGCCGACGAGACAGCGAACCCCGAGAGCGTCTTCATGGCCGTCCTCCAGCCATCGACCTCTACCCGATCCAGGTCATCCGGACTATGGGACCTTCGTCGTATGGCGAATGCAGGTGATCGCGTCGAAGAATCACCGTCGTGACACGCGACCGAGCGGTGAAGGCGCCCGGGCCACGGAAGGTCTCCTCCTGACCTGGCTTCAGCGCCACCGTCTGCGGCGCCTGCTCGGCGCGTCGCTGTGGATCACCCCGGCCGCGTGTATGGTGGGTGCCATTGCCATCGCCCCGCTCATCCGCCGCCTCGATGAGGCGACGCGGTGGTCCCTGTTCGGATTCGGCCCGGCGGGCGCACGGGCGCTCACGGCCGCGTTCGTCAGCACGACATTCACGTGCATCGTGTTCGTCTTCACCATCCTGCTCGTGGCCGTGCAGATCGCCAGCGCCCAGCTCACTCCCCGTATCATTGCCCGCGCGTTCGCGAACAACGCGACCCGCGCCGCCGTCGGACTCTTCGCCTTCACGTTCGTCTACGGGCTCGCCGTGCTGAGCCGGATCGACGCATCGGTGCCGCAACTCGGGATTGCGCTCACGATCGTGCTCAACATGGCCACCATCGCGACATTCGTCTATCTCGTGAGCTATCTCGGAGAGCACCTCCGGCCGGTGAGCGTGCTCACCGACGTGGGTAATCGGGGGATCCGGGTCATCGAGCAGGTCTACCCGAGCCGCCTCACCGAGGAGACCGCGCCGGCCGAGGTGCTCGCCGCCCCACCCAGCCAGACCGTCGAGCTGTCGAGCAAGTCCGGAGTCGTGCTCGCCCTCGACATCAAGGGCCTCACCGCGCTCGCCGAACGTGAGGACTGCATCATCGAGGTCGTGCCGCAGGTCGGCGACTTCGTGGCCAAGGGCGACCCACTGTTCAACATCTATGGCGGGAGCCGTCGGCTCGACACGTCGGTCCGGGAGTCCATCGCGCTCGGCTCGGAGCGGACGATGGAACAGGATCCGGCGTTCGCCTTCCGCATCGTCGTCGACATCGCGCTGAAGGCGCTGTCGCCGGCGATCAACGACCCGACGACCGCCGTGCTCGCCATCGACCAGATTCACCACCTCCTGCGCAAGGTCGGGCTTCGCCAGCTCGACACCGGTGTGGTGCGAGACCGCGCGGGGCGGGCGCGCCTGGTGTACCGGACGCCCGACTGGGAGGACTTCGTCGAGCTCGCCGTCACCGAGATACGCCAGTACGGCGCCGACAGCGTGCAGGTCGCCCGTCGCCTCCTGGCCATGCTCGAGAACCTGCTGGCCTCTCTGCCGCCGACCCGCACGGGCCCGCTGCGGACCGAGCTGACGTTGCACGAGGAGAGCGTCGCCCTCCACTTTCGCAGCGCCGAGGACCGATCGCGCGCCTCGCAACCGGATTCCCAGGGCGTTGGAGGTGCCAGCGGGAGTCGGACGAAGGTCCCATAGCCGACCGTTCCCGGGACTGCGAGCATCCCGTCGATGCGCGAGCGAGAGAAGCGAGCGAACCCTGACGAACGCGCGGCTGGGACCGGACGTCCAGCGCGAGCCGGGAGTCGCGTGTTGGGCTACGCCGATTGCGGGTTCTCTCGGTCCCGACCGCCTGCGGACCGTGATCGCAGCGAAGAATCATCGACCCCCAAAACGGAACAAGCGAGGAAAGCGATGAAACGATCTGCCGTCGTCGTGCTGCTGGTGCTGTCGATGGCCGTGCCCGCGGCCGCTCAGGAGCTGCAAGGGACGCTCAAGAAGATGAAGACCGCGGGAACCATCGTCCTGGGATACCGCGAGAACTCCGCTCCATTCTCCTTCGTCGGCAGCGATGGAAAGCCCACCGGGTACTCCATCGATCTGTGCACGCGGATCGTGACCGAGGTACAGGAGGCGCTCAGCCTGCCCCAGCTGAAGGTCCGCTGGGCGCCGGTGACCGTCGCCGACCGCATCGACGCCGTGACGAGCGGCCGTATCGACATGGAGTGCGGATCGACGACCGTCACGCTCTCACGGCAGGAGCGGGTGGACTTCAGTCCGCTGATCTTCATCGACGGTGGCGGCCTCCTCGTCGGCACGAGCTCCCAGATCCGGAGCGTCTCCGACCTGGGAGACAAGAAGGTGGCCGTCATTCCCGGCACGACCACGGAGCCGGCCCTGCAGGCGGCGCTGCAGAAGCGCCTGGTGCGAGCGCAGATCGTCCCGGTCAAGGATCACGACGAGGGCCGCGCGGCTCTGGAGAGCGGTAAGGCCGACGCCTACGCCTCCGACCGAGTCCTGCTCGTCGGCCTCCTCGTCGGATCCAAGGACCCCGAGAAGCTCACGCTCGTCGACGAGCAATTCTCGTATGAACCCTACGGGCTCATGCTCCGACGCGGAGACCCGGCCTTCCGCCACGTCGTGAACCGGGCGCTCTCCCGTCTCTACCGGTCCGACGAGATCGTCCGGATCTACGAGAAGTGGTTCCGTGTGCTGGGCCGCCCGAGCCCCGCCCTGGTGCTCATGTACCTCCTGAACGCCGTGCCGGAGTAAGTCGGCACCGACGGAGACCGAGGCGTCGAACATGACCACGCCGACTCAGCAACACCCGTATGTGAACGTCCCGGAAACGGTGTCGAAAGAGGCGCAGGAATTCCTCCGGACGTTACGGGATCCGGCGCTCATGCCCGCGTTCCCCGACGCAGGAGACCTGGCCGGCTGGAAAAAGGTGCAGGCCTTCGCAGAAGCGGCCGGCACGGCGACGTCCGCGCCCCGTCTCAAGCGCTACGAGCACACCGTCAGGGAGACGAGTCTGGGCGGGGTCCCGGTGCTGGACGTGCGTCCCAAAAACTGGACGGACAACGGCAAGGTCCTCGTCTACACCCACGGTGGCGCCCACGTGATGTCGAGCGCCGCATCCACCCTCGGCCGTGCCGTCATCGCCGCCCACGAAACAGGGCTCCGCGTGATCTCCGTCGACTACACGCTCGCGCCGTTCGCCAAATACGACCAGATGTCCGATCAGGTCATCGCGGCGATCCAGGCGCTGCGAAGCGACGGCCAACGCCTCTCGGACACGGCCATCTACGGGGACGCGTCCGGCGGCGGGCTGGCCGCCGCGGCCGTTCTCAAGATGCGCGACCGAGGGCTGGGGATGCCGGCAGCGATCGTGCTGGTGTCTCCGTGGTTGGACGTCACCGCGAGCGGCGATACGGAAACCACGCTGCGCACGGCCGATCCGAATGCCCTGGACGAACGGCATGCCAGGCAAGCCGCCGCCGCCTACGCCGCCCTCGAGCATCACAAGGATCCGTACGCGTCACCCGTCTATGGCGACTACTCCACGGGCTTTCCGCCGACGCTCATCCAGGGCGGTCTGAAGGAGGTCTTGCTCAGCGGCTTCGTGCGGATGTACCAGGCGCTCGATACGGCCGGCGTGACGGTGAAGCTCGATCTTTACGAGGGCATGATCCACAACTTCCCGGATCGGATCCCCGACGCGCCGGAGGCGATCGCGGCGCGCCAGAAGATGCGCGCGTTTCTTCATCAGCATCTCGGACTGTGACCGCGACGACGAGGAGAGAGATCATGGCGACCAGAGACGAAACGGGGCCCTGGGACGCGGCGCTAGCGCAGCTCCGCGAATGGGATCCGGCCTGGGCCGAGGCGTGCGTGAAGATGACCACGAACCCCTGGGGCACGGGGGTGCTGCCACGAAAGATCGCGGAGCTGATCGGCATCGCGCTCAACGCGGCCTGCACCAACCTCGACCCGGGCGGCACGCGCCGTCACATCCGCGCTGCGCTCGAGGCGGGCGCGACCCGCGATGAGATCCTGTTCGTTCTCAAGTGCGCGTCCGTGTTGTCGATCCATTCGTGCAGCCTGGGCGCTCCCATTCTCCTCGAGGAGGCCCTCGCCGCGGGCGTGAAGCCAGCCAGACGTTCGAATGGCATCGCGACGCCGGCCTGCGACAAGATGCGGGTGATCGGCCAGTGGAGCCGAGCCTGGGATCCCTTTTTCGAGCTGGACCCGGTGTGGACCGAAGAGTTCATGGCCACCGGGATCGGGATTTACGCGCGTGGCGTGATGCCCCCCAAGGAGGTCGAGCTCCTGAGCATCGCCTTCGACGCGTCCTACACCCACATGTACGCGCCCGGCACGCGCCGGCACATCAAGGCGGCCCTCAGGCTGGGCGCGACCATGGAGGAGATCATGGAGGTGCTGAAGCTCTGCGCTGTCCAGGGCGTCCAGGCCTGCAATCTCGGCGTGCCGATTCTGGCGGAGGAGCTGGAGCGCGTCGAGCGAAAGATCAGGTATTAGGGTGTCGAAACTCTAAAGGAGGAGACCATGCTGCAGTACATCGCGCTCGTCATCGCACTGGCAATCGGGCTCGGAGGGTGCGCCACCGCAGCGACGTCCGGAACGCCCGTGGCCATCACCGACGTCAAACAGCTTGCCGGACACTGGACGGGATGGGTCTTCAGGCCACAGGTGAGCGGCTCCACGGTGACGACGATCCGCCCGGACGGGACCTTTACGGCCTCGACCAACTACTCCGGAACGACGGATGTCTACGGCACGATCAGCGTGAAGGATGGCAAGGCACGATACCAGACTACTCTACAACAGCAGGGCGGGGTGTCCGTCACCCCATCCGGCACTGTGCAGCTCTACGAGAGCGGCGGCAAACGCATGCTGAGCGGCCAGAGCGACGACGGACTGCTCAAGTTCAACGCCAGTTTCGTCGAGTAGCTTCCGCGCCGGCGGCCTTCTCGGGTTGCTCGTCGGGACGGCCCCTATGCCTACCCGTGGTATGGGACCAAGGTCCCATACCACGCGCGGCTCGTCGCATGGTTGGATGGCGGGCACCGAACGATCGTGACCGACCCCGAACCGCCGATCCTTGCGAGCGCCTTACGCGGATCAGCCGTGGCCGGCGCCGGACATCGAGCAGGTGACGTGAGCGTCATGCTGCCGTCCGACTTCTCGCTCGTCCTGGGTGGGCCGCTGTACCAGCTCTACGTCCGCTCCCGCATCCTGAAACCTCCGCTCGACCTGGTGCAGTGGCGGGCGATCGTCATCGCCGCGGTCGCGTGGCTGCCGCTGCTCGTCCTTTCGCTCATCGGACGAAGCGCGACCGGTGGTGCCGTGGCCCTCCCCTTCCTCCACGACATCGAGACGCACGTACGGTTTCTCATCGCGCTTCCCATCCTGATCCTCGCCGAGATCGTGGTCCATCAGCGGATCCGCCCGGTGGTGGAGCAGTTCGTCGATCGCGGTATCGTGGTTCCGGAGGAGGTCCCGGCCTTCCACGCGGCGATCGCCTCGGCGTTGCGGTTGCGCAACTCGGTCGCGTTGGAGGTCGGCCTCATCGTCCTGATCTACACCGTCGGCCACTGGGTGTGGCGCGAGCAGATCGCGCTGCATCGGGCGACGTGGTACGGAACGCCAGACGGCGCGGGTGTGCGACTCACGCTCTCGGGGTACTGGTACGCGTTCGTCAGCATTCCGATCTTCCAGCTCATCTTGTTGCGGTGGTACCTGCGGCTGTTCGTGTGGTTCTCGTTCCTGTGGCGCGTCTCGCGGCTGAAGCTGCGGCTCATCCCCACCCATCCGGACCGGGCAGCTGGCCTGGGATTCGTGGGCGTCAGCGCCTACGCGTTCGAGCCGGTCCTCTTTGCCCAGGGTGCGATGCTGGCCGGGCTGATCGCCAGCCGGGTGTTCTACGGGGGGCAGAACCTGCTGACATTCAAAGTGGATGCCGCAGGCTTCGTCGCGTTCTTCGTCCTCTTCATGCTTGCCCCACTCGTCATGTTCACGCCGCTCCTCGTCGAAGCCAGGCGGCGGGGGCTCCGCGAATACGGTGTGCTCGCGAGCCGCCACGCCCAGGAATTCGACGACAAGTGGATCCGCGGCGGGGTCCCGGCGGGAGAGTTGCTCGTGGGCAACCCCGACATCTCGTCGTGGGCCGATTTCGACAGCGGCTTTGAGACGGTGCGCGACATGCGGCCCGTGCCCTTCGGGTTGGACGCGGTCATCCGGCTCGCCGCCGTGACGGCCGCCCCACTGCTCCCGCTGACGCTCACGATCATGCCGTTCGAAGAGGTGGTCACGCGGCTGATCAAGGTGCTGCTCTAGAATCGGACGTAGAGGCGTGCTCCTGCCACGACCGCGGTGTTCACATCCGTGAGCCGGTTGGACGAGTCGAGTGTTTTCTTGAGGCCCGGATTGACGACCTGCAGGTCGACCGTCGCGTTGAGCCAGGGCGTGAGCGCGGCGCTGTAGTACATCTCGACCGCGTCCTCGTGGTCGAGACCGAGGTCGAGCCGCTGGCGCAAGAACGGAACGAAGTTGCTGCTGAATTCGGTGCGCGCCCAGCCGATGCCGAAGTTGTCGTTCGGACGCCCGGGCACCACTCCGTTGCCGCCGATACCCATGTTGTAGGAGTACTTGATGGGGTTCGGGTTTCCGTCGGTGGCGCCGAACGTGAAGAAGACCCCGATCCCGCGCTTGGGGTCGCCGGCCGGCTGCCAGAGATACTGGTCGAAGTTGTAGAAGACGGCCCAGGTGTCGTTCTTGCGGTTCGCAGGTTGAACGGGAACGAGGAGCTGGGGGAAGAACCGCTCGAGGATGCGTTCCAGGATCGGGCCGGGATCGGCAAGTCGCGGAAACTGGTTGAACAGAGCGATCTTGGCGATGTTGGACGGGTCCTGGGTGAGCGAGAAGCGTTCCTTGTTGCTCCACATCACTTGCACGCCCTGGTGGCCCACCCGATCGAACGGCTTGATGGAGAACTTGGCGCCGGCGAGCACCATGACGCCGTCGCGAAACGCCTCCGTCACGTCGCTGTTCGTCGGCGTGCCGCTCGGGTCGAGCGCCAGCGCCGACAGGACTGCGCCCTCCCACGGTATGGCGACGATGCCACCCCCGTAGGCCGAGATCGGCACCAGGGCGGCCGTCATCGGAAACACCAGCGCGCCGTTCTGGAACTGCGTGCGGTAGTTGCCGGTGAACTCGCCGGGGTCTCCATCGAGCGTGAAGAACTTGCCAGCGACGAGGCCGAACTTCGGACTGAGGAACTGCATGAAGGTCGCGTGCATCAGGGCGGTGGTCGGGGCGTTGGCCGCGGGCAACAGTGCCGCGGTATTGACCGGGTTGATGGCGCCCGAATCCTGCAGCACGCTGTCTCCAAAGCCGCTGTTGGCGATGAGCCTGAGGAAGCCGCCGGGCCACAGGCCGGCCTTGCCGGTGTCCACGTTGAGCGTGTACTCGGCGTTGCCCCAGAACTCGGCTTCGGTGTCCCGGCCGCCGCTCGCGACGCCCTGAGGCGTCAAGAGCAGGTCGGCATCGAACACGACGCCTTTCTTGCCAAGCTCGTCCCGAAATCCGCCCCAGTTACCCGTGAGCCGGGCGCGCGACATGAAATCTCCACCCCAGGTCTCCGGGACGGGAACCGGTTGCGCGCTCGCCGGTACCGGCGTGATCAGCAAGGCCAGGCCGAGGACGACGATGAAGCCGCACACCTTCATCTCACACCCTCCACAGGGAAATCGAGCCACGACGGCCGCCGCAAACGTACTTGCGCCGTCTCCGGTGTGCCATCGGACCAAGGTCCCATTACTTGTGACAGGAACAGCGAGGGGTTGATGTCCCCGAGCCCGAAGGCGCTTCCGGAAATGCTATCGGGACCCGGGAAGAGCGAAGGCTGGTTGATGATCGGCACGATGGTCCGTGTGATGAGATTCCAGTCCGCGTTCAGGTGGAGCGGGATCACCGGCTGTACGTTGAGGACGTAGACCGTCGCGTCCTTCGAGCCCACGCCGAAGTTGAAGTTGCTCTGGAACGGCACGCTGATGAGGTCGGCCACCGGGTTCTGCGTCTTCTTCGCCAGCTCGGTTTCGTCACCGCTCGACTGGGCGAGCGCAGGCGCCGCCGGCACCGCGACGATGCCGAGCACGGCGATCAGCCAGGCGATCCTCAATCGAGTCAGCATCGTCGCCCGCGATGCTAGGAAGCGGCGTGCGGCAGCGGTATCAGACTTTGGTCCCATAGCCTTCTGCGTGTACAGACTGCGAGCATCGAGCACCTACACGGTGACGTACGCGTGAGCCTCAAAAGGAAAGATCAATGAGCCGACGTGCATTCGTCAAGACGTTCGGAGCGGTCCTGACCGTAATCCTCCCGGCGGTCGTCGGCATCGGTTCGGCGCAAGACAGCGCGATCCGATTCCAGGGACAGGTCGAGTGGGTCTCGGGAGAGACCATGGCCGTCGCTCCCGGTAGCAGCCGGGCCATCAACGTCGACCTCTCACAGGTGGATCAGGACCAGTACGACACCCTGGGCCCGGGTGATTGGGTGGTCGTAACAGGCACGGTACCTGCCGAGAGGGACCGAGTGGTTGCCACGTCCGTTCAGCGTCTCGCACAGTAGGGATCGCGGCGAGGCGGTGCCCACACGCCGGTCCACATCGAGGTGCCTATGAAGGTTCTCGCAGTGATACTCGCGGCCGCCGTGCTGCCGGCGTTCGCCCCGGCGGCCCGAGCCCAGAACCTGGACGACATCTTCCGCAAGGTCAACCCGTCCGTCGTCGTCGTGCGCGCCAAGGGCCGCGACGTCGGCGCCGGCGGCGTCACCCGCTTCAACGAGACGGGCTCCGGTGTCCTGATCTCCGCCAGCGGCAAGGTGATGACGGCCGCCCACGTCGTCAACGCCATGGACGAGATCACCGTCGAGGGCGTCGCCGGTGAGGTCGTGAGCGCGAAAATCATCTCGTCCGATGCTGCCGCCGATGTCTCGCTCCTGCAGCTCGAGCGCGTGACAGCGGCCATGCAGGTGGCGCGGATCGGTGACTCCAGCACGGTGCGGGTCGGCCAACAGGTCATGGTCGTCGGCGCCCCCTACGGGCTCGCTCATTCGATGAGCGTGGGCTGGATCAGCGCACGCTGGCCGGCCAACACGATCTTTCGTGACATGCCCCTGGCGGAGTTCTTTCAGACCACGGCCACAATCAACACGGGCAACTCCGGTGGCCCCATGTTCAACATGGCGGGCGAGGTCATCGGCATCGTCAGCCAGAACATTTCAAAGTCTGGCGGCAGCGAGGGCCTCGGCTTTGTCGTGACGATCAACTCCGCGCAAAAGCTCCTGATCGAGCGGAAGGTGTTCTGGAGTGCCCTCCAGGGCATCGTACTCACCGGCGACCTCGCGGCGATCTTCAACGTCCCTGCGCCCGCCGGGTTCCTCGTCAAGACGGTCTCTCAAGGCTCGCAGGCGTGGAACATGGGCCTCCAGGGGGGCGACCGGATCGTCACCGTCGGTGGGCGGGAGATCGCCCTGGGCGGCGACATCATCCTCTCGGTCGACGGCATCCCCGTCGTGTCCGAAGACAACATCGAGAAGATCCGCAACAGGTTGGCCGTCGCGCCGCCGGGCACCCCGTTCAAGATGAACGTGCTCCGCGCCGGCAAGGTCATCGAGCTCACAGGCACGACCCAGTAACGGGTCGGGGGCCTAGGACCAAAGTCCCATAGCGCAGGTTTCCGGGCAGGGCCAGCATTCCGTCCGGAATTTCAACGCAGATGGCGCGCACAGCGCGGGAGGCCCTCAAATGAGCAACCGTCGACACCTCGTTCTCGTGATGACCCTGGCCGCCACGGTGGCGGTGACCGGGTGCGCAAGCAAAGTACGGATGAGCTCGGCCAAGATGTGCCAGGCTCACGGCGGCACCTACAACGCGTCGACGCAGTCGTGCTCCTACGCGGCGTCGACGAAGACGGCCAAGCAGACCTGCGAGGAGCAGACCGGCTACTACGACCCGGCCGCCCAGATCTGCGAGTTCCTTCCGTAGGAGCGTGACCCCGTAGACGGTGGCGGCGGTCCCCGAGCTGGCTGGAGCCCGCAATCCTCATGTGAGACCAACATCCCATGGAAGGCGGAGCCGAAAACGAGGAGCATGCCGCTCGGGGGACGAACGACATGCGCACTCAGTACGCGATGCAGATTGTGGTGTGCCTCGCCGCCGGGCTGGTGTTGGCCGGGTGCGGAAACCTCGCCAAGACCACCCGGCCCGAGGGACTGGTGGCCGCGTCCCAGGTGGACCCGAACCTCGACCTGACGATCACGCCCCCCCGGGCGAGTGATCTGGATAACGAACAGTACGATCCCTGGGAGTCGTTCAACGAAAAGATGTTCACGTTCAACTACAACGTGGACAAGTATGCGCTGAAGCCGGTCGCCCGCGGCTACCGCGCGGTCGTGCCCGAGCAGGTGCAGATCATGCTCGGCAACGCCCTCAACAACGTCACGTGGGTGCCGAGGTTCATCAACAGCCTGCTCCAGGGAAAGTGGGAAGGCGCGCTGCGCGAAGTCTCCCGGTTCGTGCTCAATAGCACCCTCGGTATCGGCGGGCTGTTCGACCCGGGCAAGGTCGCCGAGCTCCAACCGAGCCCGGAAGACTTCGGTCAGACGCTCGGCCTCTGGGGCGTCTCGTCTGGTCCGTATCTCGTCTTGCCGTTGCTCGGACCGACGACCGTTCGCGACGGCATCGGCAAGGGCGTGGACAGCGCGATGAACCCGCTGACGTACTTCGTCCCGTTCGTGGGCCAGGTCGGCATGAAGGTGGGAGACACCGTCAACGATCGGGCGCTGAACTATGACCTCTTCGCGGGCGTGGAAGCGACGACGATCGACCTCTACAGCTCAGTGCGCCATTTCTACCTCAAGCGCCGGGAGCAAATGATCGAGGAATGATCTTCGACGAGCCGTTGATCACGAGCACCCTGGTCCTCGGGCTGATCGTGTTCGCCTGCGCCTTCGGCGGCGCACTGCTCGGCCTGCTGCTCCGCGCCGTCCTGCCCGAGCATCATCTGCGTACGGAGTCGAAGGACGTCGTGAAGCTGGGGATGGGGCTCATCGCGACGATGTCGGCGCTCGTCCTGAGCGGGTGTGGCCCACGAGCCATGCTCGAGCGGCGCAGCTCGCGCCGGCGTTCGGTCCCGAGCGTCTATGACGAGATCCAGGCGCTCGCGCCACGGGATGAGGCTCAGCGCTCTCTCAAGGCGGAGGCGCTGCGCATCGGCCTCGAGATCGGGCGCGCGGTGGTTGCTGCTCGAGCAGAGGGGCAGCTCGATCCCCTTGCCGTTCATGGCGGTGCTGACCTTCTGGCTCGCGATGATCTTCATGAGCTTCGCCATCTTCGCACCGGCCAACACGACCGTCATCGCGACGCTGCTCATCTGCGCATTGTCGATTTCAGGCGCGATGTTCCTGATCCTGGAGCTTGACACGCCGTTCGCAGGCCTCATTCGGATTTCCAGCGCTCCGCTGCGGGACGCTCTTGCGCTTCTCGGGCAGTAGGGTGATCGCCGGCACGATGGGGCGGCGTCCGCGGCGAATGAGACGAAGGTCAGAACGGCCACGAGAGGAGAAACACCGTGCTGAGAACGTCGATGGCGTGTGCTGTGCTCCTTGGCGTATTGCTGGTGTTGGCCCTGCCAGCGGCGCCCGTGATCGCCCAGGGGCCCACCCCCCTTCGGGTGGTCCTGCCCACCGACCGCACGGTGCTGCCGATTCCGGAGCCGACGTACCCGCATAGCACCGTGTTCGATGTCCGGAACGCCACGCCGCCGCCGCGGTTCGAGGTGAAGGCGCCGGCCAAGGCGCCCAACATGCTCATCGTGCTGATCGACGACATGGGGTTCGGCCAGTCGAGCGCCTTCGGCGGGCCCATCCAGATGCCGACGGTGGAGCGCCTGGCCAACAGCGGCCTGCGCTACAACGAGTTCCACACCACGGCGCTCTGCTCGCCGACGCGCACGGCGCTGCTCAGCGGCCGCAACCATCACATGAACAACATGGGCTCGATCACGGAGACGGCAACCGCGTTCCCCGGCCAGACCGGGCAGCGCCCGAACAGCGTGGCGCCGCTCGCGGAGATGCTGCGGCTGAACGGCTACAGCGCCGCCGCCTTCGGCAAGTCGCACGAGACTGCGGCCTGGGAGGTGAGCCCCTCCGGCCCGACCGACCGCTGGCCGACGCGCTCGGGATTCGACAAGTTCTACGGCTTCATCGGCGGCGAGACCAACCAGTGGGCGCCGGTGATCTACGACGGGATGAACCAGGTCGAGCCGTCCAAGGACCCGAACTACCACTTCATGACCGACATGACCAACCAGGCCATCGACTGGATGGGGTACCAGAAATCGCTCACGCCCGACAAGCCGTTCTTCATCTACTTCGCGCCCGGCGCCACCCACGCGCCTCACCAGGTCCCGAAATCGTGGATCGCGAAGTACAAAGGCAAGTTCGACCAGGGCTGGGACAAGCTGCGCGAGGAGACGCTGGCGCGGCAGAAGCGGCTCGGCGTGGTGCCGCCGGAGACAAAGCTCGCGCCGAAGCCGGAGGCGATCAAGGACTGGGCCGCGCTGAGCGCCGACGAAAAGAAGCTGTTCGCCCGCCAGATGGAAGTGTTCGCGGGGTTCGGCGAGTACGCCGACGCCGAGATCGGCCGCCTGATCCAAGCCATCGAGGCAACCGGTCAGCTCGACAACACGCTGATCTTCTACATCGTCGGCGACAACGGAGCGAGCGCCGAAGGGGGCATG
The DNA here is from genome assembly GCA_003220615.1 of Candidatus Rokuibacteriota bacterium. Lineage (GTDB taxonomy): Bacteria > Methylomirabilota > Methylomirabilia > Rokubacteriales > CSP1-6 > 40CM-68-15. The sequence goes on from QHTB01000165.1 coordinate 33,062, forward strand.
GTCGGGCTCTTCAACGAGATGACCTACTTCAACGGGGTACACGAGACCGTCCAGGACATCCTGAAGCATTACGACGAGCTCGGCGGCCCGGCGACCTATCCGCACTATGCCGCCGGCTGGGCGGTCGCGGGGGACACGCCCTTCACCTGGACGAAGCAGGTTGCGTCGAGCTACGGCGGGACGCGTAACGGGATGGCGATCCACTGGCCCAAGGGCATCACAGCGAAGGGCGAGGTGCGATCGCAGTGGCACCACGTCATCGACATCGCGCCGACCATTCTGGAGGCGGCCGGCCTGCCCGAGCCGAAGAGCGTGAACGGCACGGCCCAGACACCCATCGAAGGGGTGAGCCTCGCCTACACGTTCACCGACGCCAAGGCGCCGAGCCGGCATACGACCCAGTACTTCGAGATCTTCGGGAACCGCGCCATCTACAGCGACGGTTGGCTGGCCGGCACCGTCCACCGGGCGGCGTGGGAATTCAAGGTCCGAAGGCCGCTCGAAGACGACGTCTGGGAGTTGTACGACACGCGGACGGACTTCAGCCTGGCAAACGACCTGGCCGCCAAGAACCCCGAGAAGCTCAAGGAACTGCAGGCGCTCTTCCTGAAGGAAGCCGTCAAGTACTCCGTGCTGCCTCTCGATGACCGGACGTTGGAGCGCCTCAACGCAGCGATGGTCGGACGGCCGGACTTGATGGCCGGCCGCACGTCGCTGACGGTCTACGACGGCATGATCGGGATGTCAGAGAACGTCTTCATCAACACAAAGAACCGGTCGCACACGATCACCGCCGAGGTGCAGATCCCGAAGAACGGGGCCAACGGGGTGATCCTGGCTCAGGCCGGTCGCTTCGGCGGCTGGAGCCTCTATGTAAAGGATGGCAAGCCGACGTACACCTACAACTGGCTCGGTCTACAGCGGTACACGGTGGCCGCCCAGCAGGCGCTGCCCGCCGGGAAGTCGACCATCCGCTACGAGTTCGCTTACGACGGTGGCGGGGTCGGCAAGGGCGGCATCGGCACGCTCTTCGTCAACGGCAAGAAGGTCGCCACGGGCCGGATCGACCGGACCCAGTGCTGCGCTTTCTCGGCGGACGAAGGCGCCGACGTGGGCGTGGACGAGGGCACGCCGGTCATCGAAGCCTACAAGGTGCCCTTCAAGTTCACCGGCAAGATCGCCAGCGTCACGATCGAGCTGAAAGACGTGAAGACCGCGGATCACGAGGAGGCAGAGCAAGCCCACAAGGTGGCCAGGCTGAAGAAGGGGCTGGCCGACTGATCACCGGCTTCTTTGAAGCCTATGACACTGCGTCGTTCACTGAGAACCGTAATGCTTTCAGCATGA
>QHTB01000023.1 GCA_003220615.1 Candidatus Rokuibacteriota bacterium
TATGCTTCATGGCCGCGCTCGCCGGACTCGGTCGCGGCCTCGAGCGCTGCCTCGGCGTGATGCTTTGCCTGGTCGACCTGTCCAGCGGCAAGCAGAGCCTCAGCGAGCTTGCGACGGAACAAGGGCCGATACACCCGGAACCCGATGCGCTCCTGATGAGCCAGCGCGCGCTCCTGGTAGCCGAGACCTTCAGCGACTCGGCCAGTCTGGACCAGCAAGTATCCGAGCACCGAGTAGACGCCTCCGATCCAGGCCGACGCCTGACCTTCGGCCTGAGTCCGCGCGCGCTCGCACCACTCGATGCCCTGCGCACTGTCACCCGTGTCGTCCAGCATCAGTGCGTAGAGGAGGGAGGCATAGACGCGGGCCTGAGGCTCGTTGGACGCGTCCGCGCTGGCGACCGCTCGATCGCCGAATGCACGCGCTGACCGGAAGTCACCCAGGAGGGCGTAACACCAGGCGAGATACCCACAACTGACGACGTATGGCGATGCGGTGAACCCGAGGCGCTGCTTGGCGACCTCGCTATTGTCGCCCTCCACGTTCTCGCGAAACGAGCGAATCGCCGCCGCGTACTCGCCACAGGCGTGCTGCACCTCGCCCAGCAGGTAGCGCCCCATGACTTCGAGGACTCGGTCGCCCGTTCGCAGACCGATGGTCAAGGCCTGAGTCGAGCGATGCCTGGCGTCGGCGTACTGAGCCCCCGCCCAGGAATAATTGGCGAGCCGGACGAGCACTCGACCGAGGCGAGCGTGATCGCCCAGCTCGCGAGCCAGCGCCTCGGCTTCTTCGTGGAGCTTCGTCACCCGGGACAGGTCTCCGATGACGAACAACGGGGAGTGAAGATCGAGCCGCAGATCGATGGAGCGTCGCGTCGTCTCGGCGGTGGGTTCGAGACGCGACACCATCTCGAGAGCCTGATCGAGGCGTTCGAGAGAGTCCCGCACGGCTCCCTTCGCGAACAAGGCCGTGCCGCTCGCGTGCAGGTACTCGACGGCGCGCCCCGGCAGGTCGGCCGCGAGCGCATGACGTGCGAGCGAATCCAGGTGAGGCCCCAGCCGATCGCGAAAGACGTGCTCGATGGCGCTGACGGCGCGGCCGTGAAGGATCCGTCGATGCTCGTTGAGCAACGTGCTGAAGGCCACCTCCTGGGTGAGGGCGTGCTGGAACACCAGGGTGGGGTTGTCGGGGGACGTCCGCTCGTAGAGGAATTCGAGCGTTTGCAGCGCCTTGAGGCAGGACGACACGCTGCCGGCGCCGTCCCACATCTGCTCGACGAGGCGAGGCGAGAATTCTCGGCCCAGCACGGCGGCGGCCTGGAGCACACGCTTGGTGTCGTCGTCGAGCCGATCGATGCGCGCCGCCAGGACGGCTTGGACCGTTCCGGGGACGGTGAGTGAGCCGGCTTGCGCGGTCTTCTGCTCCAGCACGGCCCGGGTCAGCTCCTCGAGAAAGAAGGCGTTGCCTTCGGCCTTGCCGAGGATCGTGTCGACGACCGTGTCGTCCATCGTTTCGTCACGAGCGGCCGAGCTGACGATGCGGCGGCTATCCTCCGTGGACAGGCTCCGCAGCGCCAGCTGGGTCGCGCACGATTTCTCGAGCCGTGGCGGACGGTACCCCGGACGGTACGTCATCAGCAGCAGCATCGCGGCGCCGGGCACCGCGTCGGCGAGGAGCTGGACGAACTCCTCCGAGGTGGCGTCGATCCAGTGCAGGTCCTCGGCGAGGATGACGACGGGCCGCTTCTTGCTGCTCATGAGCGTCATCTGGCAGAGCGCTTCGAAGATCCCGGACTTGATCCGATCCGGCGTCAGCGCGGCCAGCCGCTCGGTGCCTTCGTCGATGCCGAGCAGTCGGAGGAGAAACGGTGCGTGAACGTCGGCCTCGAGTCCGAGCTCCTCGAGCGTGCGCCGAACCCTGGTGACGGCGACGTCGGTACTGTCTCGTGGCGTGATCTGGGCGCCGTCGCGGAGGAGATCGATGAGCGGCAGATAGGGAACGGCGCGGTCGTACGAAAAGCAGTGGACTTCCTGGAAGGTCGCCCGTCGCTCGGTGAGTGAGCGGCGGAACTCGTGGACGAGGCGCGACTTTCCGACACCGGCTTCTCCGACGATGCCCACGAGTTGCCCTTGCCCGCCCTCGGCCAGCCCGAGGAGCTCGTGGAGCGTGCGCAGCTCCCGGTCACGTCCCACGAAGGCACTGAGATTCCGGTGTTCAAATCCGTGCCGTGACGAGCGCCGGGGCCGGATCGCCGTCACACGATACCCCTGGATCGAATCCGTCTTTCCCTTGATCTGGAGGGCGCCGAGCGCGTCCATCTCGACGTCCCCGGTGACGAGCCGCGCGGTGGTGTCGCTGACCAGAATCGTTCCGGGCTCGGCCAGCTGCTGAAGTCGCGCCGCCAGGTTCGTCGTGTCTCCGACCGCGGTGTAGTCCGTTCGTAGCTGGTCGCCGATCGTCCCGGCCACCACCGGGCCGGTGTTCAAACCCACGCGCAGGGTCAGCGCTTCCCCGTTCGCGGCCTTGACCTCGGCTCGCTCGCCGATGGCCTGCTGGATGCCGAACGCCGCGAGCACGGCGCGCAGGGCGTGATCCTCGTGAGCGACGGGCGCGCCGAACAGCGCCATGAAGCCGTCACCGAGAAACTGGTTGATGGTGCCCTCGTAGCGGTGAACCTCAGAGAGCGCGCGCTCGAAGAACCGGTTGAGCAGTGCATGCATCTGCTCGGGCCCGAGGCGTTCGGCCAGTCCCGTCGAGTTGACGATGTCACAGAAGAGGACGGTCACGAGCTTGTGCTCGCCATCGAGCGCGATCCTGGCTGCCAGGCGTGGCTCGGTTGGACCGTGCTCGATCGGGTGCCCACAGGTTCCGCAAAATCGCTTGCCGACGGTGACCTCGGAACCGCAGGACGAGCACCGAACGGCCAGGCGAGAGCCGCAGTCCTCACAGAATTTCGCGCCGTCCCTGCTTTCAGCGTGGCAGCGAGGGCAGTGCATGAAGCGCCTCCGCGCGCGGCGGGCCCATCGGGATCGAAGGGACCGCCAGCGTCGTTCTCGGAGGTCAGCATGACATGGACACGCGGCGGCGGCCAGAGACAGGAGACGCCGAGCCCGTCGCCGAAGGGCTCGCGATGAGGATCAGCAGCGCGACGACGATGAAGGTGGAACCTCCGATCAGAGCGTGCGCGCGAAGGCCACGAGGTCCTTCTTCTCCTGCGGTGTCAGCTGGATGGCCAGGACGAGGTTGAAGAACTCCACCGGGTCGTCGAGGGTCAGGAGGCGGCCGTCTTGGAGGTAGAGCGGGCGGCGCTGACTCCGAAGATGATCCCGCCCTCCATCTGCGCCTTCACCGTGTCCGGGTTGGCGATCACGCCACAGTCCACGGCCGCGACCACGCGGTGCACGCGTACGTCGCCCGCTTTCGACGCGGAGACCTCCGCGACCGCTCGCCAGCGGTGAGCGTTTCGCGTTCATCTTGTCTCCAGGTGTTTCGATTGGTGTCCCACGGATACGTCCCAGGTCGTAGGATGCTCGACGGTGACCGTACGGTGCGTGAAGGGCGCAGGTGGAGCGTCGGATTTTCGATTCGGCCGTAACGACGGCCGTCGTCGCGTCATCTAAAGGCCAACGCGGCGGTCACCTCGGATGCCGAGGCGCGATTGACGCGGCAGACGCGCCGGCATATCCTCGCGGCCTCGGAGCGGTGCAAACGATGAAGACCAAAGAATTTTCGGTAGCCGTGCTGGCCGTCGTCCTCGCCGCCGCGCTCGCCGGTTGCAACCAGAAATCTGGCGCGGCATCGGCACCCCAACTCCCCCTGGTCAAGGTCGCTTCCGTGACCGAACAGGACGTGCCGATCTCCGTCGAGTATGTGGGGACGCTGGTCGGCTACATCAATGCGCAGATCCGCGCCCGGGTCAGCGGGCACCTCATGAGCCAGAATTACAGGGAGGGCTCGTTGGTGAAGGCCGGCGACCTCCTGTTCCAGGTCGATCCGCGGCCGTTTCAGGCAGCCCTCGACCAGGCGGAGGCCAAGCTCCTGCAGGCGGAATCGCAGCTGAGCCAGGCCAAGGCCCAGGTCAGCGCCAGTCAGGCACAGGTCGAGCAAGCGCTGGCGAAGGTCGTGCAGGACGAGGCGCAAACCAGGCGCGCCGAGGCCGACCAGCGTCGGACGGAGCTCGACGTCGGCCGCTACACGCCGTTGGCCCAGCGGGGTTCGGTCAGCCAGCAAGAGCTCGACAACGCCGTCCAGAACAACCTCGCTAACATCGCGGCGGTCGCCGCCGCGCGCGCCTCCGTGCAGAATTCGCAGGCCAGCGTGTCGCAGGCGCGGGCTGCCCTCGAACGTGCGCAAGCCGACGTGAAGACGCAGGAGGCCAACATCGCGGCCGCGCGGGCCACACTCGCTGATGCGAAGCTCAACCTCGGTTACACGAGAGTGCAGTCGCCGATCTCCGGAGTCGCCGGGTTCCGCGTCGCGAACATTGGTGACTTCGTTGGCCCGAATGACCCGGCGCCACTGACGACAGTCTCCCAGGTCGATCCGATCTACGCGGAGTTCCCGGTCAGCGAGCAGCGCGCCCTCGCGGTGTTCCGCCGATGGGACGCCGATCCGCGTGCGCGTCGAGACATCGACCTCGAACTGGTGCTCGCCGACGGCACCATGTATCCCAACCCGGGACGGGCAGCCGCCCTGGATCGACAGGTCGACGTGACGACCGGCACGGTGCTGGCGCGTGGTGTCTTTCCGAATCCCGGCAACGTGCTGCGCCCCGGCCAGTACGCCAAGGTCCGGGCCGTCGTCGATGTGAAGAAGAACGCGATCCTGATTCCCCAGCGGGCCGTCCAGGACGTGCAGGGCATCCAGCAGGTGGCGATCGTCACGCCCGACGACACCATCGAGGTCCGCACCGTGAAGTGCGACGTGCGCGTGGGCTCGCTGTGGATGATCACGGCCGGGCTCAAGCCCGGCGAGCGGGTCGTCGTGGAGGGAGGAGACCGGGTCCGGGCCGGCCAGAAGGTCCGACTGGCGTCGAGCGCGCCCGCACCCTCCGAGACCAGCGCGCCGAAGTAGGCCTCAGTCACCATGGCCAGGTTCTTCATCAACCGGCCGATCGTCGCCATGGTGATCTCCATCCTCATGGTGATCCTCGGCGTCGTGGCGATCGTGCAGCTGCCGGTCGCGCTGTATCCGAACATCGCGCCGCCGGAGATCCTGCTGCAGGCGCGCTACCCGGGCGCCGACGCCGTCACGCTCGAGCAGTCGGTGGCCACGCCGATCGAGCAGCAGATGAGCGGCGTGGACAAGATGCTCTATATGTATTCGCTCAACCAGAGCGCTGGCAATCAGATGCAATTGCGGGTGGACTTCGACGTCACCACCGATCCGAGCGTCGATCAGGTGCTCGTCAACCTCCGCTACTCGCAGGCGGCCTCGCAGCTTCCCCCCGACGTGGTGAACCAGGGCGTCACCGTCATCAAGTCGGTCACGAGCCCGCTGGGGCTCTTCACGCTGTACTCGCCCAAGGGCACCTACGACCCGCTGTTCCTCGCCAACTACGCGTACGTCAACATCAACGACCCGATGACGCGCGTGCCCGGCATCGGTCAGGTCCTGATCTTCGGCGCGTCGCAGTACGCCATCCGCCTCTGGGTCAATCCCGACACGCTGGCCAAGTTGGACATCACCGTGAACGAGATCGCCGCCGCCCTGCAGGCGCAGAACACCGTCAACCCGGCCGGCCAGCTGGGCGGCGATCCGGTGCCGCGCGGCCAGGAGTTCACGTACACGGTCCTGGCGCAGGGACGCCTGACCAGCCTCGCCGACTTCGAGAACGTCGTGGTGCGCGCACGGCCGGACGGCGCGCTGGTCCGCGTCAAGGACGTGGCCCGCGTGGAGCTCGGGGCGCAGAACTACATCCGGCGCGGACGCCGGAACGGCCAGCCGGCCGCGATCGTGGCGGTCTACCAGCTGCCCGGCTCGAATGCCATCGAGGCGATGCGGGCCGCGACGAAGCTCATGGAGGAGATGAAGGCGCGGTTCCCGGCCGACCTCGACTACGTGACGGCGCTCGACACGACGCTGGCGGTGAGCGCGGGAATCCGCGAGATCACGAAGACGCTCGTCGAGGCGCTGCTCCTCGTCGTGATCGTCGTCTTCGTCTTCCTCCAGGGCTTCCGCGCAACGCTGATCCCGCTGCTGGCGGTGCCGGTCGCGCTCGTCGGCGCGTTCATGGTCTTTCCTCTGCTGGGATTCTCGATCAACACGCTGTCGCTCTTCGGCCTCGTGCTGGCCATCGGCCTCGTGGTGGACGACGCCATCGTGGTCGTCGAGGCCGTCGAGCAACACATCGAGCAGGGGCTCTCCCCGCGCGACGCCGCGTTGAAGGCGATGGACGAGGTGTCGGGACCGGTCGTGGCAATCGCCATCATCATGGCCGCGGTGTTCATCCCGACGGCGTTCATCCCCGGCATCACCGGGCGGATGTACCAGCAGTTCGCGGTCACCATCGCCGTGTCGGTCCTGATCTCGGCCTTCAACGCGCTCACGCTGAGCCCGGCGCTCTCGGCGCTGCTCCTGCGGCCGAAGCGCGAGACGCGCGGCCCGCTCGGGTTGTTCTTCCGTGGCTTCAACCGCGTCTTCGAGCGGGTGATGGGCGGGTATCTCGACGGGAGTCGCTACCTGATCCGCAAGGCCGCCTTCGCGCTGCTCCTGCTGCTCGGCGCGGCGGCCGTGTCGGGCCTCATCGGCATCCGGCTTCCAGGTGGTTTCGTCCCGGAGGAGGACCAGGGCTACATCTATGCCAACGTCCAGCTTCCTCTGGCCGCCTCCCTCGACCGTACCGCGGCGGTCAACGATAAGCTCGACGCGATCTTCAAGACGCAACCGGGCATCAAGTATTACACGGGCGTGGCGGGCTTCAGCCTGCTGAGCCTGGTCACGACGACCTACAACTCGTTCTACTTCATCACGCTGGAGGACTGGGACGCCCGCCACAAGCACGGCCTCACGGCCGACGTGATCATCCGGCAACTGAACCAGAAGCTGGCCGGCGTGGCCGAGGCCCAGGCCTTCGCCTTCTCGCCGCCCGCCATCCCGGGCATCGGGACGTCCGGCGGTGTGACGTTCATCCTCGAGGATCGCGCGGGCAAGGATTCCGCGTTCCTCGCCGAGCAGACGGACAAATTCCTGGCCGCCGCGAGGAAGCGCCCCGAGTTCGCGCGGCTGTTCACGACCTTGCTGCCGAGTGTGCCGCAGTTCTTCGCCGAGGTGGATCGCGACAAGGTGCTGAAGCAGGGCATCGCCCTGACCTCGGTGTACCAGGCCCTCCAGGCGTTCCTCGGCGGCGCCTTCGTGAACTACTTCAACCAGTACGGACGGGTCTGGCAGGTGTACGTCCAGGCTGAAGGCGAGTTCCGAACCCAGGCCGACAACGTCGGTCGCTTCTACGTCCGCAACGGCACGGGCCAGCCGGTGCCGCTGTCGACGCTGGTCCGGATGAGAGAGGTCAACGGCCCCGAGTTCACGACCCGGTTCAACGAGTATCGCGCGGCGCAGATCAATGGGCTTCTCGCGCCCGGGTTCAGCACCCGGCAGGGGATGCGGGCACTCGAAGAGGTCTTCGCGCAAACCATGCCGCGCGACATGGGCTTCGACTACTCCGGGATGTCGTTCCAGGAGCAGGTGGCTTCCCAGGGGGTGCCGGCGACCGCGGTGTTGGGCTTCTCGGTGCTGGTGGTGTTCTTGATCATGGCCGCCCTGTACGAGAGCTGGACGCTTCCGTTCGCCGTCCTGCTCGCCACGCCCATCGCCATGTTCGGCGCCCTCGCAGCGCTCTGGCTCCGCCGCTTCGAGCTCGACGTCTTCTCGCAGATCGGCTTGCTCATGGTGATCGGGCTGGCGGCCAAGAACGCGATCCTCATCGTCGAGTTCGCCAAGGTCGCGTATGAAAGGGGGATGCCGCTCGTCGACGCCGCGCTCGAGGGCGTCCGGGTGCGCCGGCGCGCCCTCTTCATGACGTCGTTCGCGTTCATCCTGGGCTGCGTGCCGCTGTGGACCGCCGCCGGCGCCGGCGCGGTCGGACGCCGGGTCCTCGGCACCGTCGTGATCGGCGGGATGCTGACCGACACGCTCATCGCCAGTCTCTTCATCTCGGTGAGCTTCTATGTCAGTGAGCGCTTCCGCCGGGAGCCGGAGAAGGGCCGGCTTCCTGACGCGGTGCCCGCCCCCATCAGCGGGGGGACGAACGGCACGGCGTCGGCCGATGGGAAACAGCCATGACACGCTCCACGAGCCAAACGAGCCAACAGATCGTCTCCGGTGTCGTCGCCGCCGCGCTCCTTGGCGGCTGCGCGATCGGCCCCGACTACAAGCGCCCTTCGGTGGCCCAGCCGCCGACGTTCCGGGGCCAGGCGACGGCGGAGGCTGTGTCGTTCGCCGATGCGCCCTGGTGGGAGGTGTTCCAGGATCCCAGCCTGAAGGCGCTCATCCAGGAGGCGCTCCGCAACAACTACGACGTGAACATCGCCGTCGCGCGCGTGCAGGAGGCTCGCGCGAATCTCTCCATCGCCCGATCGGACCTTTACCCGTCGCTCGATTACAGCGGAGGGGCGTCGAGGAGCAAAATCGGCCCCGGTGTGTCGGGGCAAACAGGTGGACCCGTGCGGAATGCGACGAGCTCTTACTTCGCTGCGATGTCCGCGTCGTGGGAGGTCGACATCTGGGGTCGGATCCGCCGCTTGACCGAGGCGGCGCGGGCGACGCTCCTGGCCACAGAGGAAGCGCGGCGTGGCGTCTGGCTCACGCTGGTCAGCGATCTGGGCCAAGCCTACTTCGAGCTGCTGGAGCTCGACGTGCGCCTCCAGATCGCTCGGAACAGCACGAATGCCTACCAGCGCACCTACGACCTGTTCCTGGATCGCTTCAACCTGGGTGTCGCGTCGAAGCTCGAGACGTCCCGGGCTCTCGGCGCTCTCGGGGATGCGCAGGCGACCATCCCGCAACTCGAGAGTGATATCGTCGCGAAGGAGAATCAGATCAGCATTCTGCTCGGCAAAGCGCCCACGCCGATTCCCCGCGGCAAGCCAATGTACGAACAGCCCGTTGTGCCGACGGTGCCTACGGGGTTGCCGTCCACGCTTCTCGAGCGGCGCCCCGACCTGCGACAGGCCGAGCAACAACTCGTGAGCGCCAACGCGCAGATCGGCGTCGCCAAGGCAGAGTTCTTCCCCAAGGTCAGCCTGACGGCGCTGCTCGGCACGGCCAGTTCCGACCTGTCGACGGTCACGGGAGCGTCGATGATCTGGACGGGTTCCGGCATCTTCAGCGGACCGCTCTTCAACATGGGCCGCACGCTCGGGTTCTATCGCGCGTCCATCGCGCAATGGGAGCAGGCGCGGCTCCAGTACCAGCAGGCCGTGCTCACCGCGCTGCGCGAAGTCTCTGACGCGCTCACCGCGCTCGGCAAGCTGAACGAGGCCGAGATGGGACAGGATACGGCGGTGAGAGCGCTCGAGGAGGCCGTGGAGCACGCGACGGCTCGCTATCGCCAGGGGCTGGCGAATTACTTCGAAGTGCTCGAAGCCCAGCAGCAGCTCTACCCGGCGCAGAACACGCTCGCTCAGATTCGCCGTGACCGTCTTCTCTCCCACGTCCGTCTCTACAAGGCGCTCGGCGGCGGCTGGAGCCTGACCGACGCTCAGTGGACGGACGGGATGGTTCCCTGAACACCGTCGGAGCGTTTTCAAGTCGACCGTAACCGCGCGGGTCGTCGCCGCATCAAAAACAGAGCGCGTCCAGCCACTGCCGACAGGGAGGAGCCCATACGATGAGCACGATCACCACCAAGGATGGCACGCAGATCTATTTCAACGACTGGGGAACGGGACAGCCCGTCGTGTTCAGCCACGGCTGGCCGCTCAGCGCAGATGCGTTCGAAGACCAGATGTTCTTCCTGGCTTCGCGGGGCTACCGCTGCATGGCCCATGACCGGCGAGGCCATGGCCGCTCCAGCCAGCCGTGGAACGGCAACGACATGGACACGTACGCCGACGACCTCGCGGCGCTCGTCGAGAAGCTGGATCTGCAGAACGCGATTCACGTCGGGCACTCGACGGGCGGGGGCGAAGTCGCCCGGTACATCGGCCGGCACGG
>QHTB01000024.1 GCA_003220615.1 Candidatus Rokuibacteriota bacterium
GGCGACGCGAGCGCGCTCGCGTTCATCCACGACGTCGGCTTCTGCTCCACCTTCTATCGGTTTCCCGAGGGCGTGGCCTGCCTGTGGGAGGCCGTGGTGGGTCGCCGGAATCCGCGCTGGCCGCGTCGCTCGCATCACGACGACGGCGTGGGCCTGACCTGGCAGCTCAAGGACACGCTGCCCTCGCGGCGTGACGTCTACTACGGCAAGCTCCTCAAGGGCCGGCCCCTGCTCGTGGCCCTCGACGTGTTCCCGGCCTTCTACGGCGTCACGCGCGGTCGCCAGCGCGCTCGTGACTACCGTGCCGAGTACGACGCCGGCCACCTGAGTCTCACGGCGCGCCGGCTGATGGACGCGCTGGTGCGTGAGCACCCCCAGTACACGCGCGGCCTGCGCGCCAACACGTTCATGCTCGATCCCGGCAAGACGCGCGAGTTCGAGCGTGCCATGGCGGAGCTGCAGCAAGGCCTGTGGATCGTGAAGACCGAGGAGCGCTACGAGCCGACCTTCTCCTATCGCTGGGATCTGCTGGAAGCGTGGCTGCCGGATGCCGTCGCCGAGGGTAGGCGCCTCGGTCGGGCGCGCGCGATCGAACGGCTGATCGAGCGCTTCGTCGCGGGCGCCGTCTTCACCAACGAGCGCGTCCTGGCGCGGCTGTTCCGGTTGCCGGGGGCCGAGGTCACCAGCGTTCTCGAGCGCCTCGTGCGTCGCGGCACGCTCGCCGCCGACGCGGCGATCGATGGCTGGCCCGGGCGCTGGCTCGTTCACGCCTCGGCGCTGCGAAGATGAGGTTGCGAGGGCGCCGGCGGCTGGCCATCGCCCTGCTCGTCGTCGTGGCGGCCGGAGCGCTTGTTGGCGTCGCGATCCGGCAGGGATCACCGGCGTCGCTGGTGGCCCGCAAAGGTCATCTGGCCGCCGTTGAGGTGGCTCCCGGTGGTGAGGACGCGATCTCGACGATGTCGCAGCTGACGCTGCGGCGCTCGACGGGGCGGGACGTGTCGGCTCTCGTTCGCGTGCCGCGCGGCCCCGGGCCGCATCCCGCGGCCGTGCTCCTCGGTGGCGTGAACCGGGGGCGGCGTGTCGCGGGGGTGCGCGGCCTGGATGCCATCGCGCGCCACGCCGTGATCGTGTCGCCCGACTACCCGTTACCGGCCCGGCGCGGAGGATGGGACGGCTGGCGCGCCATCACGATGCCCTTCAAGCTGCGTCCGGCGGCGTTCGACACCGTCGCCGACATCCTGCTGCTGCTCGACTATCTCGATTCACGCCCCGACGTGGCGAAGACGCGGTTGTTTCTCGTCGGCTCCAGCCTGGGTGCCCCGGCGGTGGCCATCGCGGGCGGCATCGACGCGCGTCCAGCCGCGGTCGTCGCGCTCTATGGAGGCGGGAAGATCGGAGCGCTGGTCAGCCACGCGCTGACCCATCCCGATCAGCCGTCGCCTCATCCGCCGTGGCGGGCGTGGCTGCTTGGCCATGCCCTCGCGCTGGGGGTCGCGCCGCTGGCGCCCGAGCGGTACGTGGCCGGGATCGCGCCGCGGCCATTCCTGATGGTCAACGGTGCCGACGACTCCCTGGTGCCGCGGGCGAGCGTCCTTGCGCTCTACGAAGCGGCCAAGGCGCCGAAGGAGCTGATCTGGGTTTCGAGCGAGCACGTCCAGCCCGACGAAGCCGACCTGATCCGCCGCCTCAGCGTCACGATCGTCACCTGGCTTACCGCCCGCGGCCTCCTCCCGTCGGCAGAGTGAAGGAGAAGCGGGGAAGGAGAAGCGAGCCGGGGTGGGGCGGGTAGCCCTGTGAGACCCGTTTCCCGGCGACCGTTCACCGCCCCGGGTCGAGGCGGTGAGACGGCCAGTCAGGCTAGGCGTAACGCTCGTGGTCGAACAGGGCTACCCGCCCCACCCCGCTCAGCGTTACTTCTTGCTCGCGTCGTAGAGCTCGCCGAAGAGCACCCAGCGCTCGCCATCGAACTTCGCCAGCTGCTCCTGCTCGATCGGCGCGAAGTCGGTCGGGCTCGTGTTGACCTTCATCCCGGGCAGGAGCAGCGCCAGCTCGAAGTTCTTGAGATTGGCGGCCTGCTTCATGATGTTCTCGCGGCTGAGGTCGTTGCCGCACTGCTTGAGGACCTGCACCAGCGTCTGAGCCGCCAGGTAGCCGTACGCGTTGGACTGGTCGTCGAGCGCGCCCTCGGGGTAGTACTTCTTCATGAAGGCCACCCAGTCCAGATATCCCTTGTCGTTCTTCCACTGCGGGTCGGTGATCTCTTTCTGGTAGAGGGCGGTGATGAGTCCCTTGGACGCGTCCAGCCCGGCCGGCTTCAGCACGGTCCCCAGCGAGCTCGACACGTTGTTCAGGAAGTGGGTCGGCTTCCAGCCGATGTCGTGGGACTTCTTGATCGCTTGCACCGCGAACTTCGGGATCGTCACGTTGAAGAACACGTTGGCGCCGCTGTTCTTGAGGTTGGCGATCTGCGAATCGATGGTGGGATCGGTCACCTCGTAGGTCTGCTCCATCACGATCAGCTTCTTGGCCGCCTCGCCGAGCCCGTCGTGGAGGCCCTTGCGGTAGTCCTTCCCGTAGTCGTCGTTCTGGTAGAGGATGCCGATCTTCGCGTCCGGGAGGTTCTTGAGGATGTACTGGGCGTAGATACGGCCCTCGGTCTGGTAGTTGGGCTGGAAGCCCATCGTCCACGGGAAGTGCTGCGGGTCGTTCCACTTCGTGGCGCCGGTCGCCACGAACAGATGCGGCACCTTCTGCTGGTTGACGTACTTGTGGATGGCGCTGTTGGTCGGCGTGCCCAGCGTCTGGAAGAGCGCGGCCACCTGGTCCTGCTCGACCAGCTTGCGCACCATCTCGACGGCCTTGGGCGGGCTGTAGGCGTCGTCGTACGAGATGTAGTTGATCTTCCGACCGTTGATGCCGCCCTCGTCGTTGACCTTCTTGAGGTAGGCGCCGATCGCTTTGCCGATAGTGCCGTAGGCCGAGGCCGGCCCACTATAGGGGTTGGTGTTGCCGATCTTGATCTCGGTCGCGGTGACGCCCGGGGTGTCGGCGGCCACGGCGGCGGAGACCAGCGCGAGCGGCAGCGCGACGGCGAGCAAGCGCGCGACGGTGCGAAATCTCATGGAGGTCCTCCTTTGGCCGGCGATGATCTCACATTCACGCGCCGGCGGGCCCAGACGGTTCGGATGGTGCCGGCGATGCCTCGCGGCATCGTGTACATGAAGACGATCAGGAAGACGCCGTAGATCGCCCACGGCGCCGCCTTCGAGATGTCCTGCGCCCAGTTGGGGACGAACTGGATGAAGAGCGCGCCCCACACGACCCCCGCGATGGAGGCCAGGCCTCCGATGACGATGCCGACCAGGAACGTGACGGACAGGAACACGTTGAAGGCGTCGGGCGCCACGAAGGCGATGGCCCCGGTGCTCAGCCCGCCCGCGACGCCCGTGAAGCCGGCGCTCACGCCGAAGGCGAGCGACTTGTAGAGCGCGCTGTTCACGCCCATCGCCTCGGCCGCGATGTGATGATCACGGATGGCGATCAGCGCGCGGCCGGTGCGACCGCGCAGGAGGTTCCAGGCCAGGATCATCGAGAGGACCAGCGTGGCCAGGGCGACGAAGTAGAGCCACTGGTCGGGCGACAGCGTCAGGCGGAAGGGCGCCTCGGGCTTGGACAGCACGAGGCCCTGCGATCCGCCCGTCCAGTGCTCGAAGTATTTCAGGATCTGCGGGACCGCGAGCGCGAGCGAGAAGGTGGCGAGGGCCAGGTACAGGCCCTCGAGGCGGAGGGCCGGAATGCCGAAGAGAAAGCCGGCCCCGAGGCAGACGGCTCCCGCCACCGGCAGCGTTGTCAGGAACGGCGCGTTCCACCGATCCATCATGATGCCGCTCGTGTAGGCGCCCAGCGCGTAGAAGGCGCCGTGGCCCAGCGAGATCTGGCCGTTGTAGCCGGTGAGGATGTTGAGCCCGAGGAGCGCGATGGCGTAGATGAAGACCTGCGTGAACTGGAAGAGGCGGAAGTTGCTGAGCACGAAGGGCAGCAGGGCGGCGACGGCGAGCGTAACGAGCGGCAGCGCGAGCGTCAGCGGCCTGGATCGGGGCGTCATACGCGCCGCACGACGACACGCCCGAAGAGCCCGCTTGGTTTCACCACGAGCACGATGATGATGATGGCCAGCGCCACCGTCAGCTTCAATTCGGTGCCGATAAAGCGCACGTAAGTGCCGACGAGGTTCTCGATCACGCCGACGAGCAGCCCGCCAACGACGGCGCCCCCTGGGCTGGTGAAGCCGCCGAGCGTCGCCGACGCGAACGCGTAGATCAGGATTCCCGCCATCATGTTCGGGTCGAGGAACACGATGGGCGCCACCATCATGCCGGCCACCGCGCCGACGAGGGCGGCCAGGCCCCAGCCGATGGCGAGCATCCACCCCACGCGCACGCCGCACAGCCGGCTCGACACCGGGTTCTGCGCCGCCGCGCGCATGGCCAGGCCGAGCGTCGTGTAGCGGAAGAAGACGTAGAGGAAGAGGAGGACGACCAGCGTGATGCCGATGGCCCCCAGGTCGTGGGCGCCGAAGACGACGTTGCCGAACCGGATCGGGGTGCCGGGGAACGGGCTGGGGAACGGCTTCTGGATGTAGGAGTAGATCCAGCCAGCTACGCTGTTGAGGATGACGAGCAGCCCGATGCAGACGATCACGACGGCGAGCACGGGAGCGTTCTCGACGGGCCGGATCACGATCCGCTCGATGAGCAAGCCCCCCACGAAGGCGAGCGCGAGCGTGGCGGTGAAGGCCACCCAGTACGGCAGGCCGGCGTTGAGCATCGACCACGCGAGATACGTGGAGAACATCGCCATCTCGCCCTGGGCGAAGTTCACGACGTCGGTGGCCTGGTAGATCATGACCAGGGCCAGCGCCAGGCTCGCGTAGATGCCGCCGGTGGCGAGACCGGACACGACCTGCTGCAGGAAGATGTCCACCTAGTACCCCAGATAGGAGCGGCGGACGGCGTCGTCCTGCTTGAGGATGGCGGGCGGCCCGGCCAGTACCACGCGGCCCGTCTCCAGCACGTAGGCGTGATCGGCGAGCTCCAGCGCGATGGCGGCGTTCTGCTCGACGAGCAGGACGCTCACGCCGTGATCGCGGTTGATCGCCCGCACGATCCGGAAGATCTCGCGCACGACGAGCGGGGCGAGCCCGAGCGACGGCTCGTCGAGCAGGAGCAGGCGTGGGCTCAGCATGAGCGCGCGCGCGATCGCCAGCATCTGCTGTTCGCCGCCGGAGAGCGTGCCCGCGACCTGCCGCCGTCGCTCGCGCAGGATCGGGAAGTACTGGTAGACCCGCTCGAAGTCGTCGCTCCGCGCGCGCTCCCGCCGCGCGTAGGCGCCGAGGCGCAAGTTCTCCTCCACCGTCAGGCCGACGAAGGTGCCGCGGCCCTCGGGCACGTGGGCGATGCCGGCCCGCACCAGGTCCTCCGGCGCCCGCCCGTCGATGCGCCCGCCGGCGAAGTGCACGGAGCCTTCCGTGCTCACCAGCCCCGAGACCGCCCTGAGCGTCGTCGTCTTCCCCGCGCCGTTGGCCCCGAGGATCGTGGTGATCCCGCCTTCCTCGACCTCGAAGCTCACGCCGTGAAGGACACGCGTCCACCCGTAACGGGCTCGCAATTCGGACGCGGTGAGGAGAGCCGCCATCAGCCGGCGGCCCCGTCGGTGCCGAGGTACGCGCGGATCACGTCGGGGTTCTTCTGCACGGTCGTCGGTGGGCCTTCGGCGATCTTGCGCCCGAAGTCGAGGACGACGACCCGGTCGGACACCTGCATGACGAGGCTCATGTGGTGCTCCACCAGCAGCACGGTCACGGCGCGTCGGTCGCGGATCTCACGGACGAGCTGGGCGAGGGCACCCACCTCCTCGTGGTTGAGCCCGCCGGCGGGCTCGTCGAGTAGCAGCAGGCGCGGATGGCCGGCCATGGCGCGAGCCAGCTCGACGCGCTTCAGCGTGCCGAACGGCAGCCCGGCCGCCGGGTGATGGGCCACGGCGGTGAGCTCGAGGAAGGCGAGCAGCTCCATGGCCGCGTCGTGCATCTGGCGTTCTTCGCGGCGCACGCTGGACAGGCGCAGCGCGTTGGCCAGGAAGCCACTGTGCGTGCGCGCGTGGATCCCGATCATGACGTTCTGCATCACCGTGAGCGTCGAGAACAGCGCGAGGTTCTGGAAGGTCCGCCCGACGCCCAGCGCGGCCACGCGGTGGGGGCCGAGGCCGAGGATCGACCGGCCCGCGAGCAGGACCGAGCCCTCGTTGGGTGTGTAGAGCTGGCTCACGCAGTTGAAGAGCGTGGTCTTCCCCGCGCCGTTCGGACCGATGAGGCCGACGATCTCACCATCGCCGATGTCGAAGGAGACGTGATCCAGCGCGACGATGCCGCCGAAACGCATCGTGACGTCACGAACGGCCAGCAAGGGCGACTGGGCGGCGGTGCCGGGCATGGCGAAAACGGCTTCTTATAGCACGCCTTGTCGTTTTTTCAGCGGCGAGCGCATCGCGTGTCACACCGACTTCCGTGGCACGGGTTCCGCATACAGCGACTCGGGGGCGAGAGGAGATCCCATCATGCATCCAGTGGTCGGCATCTTCACCAGGCGCGAGGACGCCGAGCGGGCGGCCGCCGAGCTGGAACCGGCCGGCATCGACCGTGGTCGCATCATCGTGCTCACTCCCGGAACGCCCGCGGAGCGGCCCACCACGGTTCCCACGCGCGAGACCGAGCCTCCGGGCATCGGCACGGCGCTCGGCACCATGACCGGTGCTGCGGCCGGTGCCGCGGGCGGTATGCAACTCGGCACCGTGCTGTCGACACTCCTGGTGCCAGGCCTCGGTCCGGTCATCGCGCTGGGCGCGCTCGGGACGGTGCTCCTGGGCGCCCTGGGCGCCGCGGTCGGTCACGCGTTCGATGACGCGCCCGAGGGTGTGCCGAAGGACGATCTCTTCCTCTACGAGGACGCGCTTCGCCACGGCCGCAGCGTGGTCATCGTGCTCGCCGATGACGACCGGCGAGCCGAGGTGGCTCGTGCGGTGCTCAGCGCCAACGGAGCCGAGAGCCTCGACGCGTTCCGGGAGCGCTGGTGGAAAGGACTCCGCGACGTCGAGGCGGCTCACTACGAGTCCACCGGACAGCCCTTTGCCGCGGCCGAACCCGACTACCGACGGGGTTTCGAGTGTGCGCTGGGTGCCGGCCAGCGCGATCGCGCATATGATGATGTCGTTAATAAACTGAAGCAACGCTATCCGGACGTCTACAATACGGAGGCGTTTCGTCGCGGCTACGAGCGCGGGCAGGCCAGGGCGGCCGGCCGGCGCTCCGATCGTGCGGCATGACAGCGAACGGAGGACACGACATGGCTCTTGGATCGGGGCAGTGGACGGTCGAGCGCGTGGGAAGCCGGGTGCGCGAGATGGCCGATAACGTGCGGCAGATGGCCGACAACCTGCCGCGTACGCAGTTGCCGTCGGTCCGCATGCCTCCGTGGGTGCGGCGTCCCGAGGTGAAGATGACCCCGCCGCCCCGCAGCGGCGTTCATCCGCTCTGGATCGTCGCGGGCGCCGCGGCCGGCGCCGGACTCATGTACTTCTTCGACCGCGAGCACGGCCGGCAGCGGCGCGAGATGGTGCGGGAGAAGGCGCGTGCCTACCTGCGTCAGACGACCGAGAAGGTCGACGGCACCTCCCGCGACATGATGAGCCGTGCGCGTGGCCTCGTCGTCGAGCTGCGCTCGAAGGTGCGCACGGGCGACCGGCGCGAGCCGTGGGCGCCGGAGACTAGCTCGGAAGCTCGACGGTCCTGATCGCCGGCTGATCGGGATAGACGCGCTGCAAGAGGGGCAGCGCCACGTTGAAGACGGGGACGTCGGTGCGGGTCCGTCCCTCCGGGTTGCCGCCATGAGCGTGACCGTGAAAGATGACGTTCACGGGGTAGCGTGTCAGGGGCTCTTCGAGCCGGCTCGAGCCGAGAAAGGGTAAGAGCTCGGGCGGCTCGCCCTTGACCGTGCCCTCGACGGGCGCATAGTGCAGGACCGCGACCCGCTGGGACGTGCGCAGCTTGGCCAGCGCCGATTCGAGCTTGAGCGCTTCGTTCACGGCTTCGTGGACGAAGCGCTTGATGATGTCCTCGCCCCACGGCTGGAGCGCCCGGTCGCCGAAGCCGCCGCAGAAGCCCTTGACGCCGGCGAATCCGACGCCGGCGACCTCGACCGGCTCACCATCCAGGACGTGGACACCCGCGTTGATCAACTGGGTGCGGATCGATGCCGCCTGGCCGGCGTCGTAGTCGTGATTGCCGAGCACCGCGACGATCGGGATGCGGACCGACCCGGTCAGCATCTTGACCAGGACACGCGCTTCGTCGGGAAGGCCGCGATCCGTGAGATCGCCGCACAGGAGCAGGACGTCGGCCTCTTGAGCGGCGTGGCCCAGGAGCGGCGCCAGCACGTCGGGCGGTGTGCGCGGGCAGTGCAGGTCTCCGAGCGCGGCGAGGCGCACCGGCGGCTACCGGCCCTCGATGGCGGCCGTCCAGATCGCGACGTCGGCCTCGGTCATGGTCCCTTCGGGGCCGAGCCGCGCGTCGCGGTAGCCCCAGTGGTCGACGTCGACCAGGTACTGCTGACGAGAGAGCAGCGTGCCGTGGCAGGCTCGTCCGTCGTCTCCATCGATGGCGGCCGTCCCGGTTTCGCGTTCGAGGCGCGCCGTGAGCTCACGCATGACGCCGGTGGGGATGACGTCGCGGTGGCCGGGATAGACGAAGCCGAAGAGGATCAGGTGCGAGAGGAGGACGCGCCACCTCGAGCCGAAGCGCCGTAGCACCCGCGACCAGTCGAGCCTGGCGCCGCGGGCGCGCAGGAGATGGATCACGTCGGCGCCGTCGAAGCGCTCGCGCTCCATGATGAGCCCTTTCGACCAGATCATCTCCTCGACGGGGATGAGCCTCACGGGAACGCCCATCACCTCGTCGGCGACCCCGTGTTGGAACCACTCGTCGTCGACGCGAGCGCAGCCGTTGCCCGAGCTGAAGATGACGTCCACCATCTCGCTGCCCGCCCGTGCCTTGCCCAGCCAGTGGGGGAACGTGAGCTCGGTATCGAAGCCGGATTCGGCGAAGGCCGCCAGCACCCGCTCGCAGTCCTCGGGGCGCACGAAGACGTCCAGGTCCTTGGTGTCTCGCGAGATCCCGGTGTAGCGCTCGAGCGCATAGGCGCCGCCGACCAGGAAGTCGATTCCGGAACGGCGGAGCGAGTGGAGCGCGGCCAGGTAGAACGAGCACGCGACAGTGGCCGGCGAGGGCATGCCGTGCGCCAGTGCAGGAGCCGTGCCGCCGAGACGCGGAGTGACGGGTCGAGCGACGTCAGCCGCGCGAGCTAGGGATCGCTACAGTCGCGTGTGAGATGGCAGCGAGGGCAGATGATCTTGCACTTCTGCTCATCCATGCGCTCGCCACAGCGCTCGCAGATGTGGATCCACTCGACGACGCCCCCGCCGCGATCGATCGCGCGGTCTTCCACGCCGGCAGCCTGGCACCGCCGCCCGCCCGAAGTCAACGAGAGAGTGTGGGAATGCCGTACACTGAGGCGGCATGAGCGAGCCCTGGGACGACACCGAGCTGCTGCGCCACGTCTTCGACGAGACACGCGTCGTCCGGCGGCCGCTGAGCGGGATCATCACGGGGTATCACATCTTGCCCTACATCATCGTCGGCCCCGAGGCGGAGCGGCCGAGCCGGTCGGTGGAGGTGCGGGGGCGCATCAAGGTCTCGCCGAGGCTCGTCATCAGCCCCGGCCGCGACGGGCCCACGTACGGCGAGCTGTTCGGCGAGCGCGAGCTGATGCATCACGCGCTCGTCGCGCGCTTCTTCAGCTTTCGCTACGCCTCCCGCGTGAGCCTGGAGTCGGAGGACCTCAACATCCGGCGGCAGGAGCGGGACCCCGAGAGCGTGCTCGAGCGGGTGCTGGAGGAGCTCAGCCAGCGCGAGGTCATCAATACCGGCGTGATCGTGTCGCCCGATCCCCGCTTCTATCCGGTCTCGCTCGACCGGTTCATTCGCGAGATCCTCGACCAGGAGTTCAGGGACTAGACGATGTTCCTCGCTTTCAGGTTAGCCACGGCCGCGGCGTCGTAGCCCAGCTCCTTCAACACCTCGTCGGTGTGCTGCCCGAGCGTGGGCGCCGGTCTCCGGATGCTTCCCGGTGTACTCGAGAGCTTCACGGGGATTCCGAGCACGCGCGATCGCCCCGCGCGCGGGTGCTCGACCTCGACGGCCATCTCGCGGTGACGCACGTGGGGATCCGCGAAAACCTGGCCGTAGTCGAGGATCGGCCCCGCCGGCACGCCGGCGGCCTCGAGTCGCTCCAGCCACTCCGCCGTCCCCGCGGTGGTGAACCTCGTTTCGAGGAGGGCCGCGAGCGCTGCCCGGTTCTTGACGCGGAGCGGAGGTGTCGCGAAGCGCTTGTCGTCGACGAGCGCGGGAACGCCCAGCACACGACAGATGATCGGCCAGAACGTCGGCGAGCCACCTCCCAGATTGATCCAGCCGTCGGCGGTGCGAAACGCTTGATAGGGCGCGGCCGTCCGGTGGCCCGGGCCGAGCCGGCGCGGCACCTCGTTCGTCGCGAAGAACGACGACGCCTCGTACACGGCCCACGCGATCGGCGTCTCGAGCAGCGACGTGTCGACTCGCTGACCGACGCCGGTCTGCTCCCGTACGCGGAGGGCGGCAAGAATGCCGATCGCCGCGAACATCCCGGTGCCGATGTCGGAGACGGGAATCGGGACCGGCAACGGCGGGCCCTCTTCGGTGCCGTTGATGGACATCATCCCCGACATGCCCTGCGCGATCCGGTCGAACCCGCCGCGCTGGGCGTAGGGCCCGGTCTGGCCGAACCCTGAGATCGAGCAGTAGATCGCTCGCGCGTTCAGGGCGTGGACGTCGTCCCAGCCGAGGCCGAGGCGCGCGGCCGTGCCCGGTCGCCAGTTCTCGAGGACGACGTCGGCGCGCGTGGCCAGCCGCCGGGCGATGGCGCCGCCGTCGGCGGTCTTGAGATCGATCGTGATCGACCGTTTGTTGCGGTTGAAGGTCATGAACGGCGCGGATTCACCGGCCACGTGAGGCCCCATGGCCCGGGACTCGTCGCCCTGGCCGGGACGCTCGACCTTCACGACGTCGGCGCCGAGGTCGGCCAGGATCATCGAGCAGTAGGGCCCGGAGAGTTGACTGGTGAGATCGAGGACGGAGAGGCCGGCGAGGGCGCCTGGCATCGTGGATCCGAGTTTACTTCACGCGCGTTTCCATGAGCAGCAGGTAACCTTGACACGTCGGGGGGTGGGTGCTATCTCGTCATCGGCTCCGAGCGCCCCCGCGGGAGGACTTCCATGACTTTCAAGACGGTCGGTGTGTTCGTCGCCGGCATCGCCGTGCTGGCGGCCACCGCGGCGGTCGTGGACGCGCAGGGTCCGATACGGATCGGCGCGTCGATGTCGCTCACCGGAACCTACGCCAAGCTCGGCAAGAACCAGCACGAAGGCTACAAGCTCTGCGAGCGCGATCTGAACGCCAAGGGCGGTGTGCTCGGCCGCAAGGTCGAGATCGTCGTCTACGACGATCAGTCGATGCCCGCCACCGCGGTGCGGCTCTACGAGAAGCTCATCACCGAGGACAAGGTGGACGGCGTCATGGGACCGTACTCGTCCCCGGTCACCGAGGCGGCCGCCAACGTGACCGAGAAGTACAAGAAGGTGATGGTGTCGCCGCTCGCCGCCACGACCTCGATCTTCCGGAAGGGCCGGAAGTACATCTTCATGGTCATCTCGCCGGCCGAGGTCTACCTGGAGGGCCTCCTCGACATCGCCGCCAAGCGTGGGCTGAAGACGGTCGCGGTCATCAACGAGGACACGCTCTTCTCCAAGGCGGCGGCCGCCGGCGCGACCGATCTCGCCAAGAAGAAGGGCATGCAGGTCGTCTTCACCGAGGCTTATCCCAAGGGCAACACGGATTTCTCGGCGCTCCTCACCAAGGTCAAGTCGCTCAATCCCGACGTCATCGCGGCCGGCACCTACTTCGACGATGCGGTCGCCCTCACGCGGCAGATGCGGGAGCTGAACGTCAATCCCAAGATGTTCGGCGTGACCGTGGGCGGCGATCTCCCCGAGTTCTACGACACGCTCAAGCAGAACGCCGAGTACATCTACGGCTCGACGCAGTGGGAGCCGTCGCTGCCCTATCCCGGGAACAAGGAGTTCTTCGACTCCTACAAGAAGGAGTTCGGCCACGAGCCGTCGTATCACTCGGCGGCGGGCTACGCCGGCTGCCTGATCTACGCCGAAGGCGTCAAGCGCGCCGGCTCGCTCGACGCCGACAAGGTGCGCGAGGCGCTGCTGAAGCTCGACATGAAGACGATGTTCGGTGAGTACAAGGTCGACCAGGATGGCTTTCAGGTCGCCCACAAGATGGTGCTCTTCCAGTGGCACGAGGGGAAGAAGTTCACCGTCTGGCCGGACGAGCTGGCCGCGGCCAAGCCGCACTTCCCGACGCCGCCCTGGAACCAACGGTAAGCCTGTTCGCGACTCTGATCGGCCGAAAGAGTGACCTCGCGTGAAATTGCGACGGGGCACGGGCGTGGCGAAGCCCGGGTGCCCGTGCCCTGTTCAATGAACGCCGGGTGCCCACGCCCTTTCAAATGAACGTCGTCATCACGCCGGCCATGATCGGGCAGGTCGTGATCTCCGGCCTGCTCTCGGGGACGCTCTACGCGATGGTCGCGCTCGGCCTCGCGCTCATCTTCGGGGTCATGAGGGTCATCAACATCGCGCACGGCCCGATGCTGATGCTCGGCGCCTACGCCACGTTCTTCCTGTACAGCGCCTTCGGGGTGAACCCCTACCTCACGCTGCCGGTGTCGATGGCCGCGCTCTTCGTGATCGGCATGCTGCTCGAACGGACGCTGGTCTTCCGGGTGGTGGACGCGCCCGAGCTGTCCTCGCTGCTCCTCACCTTCGGCATCTCGATCGCCGTCGTGAACCTGGCCCAGCTCGCGTTCACGTCCGACCTGCGCGCCGTCGAGTTCCTGACCGGGTCCTTCGTCGTCGGGCCGTTCGCGGTGTCGAAGTCGCGCATCGTGGCGTTCGTCTTCGCGGCCATCATCACGGCCGCAGTCTTCGTGTTCCTGCGCAACACGAAGCTGGGCAAGGCCATCCGGGCCACGTCGCAGAGCCGAGACGTCGCCATGGTGTGCGGCATCAACGTGGGCCGCATCCATCTGATCACCTTCGGGTTCGCGGCCGCGCTGGCCGCCGCCGGCGGCACGCTCATCGCCGTCATCGTGGCCATCCAGCCCGAGATGGGCCAGATCTGGACCTTCAAGTCGTTCCTCGTCATCGTGCTCGGCGGCGCCGGGAACTATCCGGGCGCCCTCGTCGGCGGCATGCTCCTGGGCCTCATCGAGCAGCTCGCGTCGCTCTTCCTGACCACGCAGCTCTCGGAAGCCGTGGCCTACGTGCTCCTCGTCCTCGTTCTCCTCGTCCGTCCCACCGGCATCCTGGGCGGCCGCTCGACGTGAGTCCGACGCGGCTGTTCCAGGGCGGGCTCGTGGTGGTCGCCATGGCTCTCGCCGTGTATCCGGTCTTCGGCACGGGGTACGGGGTGCGGGCGCTCCTCCAGCTCTTCATGTGGATCGCGCTGGCCGGCTCGTGGAACCTCATCTCGGGGCTGACCGGGTACGTGTCGTTCGGCCACGTCGCGTTCTTCGGCATCGGGGCCTACACAGCAGCGATTCTCATCACGAACGCCGGGTGGTCGTGGCCGCTCGCCTGCATCGTGGCCGGCGTCGCCGCGTGCGGGCTGGCCCTGCTGATCGGCTACCCGTGCCTGCGTTTGAAGGGCCCGTACTTCGCCATCGCCATGCTCGGCCTCAACGAGGTGCTGCGCGCGCTGGTCTCCTACTTCGAGGGCCTGACCGGCGGCGGCTCCGGGCTCTCGCTCCCCACGCTCCAGGCCAGCGTGCCGATCTACTACGTGATGGGCGTGTGCGCGGCCGCCGTGACCGCGTTGACGTACGTCATCATCACCTCACGCTTCGGGCTCCGGCTCATGACGATCCGCGAGGACGAGGTGGCGGCCGAGGCGATGGGCATCGACACCGCCCGCCACAAGCTCTACGCGTTTCTGCTCTCCGCCGTCGGTCCCGGCATCGTGGGCGGGTTGGCTGCGCGCGACCAGGGATACATCGAGCCGATCAGTGTGTTTCCGCTGGCCACGACGATCACCATGATCGTGATGGTCCTGTTCGGCGGAAAGGGCACCGTGTGGGGACCCGTGCTCGGCGCCGTCGTCCTGTTCGTCTCGCAGGAAATCGTGTGGGCACGCTTTCCCTACGTCCACCAGCTGTTGTTCGGCGCCATCATCGTGGCCGTCGTGCTCCTCATGCCGCGCGGGGTTTTGGGGATCCTCCAGATCAAGTATCGGCTCCCACGGACTGTCTAGATGACGGCCGCGCTCGAGATCGATGCCGTCAAGAAGAGCTTCGGCGGCGTCACGGCGGTCAACGGGGTCTCGCTGCGCCTCGAGCCCGGACGGATCTACGGCCTCATCGGCCCGAACGGCTCCGGAAAGACGACGCTGTTCAACTGCGTCACCGGCGTCGAGCGCCGTGACGCCGGCCGGATCCTCTTCCAGGGTGAGCGCATCGACGGCCTGAAACCGTGGCAGATCGCGGTGAAGGGCGTGGGCCGCACCTTTCAGGTGACCCGAGTGTTTCCCGAGCTCTCGGCGCTCGAAAATCTCCTGGTCGTGACCCGCGGCGACCGGGCCACCGCCGAGCGTCGAGGCCGCGAGCTGCTGACCTTCGTGAAGCTCGAGAAGCTGGCCGGCGAGTACGCCGGCAACCTGTCCTATGGCCAGCAGAAGCTCGTCGAGTTCGTGCGGGTGCTCATGCGCGATCCCTCGTTGATCCTGCTCGACGAGCCGGCGGCCGGCGTCAACCGCACCCTCCTCAACGACTTGCTCCACGCCGTGCGCCGTTTGCGCGACGAGGGCAAGACCGTGCTGCTGGTCGAGCACGACATGAAGGTCGTCATGGGGCTGTGCGAGGTCGTGTTCGTCCTCGACCACGGCGACAAGATCGCCGAAGGCCCGCCCGGCATCATCCAGGCCGACGAGCGCGTCATTGAAGCGTACTTCGGCCGGTAAGCTCGCCGGAGTCCCCGTGGTCGCGTTCGCCGTCGTGGTGGCAATGCTGGCGTGGCGCTCGCGCGCTTGGCCGCTGATCCACGACGCGCCCATCATGCACTACATCGCCTGGCGCATTGCGGGCGGGGCCGCGCCCTACCGTGACGTGTTCGACATGAACGTTCCCGGTGTGTACGTGTTGCACGGAGCCGTGCTGCTCGGCCTCGGCCCCGGTGACGGTGCCTGGCGCCTCTTCGATCTCGGTTGGCTCGCCCTCGGCGGGGCATTGATCGCCGCGCTCGCGGCGCCCTGGGGCGCGGTGGCGGCCGTCGGGGGCGCCCTGGTGTTCGCCGCGTATCACCTGGCGGGAGGTGCCTGGCAAGCCGGTCAGCGCGACTTCCTGCTGTGTCCGTTCCTGCTCGCGGGCGCTCTCGGCGTCGCGCGCTGGCTGGAGCGGCGTCGCATCGTGGATCTCGCGTGGGGTGGGCTCGCTCTCGGCGCCGGGGTGACGGTCAAGCCTCACGCGCTCGTGTTCGCGGGCCTCCTCACCATCGTCGTCGCTGTCCAGGTCTGGCGGTCGAGCGCCTCCGCGCTCGCCGGCGTGGTATTTCCAAGCGCCGTGGCGGTCGCGCCCGTGGTGATCCTGCTCTGGCTTGCGACGGTCGGTGCGCTCCCGGCCTGGCGCGCCATCGTGCTCGATTACCTGCTGCCGCTCTACTCGAAGCTCGGTCGTCCGCCCATGTGGGGGTTTCATCGCTGGCACGTCTGGATCCCCCTGGGCGCCGCGGTCGTGTTGAGCCTGATCGGCCCGGTC
>QHTB01000166.1 GCA_003220615.1 Candidatus Rokuibacteriota bacterium
CCGTGATCGCGCTTCGTCTTGGCGTTCTCGTGATGGGCCCTGGCCTCTGCCAGGTACTTCTTGGATTCGTCGATAAGCGGCTTCGTGTCGGCGTTCGGCTTCGCCTCCGCCTTCTTCAGCATGTCCTCGGCTTGCTTGATCACGACCGGACAGTTGAAGCCCCACGCCGCCCCGGTGAGCACGACGACCACGACCGTCACCATCACCGCAACGAGTTTCGTCATGCGTGGCCCGCTCCCTTCGATGCGCTGGTCGGGGTGAGAGGATTTGAACCTCCGGCCCCCTGCTCCCAAAGCAGGTGCGCTACCAGGCTGCGCCACACCCCGAGTCACACGTCCGGCTGCGCAGTATAGCATTCGCGCAACAACGGCCGGGCTGCGGCCACTGCGCGTCCTCGATGGCCCACCGCTGCTTTCTCCGTATCCGACAACTCGGCGAAGCTGCGACCGAGCGGCGGGTAGAAGAAGAGCGGATCGTAGCCGAATCCTGCCGTTCCCCGCGGCGCGTCGAGGATCACGCCCTCGACCGCACTCGCGACCACGTCTTCCCGTCCGCCAGGCTCCACCATTGCGATCACGCAGCGAAACCGGGCGGTACGCTGTTCGGTGGGAACATCGCGAAGAGCATCGAGCAATCGCCCGCATCGGGCGCGGTCGTCGAGTCCGGGACCACCGAAGCGCGCGGAACGCACCCCGGGCAAGCCGCCCAGGGCATCGACCTCGATCCCCGAGTCGTCCGCCAGGGCGAGCCACCCGCTGAGTCGGGCCGCCGCTCGCGCTTTCAGCAGGGCATTCCCTCGATACGTTTCCTCCGTTTCCTCCGGAAGCGACGCGCCGCGGATGTCGCTGAGCAGCCGGATGTCGAATGGTAGGTCGGAGAGGAGGGCGACGAGCTCGCGCGCCTTGGCTCGATTGAGCGTGCCGATGACGAGCGGACGCTTAGAGCCGGAAGAGGCGCTCGTCTCGCTTCTCGAGAGCCCGGCGTTGCAACGTCACCAGGCGACCAATACCAATGCCGGCGACCGCGAGCATCTCGTCGAGCCGCTCGCGCGGGAACGCCGCGCGCTCTGCCGTGCCCTGCACCTCGACGAATGAGCCGGCGCCAGTCATGACGACGTTCATGTCGACCTCGGCGGCCGAGTCTTCCGCATAGTTCAGGTCGAGCACGGCCTGGCCGTCGACGATACCGACGCTGATCGCCGCCACGCAATCGCGGATGGCAGCTGACACGTCGACGTTCGGCAGCTTGGCGAGGGCATCCGCCACGGCGACGAAGGATCCACTGATGGCGGCGGTACGCGTCCCACCGTCGGCCTGGATCACGTCACAGTCCACCCAGATCGTTCGCTCACTCATCTTGCTGCGATCGACGACAGCTCGCAGCGCGCGGCCGACGAGACGCTGGATCTCCTGCGACCGGCCGCTGGGGCCACGGTTCTCCCGTGGCGTGCGCGTATTCGTTGATCGGGGCAGCATCGCGTACTCGGCGGTCACCCATCCGAGGCCCTGGCCTTTGAGGAACGGCGGCACGCGATCCTCGACCGACGCGGTACAGATGACCTTGGTCGCGCCGAACTCGACGAGCACCGAGCCTTCGGGATGCAGCAGGTAGTCCCGCGTGAGGAGCACGGGTCGAAGCTGATCCACAGCACGTCCGTCGGGTCGAGGCATAATGTCAGCGGGCGCGGTCGGCGGTCGTTCGCATCCGCTGGTCCCAGTACCGTTTGTACTCGGCGAGTCCGGCGAGAATTGCCCGCGCGATCTCATCGCGGTACCTGGACTCACGCATGCGGCGTTCCTCCCGAGGATTCGTCACGAAGCCGATCTCCACGAGAATCGCGGGCATGGCGGCGCCTCCCAGCACGTAGAAGCCCGCCTGCTTGACGCCGCGATTCGGAATCCGCAGCGACCGGGTCATCGAGTCCTGGACGATCTCGGCCAGCCGCGACGACTCGGCCTGAAATTCGGACTGGGCGAGGTCCCACAGGATCGCCTTGACGATGTCGGCGCGCCCTCGGCCTCCCGCCGGATTCTCGAGCTGAACGACGCTGTTCTCGACGGCGGCGGCCTGGCGGGCACCCGAGTCGGTCGCTTCCGACGAAAGGAAGTAGGTCTCCACACCTGCCGAATCGATCTGCCGGTGGGCGTTGCCGTGGATGGAGACGAACAGGTCGGCCCGCTCGCGATTGGCGATGCTGGTCCGGTCGCGAAGCGTGACGAACGTATCATCGGATCTCGTCAGCAAGATCCGGACGCCAAGCTCCGCCTCCACGAGCTTTGCCACCCGGCGTGTCACGTCGAGAACCAGATCTTTCTCGGCGAGCCCGGTGGGGCCGGTCGCTCCCGGGTCGTGGCCGCCGTGGCCGGCGTCGAGCACGATCATGCGGAGCGGAGCCGCCCGCTCGGAACGTTCGCCGATCGCTTCGGTCACCGGACGGTGGAAATCGAGCACGAGTCGCGGCGGGTCCGTCAGCGCGCTCGTCCGCATCTCGCCAGGCGTGCCGTCGAAGGTCACACGAATGATGGCATCGGTCCCGGCCCGCTCGAGACGGACCTGGTCGATCAGGCCATCGCCGAGCGCCTCGGCTCGGGCGTCCCCGACGAGCCCGACGAGACGAATCCGCGCCTCCTTTGGGCCGGTCAGCTCGACGCGATATGTGACGGGCCCCGACGTCTCCAGCACGACGCGCGTGAACGAAGGATAGGAGCGCAAGCGGAGCTCATCGAGCGTCACTGACGTCGCCGCACGTGGAAGTGCAGAGGGTGACGGTGTGAGCCGGGGGAGTATCGCGGTGACGAAACTCTCCGGCACGAGCCACACGCCCGTCTTGATCCGCACCGGGCCGTCCAGCAGCACCGGGCGACCATCGACGAGGATCTGGGCCCAATTCCGTGTGAACGTCACGACGTTGCGCGGCGTGCGGATGCTCGTGCGCGTCGCGTCGGTTCCGACGTCGAGCCGGGCACCCAGGATCTGGGCGATTCGCTCGAGCTCGACGTAGGCATGGCCTTCGTACTGCACCGTCGGCAGCCCAGCCAGCACGGGTGTCGTCGCGAGCACGATGAGGACGAGGCTGAGACGAGCCAGGCGCATCGGTGGCGCCCATTCTAGCAATCGACCGCGGCGGGCAAAACGTTTAGCGGAACACGCGAGCCGCGTCAGCGGGGCGGGATCGTCGACCGAGCTCTACGTGACTCCGGAGCACGCCGTGAGGTGTGCGGTGAGTTCACCGGATGTCTGAACAAGAGCGCATCGGGGGCAGAACTCATAGCTGTGATCTGGGATTTCGAGACCCGCGACGTGCTCACCGAACGAATCGTCCATAGCAGGGAGACGCTCGGCCTGTACTTCCGCAATCAACGTTGCCATCAGAGCGAACAATACTATTGCCGATCGGGAAAGTCAATATGCGCCTTGGTAACAATTCTGACAAACAAATTCACGCATTTACAGTAAATGGTGGAGGCGGTGGGAATTGAACCCACGTCCGGAAACCCTCAGCCGCAGGCGTCTACGTCGATAGCCGGTTTATCTTCCTGCTCTCTCGTCCCCTGAGTCTCCAGCCGGCAGGAGGTCCACGGGACCAGCCTCATTTATCTCGCCCCTCCCCTGAGGCCAGGTTCGGAGCCAGCCTTCAGAATATGACGCCGGTTCCCACGCCCTGAAGGCGCGACGTGGCCGACGCTGGCGGATGTTAGGCCGCCAGAGCTAGCTGTGTGTTGGCAGCTATACCGTTCTCTCTTTTTAACGAGGGGAGAGAAACCTCGAGACGCAGCCTGGACCTCACTGATCCCCGTCGAAACCTGTCGCCCCCTTCACTGTGATGTACTGAGCCAGTTTACCATCGCCGTCACCACTGGCCGCGCCGGGCGCCGCGGGCCGCACGGTCCATCTCCCGTCGGACCTCACGCTCGCGCAACGTCGAACGCTTGTCGTGGAGTTTCTTACCGCGGGCCAGCCCGATCTCGAGCTTGGCTCGACCCTGCTTGAAGTAGATCCGCAGCGGAATCAGGGTCAGGCCGCGCTCGGCAACCTTGCCGGTGAGCCGGCTGATCTCGCGCCGGTGGAGCAACAGTTTGCGATCACGCTCGGGATCGTGGTTGGCATCGGTGCCATGGCTATAGGGGCTGATGTGGCAGCCGAGCAGCCAGACCTCGTCGTTTCGCACCGTCGCGTACGCGTCCTTGAAATTGACCAGGCCGGTGCGAAGCGCCTTGACCTCGGTCCCCCGCAACACGAGTCCCGCCTCGACCGTCTCGAGGATCTCGTACTCGTGCCGTGCACGCCGGTTGCTCGCGACGATGCGATCGCCGTCCCCTTGACTGCTCATCGGTGGTCGGTATTATGAACGCGCCGCTCGGGCCGAAGTGGCGGAATTGGCAGACGCGCATGATTCAGGGTCATGTGCCCGCAAGGGTGTGGGGGTTCGAGTCCCCCCTTCGGCACCAGTGATCACCTAGCGGATCTCGTCGATCGTGACGGCGCGGCCGAGCCGCGCCGCGCGCTCCGCTGCCTCGACAACCTCCACCGCTCGGACGCCGTCGGCCACGGTCACGGGCACCGGCGCCTTCCCAGCGCAGGCATCGATGAATGCCGACAGCTCCAGCCGCAACGGCTCGTCAGTGGTCGTGGTCAGGGTCTCTTTGCCGAGATCTACGGCTTCCCAGGCGCCGGCTCGCTGGCGGAACTCGCCCTCGTAAAGCGCCACGGCGCCGCTGCCGAAATCGGCCACCAGGCTGCCCCGCTCGCCCACGATCACGCATTCACGCCAGCTGCCAGGCACGAAGTAGTTCGCCTCGATGAGCGCCGGGACGTTGCCGTACTCCACCATTGTCACCGACATGTCGTCGAGGCCACGGCCGAGGTAATCGCGCTGTACGGCGCTCACGCGGGTCGCCGGGTGATCGAACAGGTACGCGAACAGATCGAAGTAATGGATGGCGTCAGTATGCGTCACACCAACGTCGGTGCGTGGGCGCTTGAATCCGGCGAACCGGCCGGTGGCGAACCGTCGACGACCCAGGCGGCCAGCCATGAGCGCAGTCCGGATGGCCGCCGTGACCGGATGGAAACGAAAGATGTGTCCGACCTGGAGCACGCGCCCAGTTGCCTGCGCGACCGTGGCCAGTCGGCGACCGTCGGCGGCTGACACGGTGAGAGGCTTCTCGACGAAGCAGGGGCGCCCTGCACGCAAGCACGTCTCGGCGATCGCGAGATGGCTGTCGGCCGGCGTGACGATGTCCACCGCGTCGACGCGATCGAGAACGGAGTGGTAATCATCGACGGCCCGTGCGGCTCCGACTCCGTGCTGTACGGCCCACGCCCGTCGACTGGCCGAAACGTCGGCCACCCACACGGTGGCGCCAAGCTCGCGGAGCACGCGAAGGTGCTTTTCGCCCCAACGGCCCAGCCCGACGAGGAGAACGTTCGGCGACTCAGTCACAGACGAGGGCGGACCGGGATGACCCCGGATCAACCACCGAGCGGGCCGGTGGGAACCCTGGGATGTGTCCCCTTCCACTCGGCGACGAGCGTCTGGGGGAGATTCAGGCGATCCAGAACCCGCGCCACCGTGTGATTGACGATGTCGTCGAGTTCCTTGGGACGGTTGTAGAAGGCCGGCATCGGCGGCAACACGACGGCGCCCATTTCCGCGAGTGCCAGCATCATCTTGAGGTGGCCGACGTGCAGCGGGGTCTCGCGCACGAGCATGATCAGCGAGCGACCTTCCTTCAGGGTCACGTCGGCCGCTCGCGCGATGAGGTTTTCCGAGTGGCAGGCCGCGACCGCCGCGGCCGTCTTCACGGAGCACGGCGCGATGATCATGCCCGCGGTGCGGAACGACCCCGACGCGATGGCCGCGCCGATGTCGGTGATGTCGTACCGGTGGTCGGCCAGCGCCTCGACGTCGGCGACCGACCAATCCGTCTCTTCGACGATCGTGCGCTTTCCGGGGCGTGAGATGACCACATGCGTCTCGACTTCTCGATAGCCGCGGAGGACTTCGAGGAGACGGATACCGAAGACGGAGCCGGTGGCGCCCGTGATGGCGACGACGAGACGTGTCACAGCCGAAACCGGCGTCGCCGGACTTCTTCCCGCGTCTTCTGGTAGAGAACGTCCCACTGCGGGCTGCCCTCGGGCGCCGGGCGCGCGTACGAGGACAAGATCTTTCGCACCTCGCCGTCGATCGACTCCTCCAGCTTCGTCTCGTCGCTGAGGACACGAACGATCTCGACGCGAAGATCGTCGGGAGCCTTGATCGTCACACCCGGCGTGGTCCCCAACCCTTTCATGATGAGATCGGCGAGGTAGAAGACACGGTCGCGACTCATGCGCATCAGAGGATGAATCCCCGGTCGCGGGCCAGCTTCTCCTTCACCTTCGGGAAGAGCTGACGGTAGTCGGCTGCCGAGTCTTTGATGGCCTTGGCGTGCTCGAGCAGGATCTGCCGGGCGTCGGCTTCCAGGCGCTCCTCGGCCTGGAGATTGTCGAGGAGGACGTGGCGGATCGCCGCCCGTGCAGTCGGCTCGTCCTTGACGTCGACGACCTTCCGAGTGATGAGCCGCTTCAGCACCGCGTCTGCCATCCGCTCGGCGACCTCGTCGCGTCTGAACATGCTCGATAAGACTACACGCCGCCGAGGAAAAGTGTCAAGGAACCGCGGGTAATTGCAGCGTTACGCGCGTTCCGATCCCGACGGTGCTTTCGATCGAAACGCCGCCATGGTGGGCCTCGACGAGCGCCTTCACCATGGCGAGCCCAAGCCCGCTGCCTGGCGCACGGCCCACGGCTTCCGGTGCGCGGAAATACGGCTCGAACACTCGTGGCAACGCGTCCGGCGCGATGCCGCGTCCGGCGTCTTCCACGGAGATCACGACCTTGCCGGACGCCGCACGGGCCCGCATCGTCACCGCGCTGTGGGCGGGAGAATATTTCAGCGCGTTCGACAGCAGGTTCATGAGGATGCGCTCGAGCGCGTGAGGATCGGCCCGCACGCCCGTCACTTCGGGCCCGCAGTCGATGATCACTCGGGTCGCCCGCTGAGGCCCTCCGAGCAGCTCGACCGCTGCGGTGAGCGCGGGGCCGACGGCAACGTCGGCCAACCGCACCGGCGGCGCTTCCCCGCGCTCGAGACGGGAAAGGTCGAGAAAGTCGTCGATGATTGCCGCCAGGCGGCGAGTCTGGCGGCGCATGATCTCGGCCTGTCGTCGCACCTCGTCGGAGCTGAACGTGCGGGTGGCCAGCAACTCGCTGTAGCCCACCAGCGCGGTGAGCGGCGTACGGAGCTCGTGAGAGGCCATGGCGACGAACGCCGACTTGGCTCGGTCCAAGGTCGCGAGGCGATCGGTCGCCGCGCGCACCTTTTCGGCCAGCTCGTCGGCGAAGCGCCGCTGCCGCGCCGCGAGGCGGGCATTCTCGAGCGCGGCGCCGATGTGTAACGCGAGTCCGACCAGGGCGCGACGCTCGGCAGCGGTCAACTCACCCAAGCGCTCGACGGTTAGAACTCCGACCGTTTCCCCGCGAACAGACAGCGGCGTGGAGAGCCGGCGACGCGGCCGAGTCTCATGACCGGTGTCCGGGACGAAGACCGCGCCGGCCGTGACGATGGCGCACCCGGCTGCGCTGTCTCCCGCCGGCGCGTCAGCACCTGCCACGATCCACCGGTCGCCGTCGCGAACCGCCAGCGTCACAGTGGCTGCAAGACGGTCGCCGAGCAAGCGACACAGCGCCTCGAGGAGCTCCGGAAGCGGCCGTTCATCGCCGAGCGCTTCTTGAATGGCGAGTATCGTCGCGTACCGCTCGCTCTGACGACGCGCCTCCGTCACGCGCGACCCGAGCAGCGGTCCCAGGATCAACAGCACGGCCGTGCTCACGAGCTCGTCCACGGCTCCCGCGCCGAGCCCGACCGCCTCGACTCGGACGAAGAGCGTTGGCGCCTGGGCCATGAGCGAAGCGAGCGCGGTGACAGTCCCACCGATCAGGCCGAGCGTGAGGGCACCGACCACGACGGGTAAGGCATACGCATGGCGCCAAGGCGAGGCGGCCTGTGCGGTGGCGTCCGCTGCGAGCCCGGCGATCGCGATGACGCACGCCCCGAGCACGAGCAGCCCGGTCGTTTGTCGGCGCCCGATCACACCGCCGCGACCATCCGGTAGGCAGCAAAGAACACGAGGGAGGCGACGAGCCCCGGCAGCAGGCTGCCTGACCACCACAAGAGCCATGCGTTGATCACCCCGAGCAGCGTCACGTAGACGAGCATGCCGACGATGACCTCTGGCGCCCTCGGCAACAGCGGATCGAGGAGATAGCGCAGGAGTCCCATGGCCGTCGCGATGGTGGCGGCGGCCGCGAACGACCAGCGCCGTTGAAGCCGGTTGAACAGGGCACCTCGGAAGAACAGCTCACTGGACGGAACGTTGGCTCCTGCATCATAGGCGATGGCTGTGAGCACGAGGCTGTCGGTCGTCACGCGATGGCCGAACGTGACGGCCGCGGCCAGGAGCATGTGTCCTCCGAGCGTCAGCCCCGCCGCGAGACCGAGCAAACTGCCGCCGACCGGTATCGGCCAACGCAACCCGAGCGCGTCCAGTCGTCCGTTGATCGTCATGAACGTCAGCCAGAGCGGCGAGGCCAGATAGAAGATCGCGGCGCGGGGATCCCAACGAGCGCCGGCAGCGGCCCCCGCGAGGACCAGAATGATGATGACCGAGGGACCGAGCGGCCTCCACTGCGGCGGCGACGTGGCCGCCCATCCAAACGCGATGGTGAGAAGGCCGCCGTGGACCACCGCGACCGTGACGACGCGAAGGCTCGATGGCGGAAGCCAGTGACTGTGAACGAGCGCTGCGCACACGGCGAGTGTCGCGACGAGTGTGGCCACGACGCCGGCCGGAGTCCCGTCGAAAAGCCCGGGAGGCGCGGCCCAGCGTGCCGTGTCAGGCGTCGATCGGCTCGTTATCACGCGTGACGCGGAGCAGAGCGGCCACGATGTCGTCGTCCAGGGTCCGTCCCGCCTCGCCCACGATGTGCTCGATCGCTACGTGATGCGGCAACGCCTCACGATAGGGGCGTGTCGACGTCAACGCATCGTAGACGTCGGCCACCGCCACGATGCGCGCGCCCAGCGGGATCGCGGCTCCCCTGAGTCCGTCGGGATAGCCGCTGCCATCCCAGCGCTCGTGATGATGACGGACGATGATCGAACCCGCGACAAAAAACTCGAACGGCGCCACGATCTGGGCCCCGAGCACGGGATGCCGCCGCATCAACTCCCACTCGTCGGGATCGAGGCGGCCGGGCTTGCCGAGCACGCTTTCCGGAACCCCGATCTTGCCGATGTCGTGAAGAAGCCCGGCCTGCGCGATGACGTCCACCTCGCGTGCCGACAGCCCCACCGCCTCGGCGAGTTGCCGCCCGAGAGCACTCACACGCTGGGAGTGGCCTCGCGTGTACGGATCCTTCGCTTCGAGGGCATTGGCGAGGCCGAGCAGCGACTGGCTGATCGCCCGCTGTGTGCGCTGATAGAGGTGCCGCACGTCCTCGGCGTAGCGCAGGCTCTGCTCGTAGGCGGCATTCAAGCGGCGATAGGCAGCGGGCAGATCACCCGCGGCGCCGGCGGCTACCTGCGCGCCCACAGGACTGAATGCGGGAGTAACTCCTCCACCAACGACAACAACCGTACCGGAGAGAACGGCTTGGTGAGGTAGTGGTCCGCGCCGGCGGCGTGGCCCCGTGCGACGTCTTCTTTCTGAGCGGCGGCCGTGAGCATGACGACCTTCGTCCGCGCCAGGACGGCGTCGTGACGAATCCAGCGGCAGATGTCGAAGCCACTCAGGTCAGGCAAGTTGACGTCGAGCAGGACCAGGTCAGGCTGAAGGGCTGACAGGGCCTCGAACGCGTGGGCCGCGTCGGGGGCGTCGAGGACGCGGACCCGCTCGTCTTCGAGCGTCACCCGAACGAGGTCGACCACGTTCGGCTCATCGTCGACGATCAACACCGTAAGCACAGGCTGGAGCAATCGCAAGGACTGTGCCGCGATGAGCGACGCGCGGACGCGGAGTTAGAACGAGCGAGACGAGCGACCTGCACGGAATCCCGGGCAGGTGCTGCGCGGACTGGGCAGCGGGCCTACTGCGAGCGGCCGGCGACGTGCAGCCGGGTCAGCGCCCGGGCGAGGGCTCCGGTGCACCGTGCGTAGTCGATGTCCTCCTGGCCCCGGCCCCCGAGGCGCTGTTCGGCTCGCTGGCGAGCCCGCTCGGCACGCTCACGGTCGATCTCCTCTGGCTTCTCGGCGCTGTCCGCCAGGATGATCACCTTGTCGTTCCGGACTTCGGCAAAGCCGCCCGCCAGGGCAAGATGGTACTCGTCGCGACCTTTACGGTAGGTCAGCTCTCCGACCCCCAGCGTCGTCAGGAACGGCGCGTGACCACGCAGAACACCGAAGTAACCCTCGCTCCCGGGTGCAATGACCTCGTCGACCATGTCCGCCACGACGAGGCGCATCGGTGTGGCGATCTCGAGGGACAGCGTGTCGGCCACTCAGCCCTCGCCGCGGAGCTTCTTGGCCTTGTCGATGGCCTCGCCGACGTCGCCCACCATGTAGAAGGCCTGCTCGGGCAGTTCGTCGTGCTTGCCGTCCACGATCTCGCGGAAGCTCTTCACGGTATCGGCGATCTTCACGTAACGACCCGGTGAGCCGGTGAACTGCTCGGCCACGAAGAACGGCTGGGACAAGAAGCGCTGGATCTTCCGGGCACGGCCCACAACCTGCTTGTCCTCGTCCGAGAGCTCTTCCATGCCGAGGATCGCGATGATGTCCTGGAGATCCTTGTAGCGCTGGAGGATCGACTGCACGGCTCGCGCGGTCTGGTAGTGCTCCTGGCCGAGGATGTTCGGATCGAGAATGCGTGACGTGGAAGAGAGCGGATCGACGGCCGGGTAGATGCCGAGCTCGGCGATCTGGCGCGAGAGCACGGTCGTCGCGTCGAGGTGGGCAAACGCCGTCGCCGGCGCCGGATCCGTGATGTCGTCGGCCGGAACGTAGATCGCCTGCACCGAGGTGATCGATCCCTTCTTCGTCGAGGTGATGCGCTCCTGGAGCGCGCCCATCTCGGTGGCCAGCGTGGGCTGGTAGCCGACCGCCGACGGCATCCGGCCGAGGAGCGCCGAGACTTCGGAGCCGGCCTGCGTGAACCGGAAGATGTTGTCGATGAAGAGGAGCACGTCCTGTCCCTCTTCGTCCCGGAAATACTCGGCGGCCGTGAGCGCCGTGAGCGCGACCCGCAGCCGCGATCCCGGCGGCTCAGTCATCTGGCCGAAGATCAGCGCCGTCTTCTCGATGACGCCCGACTCCTTCATCTCGTGATACAGGTCGTTGCCCTCGCGAGTACGCTCGCCGACGCCGGCGAACACCGAAATTCCACCGTGCTGCTTGGCGATGTTGTTGATCAACTCCTGGATGAGCACCGTCTTCCCGACGCCGGCGCCGCCGAACAATCCCGTCTTGCCGCCCTTCGTGTAGGGCTCGAGCAGATCGACGACCTTGATGCCGGTTTCGAACATCTCGACCTTGGTGGACTGAGCCTCGAAGTCCGGCGCCGGGCGATGGATCGGATACGTCTTCTTGGCGTGGATCGGCGCACCCTTGTCCACCGGCTCGCCGATGATGTTGAGGATGCGGCCGAGCGTCTCCTTGCCGACGGGCACCGAAATGGGGCCGCCGGTGTCGGTCACTCTCGTGCCCCGGGTGAGGCCGTCGGTGGCGGCCATGGCGACCGCGCGCACGTGGTTCTCGCCGAGGTGCTGGGCAACCTCGAGCACGAGCTTCTGCGAATAGGAGAAGATGTCCTTGTTCTCGACGCCCGCCACTTCGAGCGCGTTGTAGATCGCGGGCAATTTACCCGGCTCGAACTCGATGTCGACCACCGGGCCGATGACCTGGATGATCTTCCCCTGAATCATGCGTCCGCTCCTTGCTTGAGCGCTTCCGCGCCTCCGACGATATCGAGCAACTCCTTGGTGATCTTCTCCTGGCGGGCCTTGTTGTACTGGATCGTGAGGACGTCGATCATTTCCTTGGCGTTCTTGGTGGCCGCTTCCATGGCGGTCATGCGGGCGCCGTACTCCCCGGCGAGGGATTCCATCAGCGCCCGATACACCTGCATGCGGACGTGACGCGGCAGCAGATCGCCGAGGATCGTCTCCGGATTCGGCTCATAGATGTAATCGACGTCGGCACCCGTCCCTGCCCCGTCCTCGGCGCGCGGGATCGGAAGGAGCTGCTCGCGCACGGGCCGCTGGACGGCGACCGAGCGAAACTCGTTGTAGATGAGGTGAACCTCGTCCACTTCCCCGGCCAGGTACTGCTGCATGAAGTAGTCGGCCAGCTCCTGGGCGTGGCCGTAGGCGAGGCGATCCCAGAAGCCGAGCATGTCGCGCTTGATGGACCACTGCCGGCGCCGGTAGAAATCGCGGGCCTTCCGGCCCACCACCACGAGCGTGACTTCCTGGGTATTGGAGGATCGGATGAATTCGAGCGATCGCCGGAGGACGTTCGAGTTGAACGCGCCGGCAAGCCCCTTGTCGGCGGTGACGATCACGACCTGCCGGCGGGGGCCCTCACGCTGCTCGAGCAACGGATGGATCGCCCCGTCGGCGCCGGCGACCAGGTTGCCGAGCAGCTCTTTCATCTTGCCGGCATAGGGCCGGGCGGCCAGGATCCGGTCCTGGGCGCGACGCAGCTTGGCCGCCGCCACCAATTTCATGGCGCGCGTGATCTTCTGCGTCGACTGGACGGATCGAATCCGTCGCTGGATGTCACGGAGCGTCGGCATCGCGTCCTACGCGACCTTGATGCCCTTGGCCGCCATGAATTCGGCCTTGGCCTCGTTGACGGCCTTGGCCAGCGTCTCGCGGAGCGAGTCGCTCAGCTCCTTCTTGTCACGGATCTCGGTCACGATCTGCGGCATCTTGCGTTCGAGCCAGCCGTAGAAGAAGGTCTCGAAGTCCCGGACCGCGTCGACGGGAAGATTGTCGAGCAGCCCCTGAGTGCCCGCGAAGATGATCACAACCTGCTTCTCGACGGGGAGCGGTTGATACTGGCCCTGCTTGAGGATCTCCACCATGCGCTGCCCGCGCGCGAGCTGGCTCTGAGTCGCTTTGTCCAGATCTGAGCCGAACTGGGCGAAGGCCGCCAGCTCCCGATACTGGGCGAGATCGAGGCGCAGTTTTCCCGCCACCTGACGCATCGCCTTCACCTGGGCAGAGCCACCGACGCGCGAGACCGAGAGCCCGACGTTCACCGCCGGTCGGATACCGCCATAGAAAAGGTCCGACTCGAGGTAGATCTGGCCATCCGTGATCGAGATGACGTTGGTCGGGATGTACGCCGAGACGTCGCCGAGCTGCGTCTCGATGATCGGCAGCGCGGTCAGTGAGCCCCCTCCGAGTTGATCGTTGAGCTTGGCCGCCCGCTCGAGAAGCCGCGAGTGCAAATAGAACACGTCTCCCGGATACGCCTCCCGACCGGGCGGGCGGCGGAGCAGCAGCGAAAGCTGACGGTACGCGGTGGCGTGCTTGGACAGGTCGTCGTAGATACACAGCGCGTGGCGCCGGCTATCCCGGAAGTACTCGCCCATGGTCACGCCCGCGTACGGCGCGATGTATTGAAGGGGTGCCGGCTCGGACGCCGATGCGACGACGATGGTGGTGTAGGCCATCGCTCCCGCGTCCTCGAGGACTTTCACGACCTGGGCGACCGTCGACCGCTTCTGGCCGATGGCGACGTAGAAGCAAAACACGTCCTCGCCTTTTTGATTGATGATCGTGTCGACGCCGATTGCCGTCTTGCCGGTTCCGCGGTCGCCGATGATCAGTTCGCGCTGGCCGCGTCCGATCGGGATCATCGCGTCGATGGCCTTCAGTCCGGTCTGGAGTGGTTCCTTCACGGACCGGCGGTCCACCACGCCGGGCGCGTAGCGCTCGATGGGCCGGAACTCCTTGGCGCTGATCGGGCCTTTGCCGTCCACCGGCTGTCCGAGCGCGTTCACGACTCGCCCGACGAGCGATTCGCCGACCGGCACCTGGGCGATGCGCCCGGTGCGTCGGACGACGTCACCTTCCTTGATCTCGGTGAACTCCCCGAGGAGCACGCAGCCCACTTGATCCTGCTCGAGGTTGAGCACCATCCCGACGACTTCGTGCGGGAACTGTAAGAGCTCGCCGGCCATGGCATTGTCGAGGCCGTAGACGCGCGCGATTCCATCGCCGACCTCGATCACGCGGCCAACTTCTTGGAGGTCGACCTCCGCTTCGAAGCCCGCGAGCTGCCGCTTGATGATCTCGCTGATCTCCCCGGCCTTGATCATTCGCGCCCTCTCTCTGGGATAGCCACCGGACGTCGGGCCTCGATCCGCTGTTCGCTCATTTCATCCGCCCGCCAAGCGC
The DNA here is from genome assembly GCA_003220615.1 of Candidatus Rokuibacteriota bacterium. Classification (GTDB taxonomy): domain Bacteria; phylum Methylomirabilota; class Methylomirabilia; order Rokubacteriales; family CSP1-6; genus 40CM-68-15. Next base: position 14,449 of record QHTB01000166.1, read on the forward strand.
GCCCGGAGGTGGGCGAGCTGGCCGTCGAGGCTGCCATCGACGATATACGTTCCCACCTCGACGACGAAACCACCCAACAGCCCATTGTCCACGGTCTCTTCGAGCTCGACCTGCTTGCCGTGAAGAGCCCGGCCCAATCGTTGCCGGAGCGCCTCACGATCGGCTTCGGTGAGCGCCACCGCCGTGCGTACCTTGGCGCGCACGCGCCCGACGTCGGCATCGACGAGATCCTGGAAGATCTCGGCCATCTTCTGCAAATAGTTGGCGCGGCCTCGTCGGGCCACGAGCCCGAGGAAGTCGCGCGTCAGAGCTGACACGTCGAGGCGCGACGCGAGCTCCAGGGCGACGGCGCGCTTCGCGGGCGCCGGGACCCAGGGCTGCGCGAAGAAGGTGTTCACCTCGGGGGCCTGTTCCAGAAGCTCGGCGAGGGAGGCGAGCTCACGGCCGACGACGTCGACCTGATTCCGCTCCCGAGCAAGCGCGTGCAATGCGCGCGCGTAGGGCATCGCCGCCGCCGAGCTTTCCTTCACGTCTAGTTCCCGAGTCGGCTGATCGTGTCGGCGACGATGCGGCGGTGGTCCTCGTCCCGCAGGCTCCGCCGTACGAGCTTTTCGGCCACGGCCGTGGCCAGATCAGCCACCTCGCGCCGGAGCTCCTCTCGGGCACGGCGGATATCGGCGTCCATCTGAGCCTTCGCGGATTCGACGAGGCGCTGCGCTTCGGCGCGGGCGGATTCGACGAGGCGCCGTTGCTCCTCCCCGGCTTCCTTGAGCGCCTGCTCGCGAATGGCGGCCGCCTCGGCGTGGGCTTGACGCAGCCGCGTCGCGTTCTCTTCGACCTGATGCGCCGCCTCGGCACGCGCGGCCTGGGCCTCCTCCAGCGATCGCTTGATCGCGCCGGTGCGCTCCTCCATCTTCGCGAGGAACGGCTTGTAGAGCAGACGCTGGAGAATCAGAAGGAGGATGACGAAGTTCACCGCCTGGACGATGAGCGACTTGTCGAGGCTGATCAGGCCGCCGCCGCCGTGCTCACTCGCCGCCGCGTGTGTGCTCTCAGGGCCGGCGGCGTCAGCCGCGCTCACCACGAGGGCCGCGAGGGCGAGAACACACAGGAGGCCGCCAAGCCGAACGCGTCCGCGAAGGTGCATGAGGAGGTCTCCCCGCTGCGATGAAAGGATCGCCCCAGGACCAGCGGTTGTGAAAACTATCACCCGACGAGAATACCGTCAACAAAAACCGGCGTCATCGTGCGATCACGCCTCCGCCGACGACGAGATCGCCCTGGTACCACACGACGGATTGCCCGGGAGTGATCGCCCGTTGCGGGGTGTCGAAGACCACCTCGGCGCTGTCGGCATCAACGGCGCGCACGGTCGCCGGCGCCGGCACGTGATTGTGACGGATCCGCGCCTCGACGCGCAACGGATGCGTCGGGGGCTCGCACGCGATGAAGTTCACGCGTCGCGCCGTCAGTCGCCGCCCATCGAGCTCGTGGGCTTCCCCCACGGTCACCGTGTCTCGGTCGGGATCGAGATCCAGGACGTAGAGTCGCCGCCCCTCCTGGAGCCCCAATCCCTTCTTCTGCCCGATGGTGAAGTTGGCAACGCCAGAGTGACGCCCAAGCGTACGCCCTTCGCGGTCGACGATGGCGCCCAGCCGAAACATCCCGGGATCGCGGTCGCGTAAGAACTCACGGTAGTCTCCGTCGGGCACGAAACAGATCTCCTGGCTCTCAGGCTTCTCGGCGGTCGACAATCCCAAGCGCCGGGCCTGCTCGCGCACGGCGTCTTTGCTCATACCACCTATAGGGAAGATTGCTCCTGCGAGCTGCCCCTGCGTCAGCGGCCAGAGGAAGTCGGTCTGATCCTTTCGCGGGTCCACGGCCCGCCACAGCTGAAAGCGGCCGGTCGCCTCGTCACGCGTCACCCGCGCGTAGTGGCCCGTCGCGACGGCGCGGGCGTCCCAGGCCTGGGCCCGCTGCAGCAACGAACCGAACTTTAGGTCTGAGTTACAGGCCACGCACGGCACGGGCGTCCGTCCTCGTCGGTACTCGTCCACGAAGCGTTCGATGACCGCGCCCGCGAATTCCTGCTCGCTGTCCAGGACGTAATGCGGGATCCCGAGCGTTCGCGCGACACGCCGCGCATCATCGGTCGCTTCGGCACCGCAACAGCTCCCGAACCGCGACGATGCGTCGGGCCCGTTGGACCACGGCCAGACCCGCAACGTGACACCGACGACGTCGTAGCCCATCTCGACCAGCAGCGCGGCCGCGACGGACGAATCGACGCCACCGCTCATCGCGACGACGATGCGATCACGCATCGATCAGGTCTGAGCTCCGAGCGCAGCGGCGAGCCGGTTCAGCTCGTCGGTCGTCGCGTACGCGATTTCGACTCGGCCCCGGCGCTCGTTCCCCACGATTCGCACGCGGGTCAGGAGCGCTCGCTGGAGGGATTCTTCGAGAGCCGACAGTTCTGCCGACCGGCGGGCCAACGGCGTGGCTCGCTGCTTCTGCACACCTTCCTCGGTGGCTCTCACCGACCACGATTGAGACAGGATATCGTCTCTCAGCTTCATTTGATCAGCGAGACTCGTCAGCGCCAGCAGCGCCCGCGCGTGTCCCATCGTGAGCCGATTCGCGCGCAGATCGTCCTGGATCGATAGCGGAAGCTTCAGCAGGCGCAGGCTGTTCGCGATCGTGCTGCGGTCGCGGCCGACCCGTTGGGCGAGTTGTTCCTGTGTCCAGCCGAACTCACCGAGGATCTGCTGGTAGGCCTCCGCCTCCTCCATCGGGTTGAGGTCCTCGCGAAGCAGGTTCTCGACCAGCGCGAGCTCGAGGCTCTCGGAATCGGTCGCCTCGCGCACCACCGCGGGAATTCGATCCAACCCTGCCTGGCGCGCCGCGCGCCACCGCCGCTCACCCGCGATCAGTTGCCAACGGCCGGCGAGGCCACGTCGCACGACGACAGGTTGAATGACGCCGGACGCTTTGATCGAGAGGGCGAGCTCGTCGAGCGCGCCGACGTCAAACATCTTTCGCGGCTGCCTCGGATTGGGCTCGATCTGGTCGATCGGGATCTCGGTCTGCGTCTCGCTCGCCGTCGGTGCGTCGCCGAGAAGCGCGTCGAGGCCACGCCCCAGCCCCCGCCTATTCATGTCGCAGAACCTCCTTTGTCAGCTCCAGATGCGCGATGGCCCCACTCGATCGCACATCGTGCAGCATGACTGGACGCCCGTGACTGGGCGCCTCACTCAGGCGAATGTTCCGTGGGACGACGGTCTCGAAGATATCTCCGGGGAAATACCGGTGGACTTCGTCGCGGATCTGCAGCGCGAGACTCGTACGCCCATCGAACATTGTCAGGACAATTCCTAATATCCCCAGGCTGGAGTTGAGCCGCTCTCGAATGAGCTTGATGGTCTTGACTAGATGAGCAAGCCCCTCGAGGGCGTAGAACTCGCATTGGAGCGGAACGAGCACCCGATCGGCTGCTACCAGGGCATTGATGGTCAAGAGTCCCAAAGAAGGCGGGCAATCGATGATGACGTAGTCTGCCGCACCACCTTCAGATGCCAGAGCATCGCGAAGCCGGTATTCCCGGCGTTCGAGACCGACGAGCTCGATCTCGGCACCAACCAAGTCGATGTCCGACGGTAACAAACGAAGAGAACCGACCGCCGTTCCAACCACCGCTCTGCTAGTAGGTTCATGGCCGAGCAACACGTGGTAGATCGTCGGATATAGGCCATCCTTTTTCTGGCCCAGCCCGGTGGTTGCATTGCCCTGGGGATCGAGATCAACCAGCAGCGTCGAGCGTCCGGCCAGTGCTAAGCCGGCCGCAAGATTCACTGCCGTGGTTGTCTTACCGACGCCGCCCTTCTGATTCACCACGGCGATCGACCTAGGAATGATTCGTTCTCCTAGAAGGCGACCGTTTCACGGGAAACACTACTCATCATGTGTGTCATATCCTGGCGACGCGCCTAAAATACCACTTCACCTCACGGAGATATACAACTCTCGGTGTTTCACGTGCAACATCCCTCGAAGCAATCGGGGACTCGTCCAACTCTCGAAGCAATCTCAGGCGGAATCGACGACGAAGCTTCGAGTCCTGCCGCCTGGGAGTTGAACGACTGTGTACCGCCCGATCTTGACGCCGCATGGATCGGGGGGGCCGGACACGGCCACCATCCCACCAGTACGCACGAATCCGAGCCCCAACTTGAGTGTGCTCTCGACGTCGCCGGCGCACCGAGCCACCGCTACGTCGAACGCTTTTCTCCAGCGGCTGGGAACGGAAAGGACCCGCTCGGATAGGATCTCGACGTCAACGAGCTCCAGCTCTCGCACAGCCGTCTTCAGGAAGGAAGCCCTTCGCTGCCTCGACTCGACGAGGAGCATCCGAATATCGGGCCTGACGATCTTGATCGGTAGGCCAGGAAGCCCGGCGCCAGATCCGATATCCACTAAGCATTTGACGGTCGGTGGAATCACGTGCAGGAACACCAGACTGTCCAGGAGCAGGTGGTCTGCAAGCCATGTCGGGTCGGTTGACCCGATGATTCTGTGCTTGCTATTCCATTTTATCAATAAATCCAGATATTTGTTGAACCTGACTGTCTCGCTGTCGACGAGGTCTCGCCCCAGAATAGTGGGGGCGCCGCGCGTGAGCCTTCCGAGCGCCTCCCTGGTGGCTTCGGGCGAGGGGAGTCTACGCCTGGGCTGCGTCCTTCGCCTCGCGCGCCGCGCCGCGGGAACGCGGCCGGTCCATGTACCACTGCTGCAGGATCTGAAGGACGTTCGACACCGTCCAGTACAGGACGAGCCCCGCCGGGAGATTGAGGAACATGAACGTGAAGACGAAGGGCATGACCAACATCATCTTCGCCTGACGGGGGTCGCCCGTCGTCGGCGTCATCTTCTGCTGCATGAACATCGTCACGCCCATGAGGAGCGGCAGGACGTACGTTGGGTCGTGACTGGCGAGGTCGCAGATCCAGACATCGAATCCGAAGACGCGTCCGAAGCACAGGAAGGTTGCGTTCTGGAGCTCGACGGATACGGATAGCGCGAGGTACAGCGCGTAAAAGATGGGAATCTGCGCGATCATTGGCAGGCAGCCGCCCATCGGATTGACGTGGTGCTTGCGGTACAGGCCGAGCGTCTCTTCCTGCAGCTTCTTCGGGTCGTTCTTGTACTTAGTCCGCAGCGCGTTGACCTGCGGCTGAAGCGCCTGCATCGCCTTCATCGACCGCATGCTCTTGACGGTGAGGGGATAGAACAGGACCTTCGAAACGACCGTGAGCAGGATGATGGCTACACCGTAGTTGCCGACGTAGTGGTAGACCCACTTCATCAACTTCAGAATCGGAGCGCCGAGCCACTCCATCGGGAGTCCGCCATACTTCCGCGGAATCGGAAATCCGCCGAAGTTGAGGGTGCCTTCTAGCCCGTACGCGACGAGGCGCTCGTATTCCTTGGGCCCGATGTAGAACTCGACGCGGCCTTCCCACGCCTGCCCCGGAGCTATCGTCGGCGTCGCCTTGACCGCGACGCTAACGATCCCATTCTTGGCGTCTCCCGCAGCCTCCCTGTTCGTTGCGAGCTTGAAACCCGGCGTCTTCGGGATCAAGGCTGCGAGGTACCACGTGCTGTCGAGGCCGATCCACTCTCCCTCCAGCTCCTTGGCGGTGACAGCCCCCAGGTCATCGACACGATTGACGTGACCGCCCGAGGACCAGACGACTTCGGTTGGGCGCTGACCGATGAACTTCTCTTCGGACGCTTTTTCATGTCGCCGAACGAACCACGGCAGCGCAATCGCGACCGTCTTCGGCTGCCCCGTCGGGTTTTCGATCCGGATATTTGCGTCGATGGAATAGCGGTCTGCCTGGAAGCGCAGGGTCTCCTTGATGACCGCTCCTGAAACGTCTCCGGTGAACACGAGATTGCCGGCTAGGGTGTCCGGTCCGAGCCGTAACACGTTGGAACCATTAATATTTAACGGGACTGGCTCTGGCGGGGTGTCCCCGGATGAGACGAGGAGACCTGCCGGGCCGAACTCCCCGATCACGACCATCGGTTTCTCGCCGCGATACTTGAGCGTCCATTCGAGGAGCTTGGCGCCCTCACTACTCACGATCGCTCGAGACAACGGGCCATCCACCGCGGCGGTCCGCTGAGGCGGGCGGGCAACCGGAGCTCCAACGGGTGGAAGAGGCGATTGCGTTGGCGCCGCAGGTGGAGTGGCCGCGGCTGGACTCGCTGGCGCGGGCTGAGCCGCCGGGGCCTGGTGCTCCTGGGGCGGGGAAGACGGTTGGCTCGACGGGAAAAAATAGGCTTGATAGACGATGAGCAGCGCCGCCATCAGTACTGCGGCCAGAATCGCCCGCTTTTCCATCGTCACGCGCTCCGCGCCCGCGGTAGCGGCGGCGGATCGTATCCTCCCGGGTGAAACGGATGGCATCGCAAGAGCCGACGGACGGCAAGCCAGCCGCCGCGCCTGACGCCGTGTGCGATCAACACCAGCCGTGCGTATTCAGAGCACGTCGGGGCAAAGCGACAGTGGCGCCCCAACACCGGAGACAGCAACACCTGATACCCGCTGACCAGCGCCACGACGGCGCGAGCCGGCCAGCTCACACGGCCCTCCGCGGCAGCGCACCAAATGCACCGTGCAATTCGGCGATCAGCGCCGCAAATGGGCGCTCGAGGACGCCGCGCTTGGCGATCACCATCAGAGCCACGCCGGTCGGCGCCGCGGTTCGCGTGGCTCGAAACGCCTCGCGCAGCCGTCGCCGTGCTCGGTTACGCGACGCCGCCCCCCGGATTTGTCGCGTCACTGCGAACCCCGCGCGGCGCGGTCCATCCGATTCGCGCCACAGGACAACGAGTGACGGACGATCAACACGCTTGCCTTGCTGAAAGAGCGCCTGAATTTCGGCGCTGGTGGTCAACCGCTCACGGCGAGGAAATCGGCCGGTTACACGGTCAGCCGTTTGCGCCCCTTCGCCCGCCGGCGCTTGAGCACCTTCCGCCCGCCCTTCGTCTTCATGCGCTCGCGGAAGCCGTGCGTCTTGGCTCGCCGCCGACGATTCGGTTGAAACGTGCGCTTCATGTAGGCAATTCCCCCTCGGAATCGTAAAGCCGACGTAGTGTAGGCACCGGCTCCGGGCAAGTCAACTTTGCCAAGACCCTTGCGACGGCGTTTTGCCGTGTGTTACGGTGCCGCATCCTGATCGCCTGGGGATGTGTTGGCTCTTCGTGTCGCTCCGCTCCGATGAGAAACATCCGATGACAGCGTTCTGCCCGGCTATCCACATCTGTGGATAACGGTGTGCGTAACCTGGGGTTCCGCCTGTGTTAGAAGGTCTTTGGGCGCGCGTGCTGGACGCCGCGGGCCGGCACCTCCCGGCCGCCGTGATGGATACCTGGTTTCATCCATGCCACCTCGTCGCCGTCGAGGGTGATCATCTTCGTATCGGTGCGCCCAACAAGTTCCATCGCGATTGGGTCTTCCAGCACCATTGGGACGTCCTCCAGACCGCGGCCCGGGAAGCTCTCGGTGGGCAACCGCGCCTTTCGATCGTGGTCGTCGAGGAGAACTCGTCGCCGACGCCCGCGCCACCACCACGCTCCCCGGCGCCCCCTGGTGGTCGTGTCGAGGGATTGAATCCGCGATACACCTTCGATTCCTTCGTCGTCGGGTCATCGAACCAGTTCGCTCAGGCGGCCTCCCAGGCCGTCGCCGAGTTGCCGTCGAGGGCCTACAACCCGCTCTTCATCTACGGAGGGGTCGGACTGGGCAAGACGCATCTACTCCACGCGGTCGGCCATCAGACGAGCCGCCTGTTTCCGGCGATGGCCGTCGCGTATCTGTCGTCGGAGCGATTCACCAATGAGTTGATCAATGCGATTCGCTACGATCGGACGGCCGAGTTCCGCGCGCGCTATCGCAACATCGATCTCCTGCTGATCGACGATATCCAGTTCATCTCGGGGAAGGAGCGGACGCAGGAAGAGTTCTTCCACACGTTCAACGATCTGTACGAGTCGCGAAAGCAGATCATCGTCTCGAGCGATTGCTCGCCGAAGGATATCCCCGAGATCGAAGAACGCCTCCGCTCGCGCTTCGAATGGGGCCTTATCGCGGACATCCAGCCCCCCGACTTCGAAACGCGTGTGGCGATCCTGCGCAAGAAGGCCGCGCTCGAGCGCGTCCTCCTCGAGGACGACGTCGCGTTTCTCATCGCCGGCCGCATCAAGTCGAACATCCGCGAGCTGGAGGGTTCGCTGACGCGGATGATCGCCTTCTGCGCCCTGACCGGGCGCGAGATGAGTGTCGAGCTCGCTCAGGAAGTGCTCGCTGACCTCTGGGGCGAAGATGAAAAGGTCATCACCATCGATCAGGTCCAGCGCAAGGTCAGCGACTTCTTCGGCGTGAAAGTCTCCGATCTCAAGGCCAAGAACCGGACCAAGGCCGTGGCCTTCCCGCGCCAGGTGGCGATGTACCTGGCCCGACAGCTGACGCACGCGTCGCTCGCCGAGGTCGGTCGGGCGTTCGGTGGCAAGGATCACACCACGGTGCTGCACGCCGTGGACAAGATTCAGTCCCTCGTGCAGGAAGACCCCAAACTCAAGAAGACCATCGAGGGACTTATCCAGGGCGTCCAGCTGTGATCCACCGCCCCGCGGTCCCCATCAACATCGTTGTCCCCCGTGGCGCCACGGTTCAAGCTCCAGAGATCGCGGCGTTTTTTTCGATCAAGCGCTATCCACATCGCTCGACGTCTCTTACGACTACGCTGTTGTTTCTTTCTTCTTCCTGACAAGGGAGAACTGTATGGAAGTCGTTCTCGACCGCGACCAGTTCCTCAAGGGCCTGCAGATGGTCCACAACATCGTGGAACCACGGCAGACCCTGCCAATCCTCGCCAACGTCCTGCTCGAAGCCGAGGACGAGACGATTCGCGTGACCGCCACCGATCTCGAGGTCGGTGCCCGCGTATCGGTCCCGGCGAAGGTCGCCAGTAAGGGGGCGATCACGCTGTCGGCGCGCAAGCTCGCCGAGATCGTGAAGGAACTACCGGCGGCTGGTCTCACGCTGAAAGTGGGCGAGAGTGCCGCCGTCAACTTGCGCTGTGCCGGTGTCAACTATCGCCTCGTCGGCTTGGCGTCCGACGATTTTCCGGCGGTGGTACCGGCCGCGCCGCCGGCGTGGCTGACCCTTGAGGCCAAGACGCTTCGCGAGATGCTGGCTCAGACGAGCTTCGCGGTCTCGCACGACGAGAGTCGCTTTGCGCTGAACGGCGTGCTGTTCGTGTTTCAACCGAAGGAGATTCGCCTCGTTGCGACCGACGGCCACCGGCTCGCCATCGCCAACCGAGGCGTCGGGCACGGCCTGAGCGGTGTCACGGGCATCGTTCCGCGTAAGGCCGTCACCGAGATCATGCGCGTGCTCGGCTCGACCGAGGACGTCCAGATCGCCATCACCGAAAACCAGTTCGTGATGCAGATGCCGAACTTCGTCATGACGGCCCGGCTGATCGAGGGGCAGTTCCCGAACTACGAGGCGGTGCTGCCGAAGAATCATCCAGGACGATTGGCCATCAAGCGCACCGCGCTCGTGGCCGGCTTGCGGCGAGTATCCGTGATGGCCGAGGAACGCAACAAGCCTGTGCGATTCTCGCTGACGCCGGGGACGCTGACGCTGGCCGCGGCCAGCCACGATCTTGGCGAGGCCGAGGAAACGCTGGAGGTCGATTACGCCGGCGCCGAGCTCACGATCGGCTTCAATTCGCGCTACGTGCTCGACGCGCTCGCGCCGATGGAAAAGGACGACGTCGTCATCGAATTGAAGGACAGTTTGAGCCCCGGAGTCATGAAAAGCGCCCAGGAAGAGGGCTACTGCTGTGTTATAATGCCTATGCGTATTTAGTGAGGATTTCGCTCTGAATACAGGAGCTCAACCAGGGTGCAAATTGGCTGGATACAGTTACGTGATTTTCGTAACTATCGCACCCTCTCCTGGAGCCCGTCGCCCAAGCTGAACGTTCTCACTGGGCCCAACGCCCAAGGCAAAACGAACCTTCTCGAGGCTCTTGGCTTTCTGCTCACAGGCCGCTCGTTTCGAACGTCTCGTCTGGCCGAAGTACCCCACTGGGGTACTGCCGCCGTGGCCGTCGCGGGCGAGCTGCGTCGGCTCGATGGCACTGTGACCGTCCGACGGACACTCGAACGCCTCGAGAATGGTGGTTGGCGCAGTGAAGGCGCGGGCTGCTCGTGGGCGCGCGCGGTGGCGTTCGGCTGGCACGATGTGGAAGTGCTCAATGGTCCGCCCGCGCTACGCCGCAATTTCCTCGACGGCGTCGCGGCAAGGCTCTACCCGAGTCATCGCGCAACGATGGGGCGCTTCCGGCAGATCCTCGCGCGCAGGAACTCCGTGCTCCAGCGGGGTGGCGCCGGCGCGGACGCCCAGCTCGGGCCCTGGGACGAACAGTTTGCCGAAGTCGGCATGGAGTTGATCGATCGGCGGCGAAGGGCGACGGCGGCTTTGCAGACGGAGATCAGCCGTGTCTATCCGTGTCTCGCCGGGGAACGTCACAAGGTCGAGTTGAGCTATCGCTGCTCGGTGGGAGAGGCGGCCGAGCCGGCGGCGTTGTTGACCGCGCTCGAGCGTCACCGCCGTGAAGAGTTCCGACGCGGGCAGACGCTGGTGGGTCCTCACCGCGATGACGTCCTCGTCGAGCTCGAGGGTACCGATGCGCGTGTGTTCGGGTCGCGGGGCCAACAGCGCCTGCTGGCGCTCGCGTTGAGGCTGGCCGAGCTGTTGCCGATCACGGAAGCGACGGGCACGTCGCCGGTGCTTCTGCTCGACGACGCGCTCTCCGAGCTCGATCCGAGTGTGCGCGACAACGTCCTGCGCGAAGTCGAGGCCGCTGAGCAGGTATTTCTGACCACGCCCGATCCGTGGCCGGCTGCGACCGGCGGACGGTGGGCAATTCATGGAGGGGGGCTCGCTGCCGCATGAGCGCTGAGACGTACACGGCCAGCGATATCAAGGTTCTCGAAGGGCTGGAGGCCGTCCGCAAGCGCCCCGCGATGTACATCGGCGACACGAGCACCTATGGCTTGCACCATCTCGTGTACGAGGTCGTCGACAATTCGGTCGACGAAGCTCTCGCCGGGTTCTGCGATTCGATCAAGGTCATCGTGCACACCGATGGCTCCTGCTCGGTCGGTGACAACGGGCGCGGTATCCCCGTCGACATTCACAAGGAAAGCGGGAAGCCAGCGGCCGAAGTGGTGCTCACCGTGTTGCACGCGGGAGGCAAGTTCGAGCACTCGGCCTACAAGGTGTCCGGAGGCCTGCACGGCGTCGGCGTTTCGGTCGTCAACGCGCTCAGTGAGTGGCTCGACGTTGAGATTCGCCGCGACGGCAAGGTTTGGACACAGCGCTACGAAAATGGCGGTATCCCGGCCACCGAGCTGGCCGCCGGCGAGAAGACGCCGAAGCACGGCACGATCATCCGCTTCAAGCCTGACGCGAAGATCTTCGAGGAGACGAGCTTCTCTTTCGACACGCTGAGCAACCGTCTCCGCGAGCTGGCTTTCCTCAACAAGGGCCTCAAGATCGTCATCGAGGACGAACGCGACGAGCGCAGCCACACCTTCCTTTACCGGGGCGGCATCGTCGAGTTCGTCAAGCACCTCAACCAGAACAAGACGCCCATCCATCCCAAGGTGCTCTACTTCGAGGGCAAGAAGGGCGACATCGAGGTCGAGGTCGCGCTGCAGTACAACGACGGCTACCAGGAAAACGTCTTCTCCTTCGCCAACAACATCAACACGCGCGAAGGCGGAACGCACCTGACCGGCTTCCGGGCTGCGCTCACCAGCAGGCTCGCCGCGTACGCCGAAGCCCAGGGGTTCCTCAAGGGGTTCAAAGGAGGCGTGAGCGGCGACGACGTTCGAGAAGGCCTCACCGCGGTCGTCTCCGTCCGGCTGCCCGACCCGCAGTTCGAAGGGCAGACGAAGGCCAAGCTCGGCAACACCGACGTCAAAGGCCTCGTTCAGCAGGTCGTCAATGACAAACTGGCCGAGTCGTTCGAAGAGGATCCGACGACGGCTCGCAAGATCGCCGACAAGTGCGTGCGCGCGGCCCAGGCGCGGGAGGCGGCCCGCAAGGCTCGCGAGTTGACACGCCGGAAAGGCGTGGACGACGAAGGGCTGTCCGCGAAGCTGGCCGATTGCTCCGAGCGCGAGCCGCAGTATCGCGAGATCTTCATCGTGGAGGGCGATTCGGCCGGCGGCTCGGCGAAGCAGGGCCGCGACCGCAAGACGCAGGCGGTCCTGCCTCTGCGCGGCAAGATCATCAACGCCGAGAAGGCGCGCTACGATAAGGTCCTTTCCCACAATGAAATCCGGCTGCTCATCTCGGCCCTGGGAACGGGCGTCGGTCCGGAGGAATTCGACGTCGCCAAGCTCCGCTATCACAAGATCATCCTGATGACCGACGCCGATGTGGACGGCGCGCACATCCGCACGCTGCTGCTGACGTTCTTCTTCCGCCACATGAACGCGGTGATCGAGGTGGGGCATCTCTTCATCGCACAGCCGCCGCTGTTCAAGGTGAAGAAGGGCAAGGTCGAGAAGTACCTGATGAACGAGGGCGAATTCGAAGACTTCTTCGTTTCGGCGTGGGGCGAGAAGGGGCGGATTAAGGTTCCAGGTAAGGGCTCTCCCATCTCCGACAACGCTCTCGTGGACATGCTGAAGAAAGCGGTCGAGTATCGGCATCTCTTCGACAAATTTGCCAGGCGGGGCGTTCCCGGGAAGATATTGGAGGGATTCCTAAAGGGCAAAGTTCGAACGTCTCGTCGTGTATCCGGGGCGCAATGGGGCGATGCTCTTCAGGCCGCTGCTACGGAAGCAGGCCTTCGACAATTTGAGGTCGAAGTTGACGAGGGTGAGAACGGCGAAGGTCCTATGGTCCACATCAAGGGCGACATACCCGCCGACATCAATGTTCAGATTCTGAAATCTGGTGACTATCAGATTCTTTTTGATCTCTACCAGGAACTCCCTCCGTTCTATCGCGGTCCAGCAATAGTGATGCAAGAGGACGGCAAGGAGGTGGCGGTAAAGACGGTCAACGAGATGGTCCAGACGGTGTTCGATTTGGCGAAGCATGGGGCGTCGTTCCAGCGCTACAAGGGCCTTGGTGAGATGAATCCCGAGCAGCTCTGGGAAACGACAATGAACCCCGAAACGCGCACGCTGCTGAGGGTGACGATGGACGATGCCGTAGGCGCCGACGCGATGTTCACGGTCCTCATGGGCGACGCAGTTGAACCGAGACGGGAATTCATTGAGAAACACGCGCTTGATGTAGCGAATCTGGACGTCTGAGCGCGTGACCGATTCTGGCACCGATTGACGTCCAGACTGCGGAAGGGAAGCGACATGGCAGTTCGCCGGGCGAAGCGTAAGCATTCCCTGGAAGATCGAGTTACGAATTCCGGCGCTGGAGCAAGGCCGGGAGCTCACTCAATCTGCACATTTACGCGAAGCGGGAGAACCTCGGCGAGGTCGACATCGGACGCGGGTCGTTGTACTAGCGGGGGCTGAAGCGGCAGCTGTGGATGCGAACCTCGTGGCGCAACCTTGCAGAGGGGATGAATCAGCTCGCGTATCAGCCGTAGGCCTAGCGGACAGATCGTAAGGAGAGCAATGCCCGACCGCCAGATCAACGCCCCGATCGAAGAGGAGATGCGGAAGTCGTACCTCGACTACGCGATGTCCGTCATCGTCGGACGCGCGTTGCCCGACATTCGCGACGGCCTCAAGCCCGTCCACCGCCGCGTGCTCTACACGATGCAGCTGCTCGGCCTGGCCTCGAACCGCGGCTACAAGAAGGCGGCTCGCGTCGTCGGCGACTGCATGGGCAAGTTCCATCCCCACGGCGACTCGGCCATCTACGACGCGCTCGTGCGGATGGTTCAGGAGTTCTCGCTGCGGTACCCGCTCGTCGACGGGCAGGGAAACTTCGGTTCAATCGATGGCGACCCGGCCGCGGCGATGCGCTACACCGAAGCGCGCATGGCCCGGATTGCCCACGAGATGCTCGCCGACATCGACAAGGACACTGTCGACTTCGCGCCGAACTACGACGACAACGAGACGGAGCCGATCGTCCTGCCGACGCGGATCCCCAATCTCCTCGTCAACGGCTCGGCGGGCATCGCGGTTGGGATGGCCACCAACATTCCGCCGCACAACCTCACCGAGGTCGTCAACGGGTTGGTGATGCTGATCGATCAGCCGGACACCACGATCGAGCAGCTCATGACTGTCATCACGGGCCCGGATTTTCCGACGGCGGGCTCCATTTACGGCACCAGCGGCATCCGAGAGGCATACACGACTGGACGGGGCACGATTACCCTGAGGGCCAAGGCACATTCCGAGAAACTGCGCGGCGGCCGAGAAGCGATCATCGTCACCGAACTTCCATATCAAGTAAACAAGGCGACCTTAATCGAGAAGATCTCCGAGCTTAGCCGCGAGAAGAAAATCGAAGGGGTCTCCGAGATCAGGGACGAGTCCAACCGAGAGGGCATTCGTCTGGTGCTTGAACTGGGCAGGGGCGAAATACCCCAGATCCTCCTCAACCAGCTCTACACGCACACCCAGATGCGGACAACGTTCGGCATCATCATGCTGGCGCTGGTCGGCCGGCGGCCTCAGGTGGTCGACCTCAAGGAGATGCTCGAAGCGTTCATCAAGTTCCGCCGCGAGGTCGTCACGCGGCGCACGCGCTACGACCTGGTCCGCGCCGAGGAGCGCGCCCACATTCTGGCCGGCCTCCGCAAAGCCGTCGAGCAGCTCGATCTCGTCATCCGGATCATCCGCCAGGCCGCCAACGCCGACGCCGCGCGCGACGCCCTTATGAGCCGGCTGGACCTCACCGAGGTCCAGGCTAAGGCGATCCTCGACATGCAACTCCGCCGGCTGGCCGCGCTCGAGCGCCAGAAGATCATCGAAGAGCACGAGGAGACGCTGAAGCTGATCGAAGAGCTGAAGTCGATCCTCGCCTCCGACGTCAAGCTGATGGGGATCATCAAGACCGAGCTCCAGGCGGTCAAAGACGAGTACGGCGACGGGCGCCGCACGGAGATCCTCACCGAGACGACCGAGCTGACCGTTGAGGACCTGCTGGCCGACGAGGAAATGGTCGTCACGATCACGCGCTCCGGGTACATCAAGCGGACGCACGTGGAGGCCTACCGCAGCCAGCGTCGCGGCGGCAAGGGCGTGACCGGGATGGAGACGAAGGAAGAGGACATCGTCGAAGACCTCTTCGTCGCGTCTACCCATGCCTTCCTGCTGTTCTTCACCAACCTCGGCAAGGTCCACTGGCTGAAGGTGCACGAGATCCCCGAGGGCGGACGCCAGGCCAAGGGCAAGGCGATGGTCAACCTCCTGTCCCTGGGCGAGAACGAGCACGTGGCGACCTGCGTGCCCGTCCGCGATTTCGCTGCCGGTGGCTACGTTTTCTTCGTCACCCGCCAGGGTAAGGTGAAGAAGACCGACCTCGACGCCTACTCCCACCCGCGCGCCGGTGGTATCCAGGCCATCGGCCTCGAGGATGGGGACGAGGTCATCGCGGTCCGGCGCACCGACGGCCAGCGTGAGGTGATGATCGCGACCAAGGCCGGCATGGCGATCCGCTTCGCGGAAGACGAGGTGCGACCGATGGGCCGCGGCGCCGCCGGTGTGCGCGGCATCGATGTGGAGGAAGGCGACGAGGTCATCGCCGCCGACGTCGTGGTCGAGGGCGCCACCATCCTCACGGTGAGCGAACGGGGGTTCGGGAAGCGGACGCCGCTCGAGGAATACCGGCTGCAGGGCCGCGCCGGCAAGGGAATCATCGACATCAAGACCGGTGGCCGCAACGGCAACGTGGTCGGGATGCTCCAGGTGCGCGACGGCGATGACCTTCTGGTCGTCACCACCAAGGGCAAACTGATCCGGATCCACTCCGGCGACGTCTCGTCGCAAGGCCGCAACACCATGGGCGTGCGCATCATCGACCTCGAGGCTGACGACAAGGTCGGCTCGATCGCGCGCGTGGAAGCCGAGCAGCCCGCGCCCGAAGCGCAGTAACATTCGCCCGTGCTGGACCTGAAGGTCATCCGTGAGCAACCGGACGCGGTGGCGGAGCGTCTGGCCCGGCGCGGCGCTGGCGCGACGGCCCTCATCAAGGACCTGCTCACCGCCGACACCACCCGCCGTCGTCTGGTCAAGGAGGCCGAGGACCTCAAGGCGCAGCGCAATCGCGCCTCCGAGGCCATCGGGCAGGCCAAGCGCCGGGGCGAGGACGCGTCGACCGAGCAGGCACGGATGCGCGAAGTCGGCGATCGTATCAAGGCGCTCGACGGTGAGGTGAAGACGGTCGACGAGGAGATCGCGCGCCTGCTCCTGCAGCTTCCGAACCTGCCACACCCGTCGGTGCCGATCGGCGCCGGGAGCGAGGACAATCCGGAGATCCGGCAGTGGGGCGAACCGAGAAAGTTCGCCTTCACGCCGAAGTCCCACGAAGAGATCGGCGAGGCGCTAGGCCTCCTCGACTTCGAGCGCGCCACCAAGATCGCGAAATCGCGCTTCACGGTGCTGTGGGGGGCGGCCGCCCGCCTGGAGCGCGCGCTGACCGCCTTCATGCTCGACCTCCATACCCGCGAGCACGGGTACACCGAGGTCTGGGTGCCGCACCTGGTCAGCGGAGCGACGATGCTCGGCGTCGGGCAGCTTCCCAAGTTCGAGGAGCAGCTCTTCAAGACCGTCGAGCCGGACGACAACCGGACGCTCTACCTCATCCCGACCGCCGAGGTCCCGGTGACGGCGCTCCACACCCAGGAATTCCTGCCCGAGGCGACGCTGCCGCGACGGTACGTGGCCTTCACGCCCTGCTACCGGCGGGAGGCGGGCACCTACGGCCAGGACACCAAGGGCATGATCCGCCAGCACCAGTTCGACAAGGTCGAGCTCGTGAAGGTGACGACGCCGGCGCAGTCGTACGACGAGCTCGAGTCGATGACTCGCAACGCCGAGGAAGTCCTCAGACGACTCGAGCTGCCGTTTCGGGTTGTCGAGCTGTGCACGGGCGACATGGGCCAGGCTGCCGCCAAGACGTACGACCTCGAAGTGTGGCTCCCGGGGCAGGGGAAGTATCGCGAGATTTCCTCGTGCTCCAACTGCGAGACGTACCAGGCGCGTCGCTCCGAGATCCGCTATCGCCCCACCGGCGGCGGCAAGGCCGACTACTGTCACACGCTGAACGGCTCAGGCCTGGCGGTGGGTCGCACGCTCATTGCCGTGCTCGAGAACTACCAGAACGCCGACGGCACGGTGACGATTCCCGCCGCGCTTCGCCCCTACATGGACGGTCTGGAGCGCCTGACTCCGCTGAAGTGAGACAATCGGACGACCGGAGGGCTAGCCTCAACTGGTAAGGCAGTGGACTTGAAATCCACCGGGGCGCAAGCCCCTTGGGGGTTCGAATCCCTCGCCCTCCGCCAACTTACACGACAGCCGCCGCCATCGCTCTCCGGTGAAACTGCCCTGACTCTCCGATTTCCTCATCGGGGCGCCACCCCCGCACACCTTCCCGTCGAGCAGCCCACGAAGTTTGAATTGGTCATCAACCTTACGACCGCCAAGATCCTCGGTCTGACAATCCCCCAATCGTTGCTGCTACCCGCGGATCAGGTGATCGAGTGACCGATCCGCCTGGCAGCATCCGGGGCTGCGCGTCCAGCGTCTCATCCGCTCGATCGTCGACGTGCGCCGGGACCTGGTGACGCGGCCGGTGACGAAATCGACGCTAAAGGACGCGCTTCGCGAGCCGGAGAAGATCAGGCGCGCCGGCTGGAGGAAGTGATCCGGGCGCTCCGAGCGCTCCCATGGGGATCTGTGATCGCCGTGCTGATCGTCGCCGGCTGCGCCGCCCTCGCGCCAGCCCGGGCCACCGATCCGAAGCTGCAGCCCTGGCAGGACTTCGCCGATGCCACCGCGAAGGCTTACGGGAAGTGGTATGCGCCACGGGTCGAGTACGCGCTGCCGAACAGCCCCTACGAGGGCGCACGCTGGTCGCTCGGAACGATTTACGTGCGGGGGGAACTACTCGATCAGCTCAACATGCCACTGCTCTTCGCCCACGAGCTCGGGCACTACGTGCTCGAGCATCGGAGTTCCAGCCCTCAGGTCGAGATGGAGGCGAACGCGCAGGCCGTGGAGATTCTCGTGCGCGTGCGCCGGGTCGACGAACTGCAGGCGCTGACGGCCTTCCATGGCTACCTGCTCTCCGTGCACCGATCGCAGGCGAGTCGCGGCGTGCTGCCGGGGCACGCGTCGGCATGCCAGGAGATCGCCGACCTGGTGCGCCGCTACCCCAAGCACGAGACCGTGACGCGCACGTGGGAATGCGCGAAGTGACGTCGGCGGGATGAACTGAATGTCAGTGAGGTCCACCGGACGCAGTTGAACACCTATCGCGCGTCGGCTCATGGTTCCGTCTATGGTAACGTCGCAGCCCCATCGGCGGGGTGACAACTCGTTGCGCCTCTAGCCGGAGTAGGCAAATTTTTATCCTGTGCTGAGGGTTGGGCTCCTATCTCGGCCGTAGCGCGCGAGCTGGAGCAAGCTCGGGCGAAGGTCCCGCGGTGGATCTCGACGTCGTGAAGAAATGGACCGGCCGGACTGCACGAGAAATGGTGAGCCATTCACACCGCGCGCCCGAGCTGGCGCTCGTCCACGCCGGGCTCGACTCGTGGTCCGGCCTCGGCGCGATCGTCGTCGGGATGCAGCGGCATGACGGGTGGCATTGCCGAGGCCCGGGGCGGGGAGTATCGTTGGCCTTTCCGTGAGCGCATCGCTGATGAAAGAAGGCGCGAGGGATGGATACGCTCATCACGCTCGCGACGGACTCTGGCGCTCCTGGTGCTGCGGGCGCCGTTTGTCATGCTCTTCGTCCGGACGTTCGTCCTGCTACCGTTCGCTCACTCCAGTCCCCGATCGTCGCGCGGGCGTCAGGTCCGAGTTGATAGTGCTCGCCTGGGAGAGGAGACAGCGATGTACAAGCACATCTTGATTCCCACCGACGGCTCTGCCCTGTCCGAGGAGGCGATCCGCCAGGGCGTCGCATTCGCAAAGTCGATCAACGCCATGAGCAATACCAGAAGGACTGCGAAGACCGGGCTGAACGCTATCTGGTATTCGCTCGGGAGATCGCCCGGTCTTCGGGGGTGCCGTGCGAGAGTGCCCACGTGGTGAACGATCACCCGTACGAGGGCATCATCGATGCGGCCCGGACGAAGGGCTGTGACCTTATCTTCATGGCCTCGCATGGTCGCAAGGGCGTTGCGGCGCTCGTGCTTGGCAGCGAGACGACCAAGGTCCTGACGCACAGCAAGATCCCGACCCTGGTCTGCCGTTAGTCGGGACGCCGCGAAGGAAGAAGAGACGGACTGATGGGAGACGCGCCAATGAACTCAACGCGAACGAGGACGTTCAGCTCAGTACTGATAGCCGTCGCCTCCTGGGGGGCGAACAGTCACGCTTGGGCGCAGACCGCGCCGAGTCCATCGCTGTCGCCACCTGCAGCCGAAGGCGGAGGCGCCACGATCGCCGCGGTTGTGGTGGTCGTGGGTCTGCTCATGGTCATCGGTGTTGTCGTGAAGCTGTTCGATCTCAAGCAGAGGCGGGAGTCGGAAGCGGTGCAACTCCAAGCCCAACTCTCCGACGCGCTCTTGCGTGAGACGACACTCGCCGGCCTGCCGTTGACACCGACGGTCCACGTTCCGGTGTGGAAGGGCACGCCGGCGACGATCGAGGTGGTGGGGCGAGTGCCGACTCCCGAGTTGAAGGACACGGTTCTCCGCATCGTGCGTGATGAGGCAGCGCGTATTCGCTCCGATATCCAGATCGAGGACCGTCTATCCGTCGTTCCGACCATGACACGCGCCGCGTAACGCCGGCCAGCCCTGGCGGGCCGTGCAGGAGGCGGGGTGGCGGGCGCTGAATACGTCGCTCGCGGAGGACTACGCGCTCATTGACGCCTCCGCGAATCGCGCATGGGTAGATGCCCAAGCGCGTCGGCGCGGTCGGCGGTCCTTCGACTTCGCGGCACCGAGCAGGGAACCTGCGACCGTAACGTCCTCAGGGTCAGTGATGAAGACATTCCATCGCCACTTCGAGCTCTCCGAGAACACCAGCAGAAAGCACCCGAAACGCGCCGACTCGGACAACGGGATTGACCGCGTCCGTTTGGGCAGATGTCGGCGGGTGGGGCCGCCCTGGGCGCGACTTGAAATCCACCGGGGCGCAAGCCCCTTGGGGGTTCGAACCCCTCGCCCTCCGCCACTTAATCAACTACTTGCCGCACCCTTGAACACCTGAAAAGGCGCGAATTGTGTCAAAACTGGGGCAGAACCTAAAGCGAGATCATCGGGTCACTCGATCACCTCGTCGGCTCGCAACAGGAGTGACGGTGGGATGGTGAGTCCGAGCGCCTTCGCAGTCCTGTTGTTGATGACCAGCTCGAAGCGCGTTGCCTGTCGCAGCGGCAGCTCACTCGGCCGAACGCCATCCAGGACTTTTGCGACCTGCTCAGCCGCGATCGTATAAATCTCGGATTGGGTCGCGCCGTAGGACATGAGACCGCCAGCGTCTACGAAGAAACGGAACGCATGCATCGTGGGCAAGTGGGCATTGATGGCGAAGTCGGCGAGCTGTCGAGGCCGAGGATGAGAGCTGAGAACGACGTCGGGATACACGAACAACGCGTCAGGGCGCTCCTTCGCGATCATCGTGAGCTCTGGCAGCAGCTCTTCGGCGGCTCCCACCGGAGCCACCTGCAATCGAATACCCAAACGCGGTGCAGCCTCCTGGGTCAGCTTCAACGCGTTGGGAGCAGCTTCAGGGTCATGAAGAAACATCACCCGCGAGGCCTTGGGGACCGCCTCCTTGAGGAGTTCGAGGCGCTTCGGGCTGAGCTCCGTCGTCATGCATGTGACACCGGTCAGATTTCCGCCGGGCCGAGCGAGGCGTGTGACGTGCTCGAACGGGTCGCACGAGTAGACGACCAGTGGTGTCGTCTTCACGGTTCCGGCGACGATTCGCGCCGCCCTGGTGCCCATGGTGAACAGAACGTCGACCGGAGCCTTCACGAGGTCAGCGGCTAACCCCGGCATCCGGTCGTATCGGCAATCTGCGAATCGCTGCTCGAAGATGAGGTTCTTCCCCTCGACGTAGCCTTGTTCCGCTAGGCGAGCCCGGAAAATATCGAAATGGGGGCGCCGAGGGCCGGGGCCACAGACCTCCAGCCAGCCGACGCGCGATATCCCGGCAGCCCTTTGCGCCTCGAGCAAGGTCGGTATGGCGAGCAGGCTTACGCCGAGAGCAAGAACCGCCACCCCGATCCGCATACCCGGTCCATTCATCTTCATGGCATGTCCTCTGGGCCCGCTGCCGACTGCGTCCGGGTGGTGAGCGCCGCGCTCATGACCTACTCGATAACAGTCTGCCGCACCGGGAGCGTGGCCGGATCGTCAGGCCGAGCGCGTTCGCCTCGCAGACGTCGCCGCTGGTAACGGCGCTCTTTGGAAACACCGCTGCCGGCGATGACAACCTCCGGTGGCCGCGCGCGGAACCATCATCACGTCGGATACCAGGCGATCCGCTCGATGCGCCCGAGAATCTGCCGAAAGAGGGTCCCGGTCAAGTGACTGCCGGCAAGCTGACTCTCGGCAAGCTGGAGCAACCTACGAGAACCGAGGTTCGAACCCTCGCCCTCCGCCACTCAATCACCCGCGTCTCTCCCGTATCGCGCCGGCGCATACGCCAGGAAGATCTAGAAACCTATACCCCGCGAGATATATCGCTGTGCGATGCATCGCCCGTACACTCGTAGCTGGTGTAGTCCATTCGAGCGTGAGGAGATGGCGACATGACACCTGTCATCGGCTCGGCGATGGCAGAGGCTCGAACGAAGACCGGTGCCGCGCGGCGAGCGCGGGACATCGCGCGTTCGGACACGGGCGCCCGGGGAACGGCGAGGACCGCCCGTGCTGGAGCGCGGGCCGCGACCCTTCGTCTGGCAAAACCCCAGGCCGAGCGGATCGCCTACATCGACATGGCCCGCGGCCTCTTCCTCGTTCTCATGGCATCCACCCACGCCATGACGCTCGCCGGGATTCCGGCCACGAGTGCGCTCGGACGCTGGGGGCTCCCACGCGGATGGGCGTCGACCGGGCTCACGATGCTGTGTGGGTTCATGGTGGCGACGTTGTGCCGGCAGACGGTCGACCACGCGCGGGTCCGAGAGCGCGTCGTGCGTCGCGCGAAGCAGCTTCTCGCCATGATGTTCGCCTCCAACGTCGTCATGGTCACGATCAGGCACCTGGTGAGCCACGAGACGAAGCCGCTCTTCACGCTCGCCTGGTGGTGGCAATTCCTGGTCCTCGGAACCGAGTGGTCGATCTCCGGAATCTTGCTCCCGATCGCGCTCTTTCTCCTGATCTCTCCGGCGCTCATCCGCGTGCTCGACGCCGGCCGGTCCCGGCTCCATGCCGTCATGATCGCCGCCGCCGTGACGCTGTGCACGGGCGCGGCATGGAGTGTCCGCGCCGTCGCGGGCGAGAGCCTGGTCCACCGCCACGTCCTCGACCTGCTGTTCGGCAGTGGGCTCGGCGGGTTCCCCGTCGTGCCGATCGTCTCCTCGGGAGCACTCGGCTTCCTCGTCGGAAGATTGTGGCAGCCCCTGCGCGATCGCTTCGACACCCGGACGTGCCTGGCCATCGGTGTCTTCTTCGTCGCGGCGGGGCAAGTGACGAGTGTGGCACCCGCGGTCGTCGGCCCGCTGCTCACGCGGACCGTCGTCGATTTGAGTCACTTCTTGCTCATCATGGCGCTGGCTCTCGCGGTCACGCGATGGAGCTCTTCACGGCGGGCGCTGGGGTTCGTGTCGGCCCTGGGGAGCTGCAGCCTTCTGACCTTCTTGTTGCACAGGATCTTCGAGCAGGTCTTGAACCTCGGCCTGAAGCACTTCGATGTCTCGGGCGAGCTCGTCTACGCCGCGTGCCTGAGCGGGGGTGTGTTCGGCTCAGTCGCGGTGATCGTCCTCAGACGGCGGTTCGCCGCATGGAACCGCGCGCTCCGTGCGGTCTATCTGTAGGTGCGTTGGCGAGCGGATAGAGCCTCAGGAAGCTCGCGCCGCTCCGACCGCGGCCGGAGCAACACCTCGCTAACCTGCCCTCCGCGAATGGCTGCGCGCGGCGCGAGTGCTTAAGCGCTCGCTGCGGCCGGTGGCTCGGGGCGCATGACTTTGCCGAGCGGCTTCCGTTCGGCGAAGTAACGACAGGCCCGCGTGTGTTGCAACACGCTCTCGGTGACGTCATGACGACACCGTGGGCATAGCCAGCGATCCGGGTCGGACGGCCGGCGACGCAACGTCAGGATCGGCCGTTCCCGCTCGCAGACGTCACAGAACGCAACATGGTTACCGCAGCACAGGAAGAGGATCGCGCGCTCGTCAGAATCCAACATGGGCCGTCATCATCGATGTTGTGGCTACGAGAAGTCAATAAATTAGAGCGCCGTGGTAGGACGCCGAGGCCGTGTGAACGACCGGTCAGCCGCTGTGTTCGATGGCGCGCGATTTTCTCCATGAAATCCGATAACTACGACGGACGCACTACCCTAGAACGAACGATCTAGAAACATAGATCTGGCGACGTATGGTCGGATCCGCTCCCCATGATCCTGGCCCCGTTCGTGGCCCGGACCCTCATGGACGTGAGCCACCTGCTGCTCATCCTCATGCTCGCCATCGTGATCACTCAGTGGGAGCCCTCACAGCGTGGGCTGCGCTTCATTCCTGTCCTGGGCCGTTCAGTCTGCTGACGTCCCTGGCTCATCGCGTCGTCGAGCAGACGTTGGCCCTGGGCCTCAGGCCCTTCCACTTGCCGGGTGAGCTCGTGTACGCGGCCTGCCTCGGCGGAGGCGTGTTCGGTTCGCTCGCGTTCATCCTCTTGCGACGCAGGTTCGCAGGCTACGATCGGGTGCTTCGAGCCGTCTACCTGTAGGCCGAGCCTGTAGGCGCCGAGCGCGGAGCTCAGCGTCAGCGAGCCGTCAGCGGGGCGCCGCCCCAGCGCTCGCGGACGGCGAACTCGGCCACCGGCTTGCGCTTCAGCCTGGTCAAGGCCTTGACGGGTCGGCCGAGCGGCATGATGGCCGCCACCGCGACGTGACGGGGAATGCCCAGCAGCGCCTGAAGCTTCGGCTCCTCGGCAACAGCCAGGGTCGTGATCGTGCCCGCGAAGCCCTCGTGACGTGCGGCCAGCAGGATGTTCCAGACGAAGGGATAGATCGACGCGCCGCTGATGACCCCGACTCGCTGAAGGTGCTGATCCGTCGAGGCGACCACCTTGAGGTCCACGCAGACGACGAGAACGACGGCCGCCTTGAGCACCGGCTCGGTGAGCCGGCTGGGTGTGGGCGTCTTCTCGATCGTCGCCGCGTCCACCGACGGCGGGTCGATCGTGTTCCACGGGCTGTCGCCGGCCGCGACCTGGGCCGCGTACCGCTTGGCGGCTGGCGCGGTCAGCGCCGCGAGCGCCTCTCGGGTGGCGCGCTCACGCACGACGATCACCCGCCAGCCCTGGCGGTTGCCGCCGCTCGGCGCGAATCGCGCGCGGTCGAGGATGTTGAACAGCGTGGCGTCGGGCAGCGGCTCGTCGGTGAACTCACGGGCGGCGAACGTCGTCCGCATGACGTCGAAAAGCTCCATGATCCCCTCCCTGGCGGGCTCGCCCGAAGATACACCGTTGGGCTATGATCGCGGCGGGCGACGCCGTGAACCCATGAGGCACCGTGAAGCGATGAGGAGGAGTGCGATGAGGGGCTGGGTGCGGCTCGTAGCCCTGGCGATCGTCGTGGTGGCGGCGCTGCCGGCCGCGGCGGTGGTGCAAGTGCGGGGCGGCACGATCAGGGTCGGTATGGACGCCGACACGACCACGATGGACCCGCATCGCTCGACGGCGGCGGTGGATCGGCAGGTCTACAACAACGTCTACAGCAAGCTCGTCGACATCGATGCCCGGTTCGGCATCGTGCCGCAGCTCGCGCAGACGTGGGAGATCAAGGGCGGCGGCCTCGTGTACGTCTTCAAGCTGCGCCGTGGCGTGAAATTCCACGACGGCACCGAGTTCAACGCCGACATCGTGAAGTGGAATTTCGATCGCATGCGCGACCCCGAGCTGGCCTCGCCGCGGCGAAGCGAGATCGCTCCGGTCAAGGACGTCAAGGTCCTCGATCCCTTCACGGTCGAGATAACGCTTTCCAGCCCGTTCGCTCCCCTGTTGTCGGTATTGACCGATCGCGCCGGGATGATGGTCTCGCGGGCCGCCGTCGAGAAGTACAAGGACGATTTCGCCCGCAACCCGGTCGGCACGGGCCCCTTCCGCTTCGTCGAGTGGGTGAAGGACGACCATCTCACGCTCAAGCGGTTCGACGGGTACTGGGAAGCTGGACTTCCGCATCTCGACGAGGTCGTGTACCGGCCGATCCCGGACTCGTCGGTGCGTTTCACGGCGATGCGAACGGGCCAGATCGACATCATGCATCAGATCCATCCCAAGGACGTCGCCACGGCCAAGACCGAGCGCGGGATGAAGGTGTCGGAGATCGCGAGCCTCTGGTGGCAAGGCATCCACCTCAACAATCAGGTCGCGCCGTTCACCAACAAGACCATTCGCCAGGCCGTGTGGTACGCCGTCGACCGGAGCGTGATCCAGCGGGTGGCCTACTTCGGGTCGGGCGCGCCCGGCTGGGGCCCGTTCCCTCCGAGCATGTGGGCCCAGGACCGCGACTTCACCGACTGGAAGCGGGATCCGGCCAAGGTCAAGGCCAGGCTCGCCGAGGGCGGGATGCCGAACGGGTTCGCGTTCACGGTGAAGGGCTGGAACCAGCCCACCCAGATTCAGGAGCTCCAGATCGTCCAGGCCGAGCTCAAGGAAGTCGGCGTCGACATGAAGATCGAGCTGCTCGAATTCGGCAAGCTCCTGGCCGACCTCAACAGTCACAACTTCGCCGCGCTCAGGATTGGCTGGTCGGGCCGGCCCGACCCCGACGGCAATGCCCACGTCTTCCTGCACAGCAAGGGCGGGCTCAACCGGGTGCGCTACAGCAATCCCAAGATGGACGAGTTGCTCGACCAGGCCCGGAGCGAGGGCGATCAAGCCAAGCGCAAAGCGTTGTACGCGCAGGTGACGCGGCTCGCCGCCGAGGACGCTCCGTACATCTGGCTCCACCATGACGCCGAGGTGAAGGTGTGGAGCGAGCACGTCAAAGGGTTCGAGCACATCTCGGACGGCATGATGCGGTTCAAAGGGGTCTGGCTCGACAAGCGCTGAACGCGCGTGATCCAGTTCGTCGCCCGCCGGCTGCTCGCGACGGTGCCGCTGCTGTTCTTCGTGAGCCTCGTGGTCTTCTCCTTCGTGCACGTCCTGCCCGGCGACCCGGCCGTCTTGTTCCTCGGCGAGGAAGCGACGCCGGAGACGCTGGCCAAGTTCCGCACTCGACTCGGCTTCGACCGGCCTCTGGTGACCCAGTACGTCGAGTGGCTCGGCCGTGCGCTCCGCGGTGACCTGGGCCGGTCACTGCGGACCAATCAGCCGGTGACCGAGGCGATCCTGCAACGGCTGCCGGTGACGCTCGAGCTGCTCGGGGCAGCGCTCGCCGTGTCGCTGGCGATCGCCATCCCGGCCGGCATCGTCTCGGCCGTGAAACGAAATTCCGGAGTCGACCTGGTCTCGACAGTGTTCGCATTGATCGGGTTCTCGCTGCCGAACTTCTGGCTGGGCTTGATCCTGATCTACGTCTTCGCCCTGCTCTTGCGCTGGTTGCCGCCCTCGGGCTTCGCGCCGTTGCCCGCTCTCGCCGACAACGCCCGATCGCTGATCCTGCCCGCGCTCACGCTCGGCACCGCGCTCGCCGCGCTGATCACCCGCCAGCTCCGCTCGGGAATGCTCGAAGTGCTGCGCCAGGACTACGTGCGCACGGCGCAGGCCAAGGGCCTCGGCCAGGGAGTGGTCGTTGCCAAGCACGCCCTCAAGAACGCGCTCATCGCGGTCGTCACCGTGATCGGACTCCAGATCGGCGGCCTCCTCGGCAACACCATCATCACCGAGTCGCTCTTTGCCCTGCCCGGTGTCGGCCGGCTGATGATCGACGCCGTCTTCAGCCGGGATTTCTTCATCGTCCAGGGCGTGGTGCTCTTCCTCGCCGTCGGCTACGTCCTGTCGAACCTGATCGTGGACGTCCTCTACTCCTATCTCGATCCGCGCATCCGGCTCGGCTGATGGATCCGGCCAGCCTGCGCGCGATCGCGCTCCGCCAGTTCCGCCGCAGTTGGGTAGGCCAGGTCGGTGCCGCCCTGGTCGTCCTGTTCCTGATCGTGACGGCGCTGGCGCCGCTGCTGGCACCGTACGATCCCATCGCCACCGACTTCGCCAACGTGCTGTCGCCGCCGACGCGCGCCCATCCATTCGGCACCGACGACATCGGCCGTGACATCCTGAGTCGGGTCATCCACGGCAGTCGGGTGTCGCTCCAGGCCGGGCTGTTCACGGTGGCGGTCGCGCTCACGGTGGGGTTGCCGCTGGGACTGATCGCCGGGTTTCGCGGCGGCCGCGTGGACGACCTGATCATGCGCGGCATCGAGGTGATCCTTTCGTTTCCCACGCTGGTGCTGGCGCTCGGGATCACGGCCGTTCTCGGCCCCAGGTTGATCCACGCGCTGTTCGCGATCGGCATCGTCTTCGTGCCTCACTTCGCCCGATTGATCCGCGGTCAGGTGCTGACCGTCAAAGAAAACGATTTCATTGCGGCCGCCCACGCGCTCGGCGCCTCCGACGCCCGCGTCATGGGGAGACACGTGCTGCCCAACTGCCTGGCTCCGATCCTCGTCCAGTCGTCCTTTTCCATCGCGTTCGCCATCCTCACGGAAGCCGCGCTGTCGTTCCTCGGCCTCGGCACCCAGCCTCCCACGCCGTCGTGGGGCATCATGCTGGCCATGGGCCGCGGTTACCTCGAGCAGGCGCCGTGGCTCGGCGCCTTTCCGGGCCTGGCCATCTTCCTCACCGTGCTCGGCTTCAACCTGCTGGGCGATGGCATCCGGGATGCCCTCGATCCCCGCTTGAAAGCGTAAGTCCCCTCCGGGTTCTTGTGTGGCGTGCCGATCACCCCGGGGATGAGGACTCTGTCCATACGCGAGCTGAGACACGCGGCGCTGGCCGCCCTGCTCGTGGCGGCGCACCCGATCGGCGCCGCCGCTCAGTCGTCGTTGACGGGCGTCGTCACGATTCTGCAGGGCAGCGTGACCGCCACGAGGCCGTCGGTGCCCGAGCCGATCCCGCTCCAGCTCCGCGACGGGATCTTCGCCGACGAGTGGATCGCGACCGGCGAGAACGCGTTCGCGCGGATCCTGCTGGGCGGCAAGGCGATCGTCACGCTGCAGCAGCGCTCGAGCCTCCAGATCTCGGAGGAGCTCGCCACCTCGACGCTCGTCGTGACCGACGGACGGATCGCGGTGGCCGTCGCTCGTGAGCTCACGAAGACGGGGGAGCTGATCGAGATCAAGACGCCGACGGCGCTCGCAGCCAGCCGGGGCGCGGTCGTGATCACCGGCGTTTCGAAGGGCGTGACGACCTTCACCGTGGTCCGCGGTCTCGTGGACGTGGCTCGCATCGATCCGCTCTCGAATCGCCCGATCGGTCCGCGCGTCATGCTCAGAGCCCAGCAAGAGGTGACGGTTCCAGCGACGGGCTTGCTGAGGCCGCTGCCCGTGAAGGCGGGCACCGTTCAACGGCTCGACACCGAGTTTCAGCTCGGCGACATGGATGCTCTGCCCGGCTCGGTCCTGGCACCGCTGCCGGCGGGCCCGACACAGGTGACGGGCAAGCAACGCGCGCGGCCACCCTCGAAGCGCCTGCCCTAGCTCCGCGTAAATTCCACAATCGCCGGAGGCGTGGCTCCCCGGCACCTCCCTTGCTCAGTCTCGGCGGAGGGAGGCGGGCATGAATTCACTGCGAACCGGAATCTCACCGCCGCTGGTCGCCGTCGGTGTCTGGGTCGGCGATCGCGCATGGGCTCAGAACGCATCGAACACGCCGGCGCCTTCGCCAGCGACGACGCCGGGGGACGGCGGAGGCACCGCCATCGCCGCGGTCATCGTCGTGGCCGGGCTGCTCGTCGTCATTGGCCTCGCCGTGAAGCTCTTCGACCTCAAGCGCAAGCGAGAGTCGGAGGCGGTGCAGCTCCAGGCCCAACTCTCCGACGCGCTCTTGCGTGAGCCCTCACTCGCGGGTCTGCCGTTGACGCCGACCGTCCACGTCCCGATGTGGACGGGCACGCCGGCGACGATCGATGTCACGGGCCAGGTCCCGAGGCCCGAGCTGAAGGACCTCGCCCTTCGTCTCGTGAGCGACGAGGCCTCGCGCATTCGCTCGGACATCAAGATCGTCGACCGCCTGTCCATCGTGCCCACCGCGGCCCAGGCCGCGTGACGCGCTCGTCGTCGGCCGCGCCTGCGAGGGCGGTGTATACTGGCGTGGCTTTGCCGTTGGAGAGGTGGCCGAGTCGGCCGAAGGCAGCCGCCTGCTAAGCGGTTACAGGGCCAAAAGCTCTGTCCAGGGTTCGAATCCCTGCCTCTCCGCCAAACCGCGCCCTTAGCTCAGGTGGACAGAGCGTCGGACTACGAATCCGAAGGCCAGAGGTTCGAATCCTCTAGGGCGCACCACCCCTCTACGGACGAAGCGTTGATGCGCGAAGCGCTGGAGGAAGCGCGTCTCGGCCTGACGGCCGGCGAAGTGCCGGTCGGCGCCGTCGTGGTGATCGACGGTGCTGTGGTCGCCCGTGCGCACAATGCACCGATCTCGCTGAGTGACCCGACCGCCCATGCCGAGGTTCTCGCGCTGCGGGAGGCGGCGAGCAAGACGGGAAATTACCGGTTGACGTCGGCCACGCTCTACGCCACGGTTGAACCGTGCGCGATGTGCAGTGGCGCAGCGCTCCACGCGCGCGTCGCGCGGGTGGTGTTCGGGGCATCCGATCCGAAGGCGGGGGCGATGGGTTCGCTCTATCGCCTCCACGACGATCCCCGGCTCAATCATCGGATGGCGGTGACCGGCGGCGTGCTCGCCGAGGAAAGCGCGAAGCTCTTGAGCGCATTCTTCGAGTCGCGGCGAGCGCCCCACTCTTCAGCGTAACGCTCTTCGAGCCACCTTGAGTCGCCGAGCGGCGGGACGGCCGTGTCGGCGTACCATCTGGACCGCCGGTTGGGCCAGGAACGACCGATGCAGG
>QHTB01000128.1 GCA_003220615.1 Candidatus Rokuibacteriota bacterium
CGGACGTGTGGGTCGGCGGCGCGGCGCTCATCCTGCCGGGCGTCCGGATCGGGTCCCGGACCGTCATCGGCGCCGGCAGCGTGACGGGGCGCCGGGGCTGATCGCTGCTCGTCGTCACCGACGGGGCGCCGGCGCTCAGCCATCGGAGCTTCCCGCGGCGGCCCATCGCATCGACGCCGCCCGTTACCGCCGCCGGGACTCACGGACAGGCCGCCCGGCCTGGCGTGCCACGCTGGCGCCGGCCGCCGGCACCATCCAGGTAAGGCCGCGGATTCGCACGCCTCGGCGACCCGGGCACGGCGCGTGCGTCTGACCGGGGCTACTAGGTGAACTTTCGTTCGATTGACACAAGGGGGCGCTTCTGACGATACTCGCGATCCCAACCGACTCCATTGGTCGGGCCCAGAGGTGGCGAGTGCGCTTCTCGGATGCCGTGGACGACTTCGTGCAGACGTGTCGATCCACCCAGACCAGGGCCGCGTACCGGAGCGACCTCCGACAGTTCCTCAAATGGCTGTCCGGCCGGTCCGGGGCCGGAGCCGACAGCATCACGAAGTTCACCAAGGACAACGTGGTCGCCTACCTGGACGAGTTGCGGGGGCGCAGTCGCGCCGACAGCACCCGGCACCGCAAGCTGGCCTGCTTCCGGCAGTTCGGGAAGTGGGCGGTGGACGAGCGGCTGCTGACGAGCGACCCGGTGGCGAGTGTGAAGGGGATACCGCGTCGGCGCCGGCTGCCGCGCCCGTTTTCCCTCGACGAGGCCAACCGGATCATGGCGCTGCCGCTCAACTCGACCGAGAACGCCCTGCGCTCCGTGCTCTTCTTCGCCGGCCTGCGGGCCACCCCTGCGGGCAGCCTGAAGGTCAAGCAGATCCACCCGGACCGGCTCACGTATATCGCCAAGGGGGGGCACGAGCGGAGCGTGCCGCTCTTCCCCGGGCTCAAGGACATCCTCTGGGACTACTTGGCCAGCCACACCGACATGAAAGGCGAGACCTTCATCTTCCGCAACAGCTACGGCCGGCCGTTCAGCCGGAGGAAGGTGGAGCAGCTGACCAAGGCCTGGGGCCAAGCGGCCGGAGTACCGCACTGCATCCCCCACCGGTTTCGGCACTCCTTCGGCACCGAACTGCTGAAGGCGGAGGGCTCGAATCTGCGTCAGGTCCAGGAGGCGATGGGCCACGCCGACATCAGCAGCACGGCCATCTACACCCAGGTTGTCCAGACAGATCTCGCGAAAACCATCGCCAAACTACCCTTCGGCCAAGGGCACAATAACCCACCTAGGGGGTCACAATAACCCGGGTTGTTATGTGCCGTGCGATAGGCCTGTAACCCGGGCCTATCGAGGGTCAGTAGAATCAATGAGTTAGAAAACGCGCCAGAGAAGGCCTGTAAGCCGGGTTCTGTGCCCGGGTGTGAGCCCGGGCGACGGTCATTTCTCTAGGGCGCCGGTTACCCGGCGTCTCCAGCGGCCTGACCCGGGAGCGGAGCGGGCCACTCCATAGCTCCCCTATTCGGCCTTGCTCCGGGTGGGGTTTACCGAGCCAGCGCGGTCACCCGCGCCGCTGGTGAGCTCTTACCTCACCGTTTCACCCTTACCGCCATCAACTCTCGTCGAGGGATGGTGGCGGCGGTCTACTTTCTGTGGCACTGGTCCGTGGGGTTTCCCCCCCTGGGCGTTACCCAGCACCCTGCCCTGCGGAGCCCGGACTTTCCTCCCGCCGCGTGACGCGGCCGGCGACCATCCGGCCTTCTCTGGCGCTCGCTCAGTATACGCCTCGCGGGTTGAACGTCCGGCTGGTGATCAGACGCGGGCCAGCGTGGCGATCGCGCCACGCGCGAGCGCATCCACTCGGTCGTTGAGTGGATCGCCGCTGTGGCCTTTGACCTTGGCCCACACGACGTCGTGACGGCGGGTCTCGGCGATCAACCGCTCCCAGAGGTCCCGGTTGGTGACGGGCTTGCGGTTCGTGCCGAGCCAGCCGCCACGCTCCCATCGCTCGTACCAGCGGTCGCGGAAACAGTTCATCACGTACGCGCTGTCGGTGTGGAGGTGGACCCGGTGATCGGGAGCGACGGCAGCGAGGCCCTCGATGGCGGCCATCAGCTCCATGCGCTGGTTCGTCGTGTGTGGCTCCGCCCCACTCACGACGTGCTCGCGGTCGTCCTGGATGATGATCGCCGCCCAGCCGCCCGGTCCGGGATTCCCGGCGCACGCGCCGTCGGTGTAGACAATGATGCCGGGGGAGGCGCCGCCCCCCGCCGAGCTCATTCCTGCCAGTAGAGGTACCGGCCGCAGCTCTCGCAATGCAGCAGCGTCGTCGCCGCCTTCAGCTCCTGCATGGCCTGGGGACGGATGGTGACGCGACAGCCGCCGCAGATCGCGCTGGCTCCGACCGGCGCGATGGCGAGGCCGCCCCGGGCCTTGAGGATGCGCTCGTAGTCGGTCAGCACGTTGCGGGGCACCGCGCTGACCAGCGTGGTGCGCTCGCCTCGCACGCCGGCCAGCTCCTTCTCGACGGCCGCCAGCTTCTCGCGCACGACGGCCTCTTCGCGCTTGCCCTGTTCGTCACGGGTCTTCAGCCGGCTCTCGGCTTCGCGGATCTCGCCGGCGAGGCTTTCCTGACGCTCCATGAGCGCCAGGATCTCCTCCTCGGTCTGGGCCTTCTGGCCCTTGATGGTCTCGATCTCGGTGAGGACGGCCGTGTATTCCACGTTCGTCTTCACCTCGTAGAGTCGCGCTTCCGACTTCGACCGCTTGACCGCGATGTCGTCGAGATCCTTTTCACGCGCGCGCAGGTCCTTCCGGGCGCCGTCGAGCCGCGCCTTCACGGTTTCCACCGCCTTCTTGGCCTCGGCCACCGCGGTGTGGATGGTCTCGATCTGCTTGGGGAGCCGGACGGCTTCGGTTTCGAGGGCGGCGATCTTCGTGTCGAATTCCTGGAGATGAACGAGGGTCTTGAGCTCACTCACGGGCGTTCGACTCCAATGGTGGGCCCACCTGGACTCGAACCAGGAACCGACCGGGTATGAACCGGCTGCTCTGCCGTTGAGCTATGGGCCCGTAGGTTCCCAGGTTGACGAGCGTACCTCACGACTCGAGGAAGCTCCGCAGTTTCTTGGAGCGCGAGGGATGGCGCAGCTTCCGCAGCGCCTTGGCCTCGATCTGCCGGATGCGCTCGCGGGTGACCGCGAAGTCCTGTCCGACCTCCTCCAGGGTGTGCTCGCAGCCGTCGGAGAGGCCGAAGCGCAGGCGCAGCACCTTCTCCTCGCGCGGGGTGAGCGTGTTCAGGACCTTGTTCGTCTGCTCGCGGAGCGAGAGGCCGATGATCGACTCCACCGGGGACACCACCTGCTTGTCCTCGATGAAATCTCCCAGGTGGCTGTCCTCTTCCTCCCCGATCGGCGTCTCCAGGGAGATCGGCTCCTGGGCGATCTTGAGGACCTTGCGCACCTTGTCGACGGGCACGTCCATCTTCTCAGCAATCTCTTCGGGCGTGGGTTCCCGGCCCAGTTCCTGGACGAGCTGGCGGGAGGTGCGGATCAGCTTGTTGATCGTCTCGATCATGTGGACGGGAATGCGGATCGTGCGGGCCTGGTCGGCGATCGCCCGCGTGATGGCCTGCCGGATCCACCACGTGGCGTAGGTCGAGAACTTGTAGCCGCGCCGATACTCGAACTTGTCCACGGCCTTCATCAGGCCGATGTTGCCTTCCTGGATCAGGTCCAGGAACTGCAAGCCGCGGTTCGTGTACTTCTTCGCAATCGAGATGACCAACCTCAAGTTGGCCTCGACCATCTCCTTCTTGGCCTGGGCCGCCTTCTGCTGGCCTTGCTTGATCACGGCCATCACGCGCTTGAGCTCGTCGGCCCGGGCGTTGGCGCGCGTCTCGGCGGCCTTGATCTCCTGTTGGGCCACCCAGATCTGCTGCTGCTTGAGCGTCGGGAACTTCTTGGCGGCCTTCAGATGCAGATCGCTGGCGGCGCCGTTGGTGGTGCCGTTGGGTACCGGCTCACGGAAGGACACGTACAGGAGGTTCTGGCGCTCTTCCTTCGACTTGCTGGCGCCGTTGGTCCACAGCTCGATCACGCGCTCGGCGCGCTCGATGTCTTCCACCAGGTCGCGCAGCCGCTGCACGAGGCCGCGGCGCGCGGCATCGCTGTCTTCACGGTCGATGATCTGGTTGCCGATGGCGAGCGCCCGCAGCTTGTCGAGCACCTTGCGCTGCAGCGCCTGGGCCTTGGCCTCGGTCCGCTTCCAGGCCGGGTCCTTGATCAGCTTGCCCTTCGGCTTGGGGCCGGCCTTGGCCCGGAGCTTCCGCACCTGCTCGACCAGCTCATCGCGGTCGCGGAGGAGACGATCGACCTGGGCGAAGGCGTTGACGACCTGTCGCCGTAGCTCTTCTTCCTTCTCCTCGGTGAACTCCTCCTCGTTGACGTCCACGACTTCCTTGACGGAGATCTCGCCGTGGCGCAGCGACTCGCGGAGCTCTCGGAAGCGCTCGAGGGCGAGGTTGGTGGAGAGAATCGCCGCCGTGACCTGGTTCTTGCCTTCCTCGATCCGCTTGGCGAGCGCGATCTCGCCCTCGCGGGTGAGGAGGGCGACCCGCCCCATCTCGCGGAGGTAAAGGCGAACGGGGTCCTCGGTACGGCCGACGGGACCCGGGGACAGGTCGATCGCATCGCCCCCGCCGTCGTCGTCGTCCTCGACGACCGCCGCCGGCCGCGCCACCTCGGAAGGCAGGCGGGCCGCTTTGGCGGAATCCACCACCTCGATGTCCATCGCCCCGAACATCATCATGATGTCGTCGAGCTGATCGAGTGAGACGATGTCCGAGGGCAGGGCATCGTTCACCTCGTCGTAGGTGAGGAAGCCCTTCTGCTTGCCCATCGAAATCAGGCGATCGAGCTCTTCGAGCTTCGGCTCTTCACTCATTCGTCTGAACTCCTTCGGGGTCGTTCTCGCGCGGCTCGAGCGACTGGGCCACGTTGCCCAGCATCTCATACACGACCTTGCTCTCCCGGTGGAGAGCCTGGAAGTCCTGCACTGGCGTCTCGAGCACGCTCGTCCGACGCTGCGTATCGCTGATGCTCTGGGCGATCGCGCGTTGCCGGCGCAGGTGATGCTCGCGCTCGAGGCGCCGGCGGAAGCCGGCAATGCTGACGTCGGGGTCTTCGGGGAACCGATGGTCCTCCTCGAGGAGGAGGGCCGTGAGCACGCTACGGACAGCATCATCGACGTCGACCAGGAGGCTCTCGGCCGTCGCGTCGGGACGCGCTCGCAAGGCGGCGACGATCGCGCGGAGTGAGGGGCTGATCAGATCCGCGTCGTCCGTGATGGGAAGCAGCGTGGCCCGGGCGGGGACGTGCTGCAGCAGGAGGCGCACCAGAGCCCGATCTTGCGCTCGCTCGCGCTCCACGGTCGCCGGCCTGGACAGCACCGCGCTCGGCTTGCGCAACGCCGACTGCAGCTTCTGGGATTCGATCCAGAGCTGGGTCGCGTCCACGCCGAGCTTCGTCGCCGCTTCCCGAGACAGCGCGGCGGCCTCCTCGGCGTCGGTCACCTTGGCCAGCATCAGCGCGACCCGGGCGAACGCGTTGGAGCGAGCGCGAGGCCCGGTCCCGCCCTCGGGATCGGCGATCGTGCGATCGAGGGCATAGCCGAGCAGGCTTCGGGCGGCGGCGATCCTCTCGGTGAAGCCGGCGGCGCCGTGCTCGCGCAGGAACGTGTCCGGGTCGTATCCGGTCGGGAGCAGGGCGACCTTGAGGCGGAAGGGCCCACCCGTTTCGAAGGCCCCGGCGCGGTTCACCGCCCAGGCCGAGCCGGCCTCGCTCGGCTCGAGCAACTCCGCGGCGCGCTCGGCTGCCTTCTGTCCAGCGGCATCGGCATCGAAGAACGTCACGACCTCTTCGCAGTAACGGCGCAGGATCCCGAGCTGGGCCGGCGTGAACGCGGTGCCGAGCGCCGCGACGGTTTCAGTGAAGCCGTGCTGATGCGCCATCAGGCAGTCCACGTAGCCCTCGACCAGGAGCGCCCGATTCTTGTCGCGCATCGTGGCGCGGGCGATGTCGGCGGCGTAGAGGAGGTTGCCCTTGGTGTAGATCGCGGTCTCGGGAGAGTTCAGGTACTTCGGCTGTTCGTCGCCGAACGCGCGGCCACCGAAGGCGACGACGCGGCCCTGGAGGTCGCGGATGGGGAACATGAGGCGACCTCGGAAGCGGTCGTACACGCCGGTGCCGCCCTCGCGGCGGACCACGAGGCCCGTGCTCTCCAGCGTCTCGGTCGCCACGTGCTGGCCGCGCATGAACGTCAGCAGGCCGTCCCATCCCTCGGGGGAGAGGCCGAGGCCGAAGCGTCGGGCCACCTCGGGATCGATCCCACGCTTGGCGAGGTACTCGCGTGGCCGCTCGCTGCTGGGCTTCCAGAGCCCCTCCGCGAAGAAGTGAGCCGCCAGGTCCATGGCCCGATGGAGCTCCTCGCGGCCCGAGTCTGCGCCGTCGCGCTCGCGCTCTTCGGGGAGGGTGACGCCGGTCGTCTTCGCCAGCGCACGCACGGCTTCGGGAAACGACACACGATCCTGCTTCATGAGGAAGGCGAACGCGTCGCCGCCCACGCCGCACCCGAAGCAATGGAAGATGCCCTTCTTGGGATTCACCGTGAAGGAAGGGGTCTTCTCGGCGTGGAACGGGCACAGGCCCTTGTAGTTGACCCCCGCCTTCCGCAGATTCACGAAGCGGCCGACGAGCTCGACGATGTCGACGCCAGTGCGGATCTCGTCGAGGAGGGTGGGTGAGTAGCCGGCCATCACCCGATCTTCAATGTCGCCACGGTGGCACCAGTTCCGCCCTCGCCGGCCTCACCGTCACGATAGGAGTCGACCAGGGGATGAGTGGCGAGCAGATCACGGACGGTCTTGCGGAGAGCCCCCGTGCCCTTCCCGTGGATCAACCGCACGCTGGGCAGGCCTGCCATGAACGCGTCGTCCAGATACTTTTCCAGCAGGTCGCTGGCTTCGTCGGTCCTTCGCCCGATCAGCATCAGCTCCTGATTCACCGACCGTTCGTCGTCGGGCCGGGGAGAACGTCCGGTCGAGGCCCCATTCTGCCGGCGAGGTTCTGCGCCGGTCCCGGCGGTAATCGCGTCCGGACGCAGGGCCGACAGCGGCACGCGGACCGTCATCGAGCCCGCTTCCACCGTGCCGGTTGCGCCGGAAATCGCGACCAGTCGTCCCCGAAGCCCCAGGTGAGCCGCGGCGACGGTCATGCCGGGCGACAGGGTCGCCAGATCGGCGTCGGGGGTGGGCTCAGGCGGCGGTGTCACGCGCGCGACGGCCTCGTTCAGGCGTCGGCGGGTGTCGCTCAGATCCCGGCGCGAGCCCTCGCTCCGCTTCAGCCGGTCCCACTCTGCTGCGACCGCGCGCTTGATGTCGGTCAGGAGCGCCGCGGCGTCCCGCTTCGCGCGCTCGACGATGTCACGCGCCCTGGTGGTCGCCGCCGCTTCCGCCTCGCGGGCCTGGGCCAGGCGGGCAGCCGACTCCTGCTCGCGCCGCTCGATGGCGATCGTGCGCTCGGCTTCGCAGCGGGTGTGCTCGTCGAGCCACTGGAGCAGCTCGGAGAGACGCGCCGCGTGCAGCGACCGATGGCTCTCGGCGCGGGCAATGAGCTCGGGCGCGAGGCCGAGACGCGCCGCGATCGTCAGGGCGTAGCTCTGCCCGGGACGGTCGTAGCGGAGGCGGAAGGTGGGAGCCAGCGTGGCGGTGTCGAACTCGACGGAAGCGTTCCGCGCGCGAGGGTACGTGCTGGCGAACGCCTTCAACGGCTCCAGATGCGTCGTCGCCATGACGAGCGCGCCGCGATCGGCCAGCGTTTCCAGAATGGCCTGGGCCAGCGCGGCTCCCTCGTCGGGATCGGTCCCCGCTCCCAGCTCATCGAGGAGGACGAGGGAGTGTTCATCGGCCTCGGCCAGGATCTCCCGCACCTGCTTCACGAAGGCCGAAAAGGTCGAGAGGTTCTCGGCCACGCTCTGGTCGTCGCCGATGATGGCGTACAGGCGCTCGAATACCGGAAGGCGGGAGCCCTCGGCGGCAGGGATGTGACAGCCGATCTGAGCCATCAAGGCGTGGAGGGCGAGCGTCTTGAGTGCGACCGTCTTACCGCCTGCGTTCGGACCGGTGATGAGCAGGAGGGGCCGCTCGCCGTCGATCTCGATGTCCACCGGAATGATATTGCCTGCGTCTTTGCCGACCTGCCAGCGCTGGGCCAGGAGCAGGGGATGGCGGGCCCCGCGAAGGGCCACCCTCCGCCCGACGTCGACCACCGGCGCGCTGGCGTCCATCCGCTCGGCGAGATGGGCACGGGCGAAGAGCGCGTCCAGACGGGCGATGAGACCGACCAGCCGATCGAGGTCGTCGAGACGAGCCCGGACGGCATCGCTCAGCTCGCCCAGGATGCGCGCGGTCTCCTGCTCCTCCTCGCGGGTGAGCTGGACGAGATCATTGTTGGCGTCGACCGCGCTCTCCGGCTCGACGAAGAGTGTCTGGCCGCTCTGGGATCGATCGTGCACGATCCCGCGCAGGCGTTGCCGGGCTTCGGCCCGAACGGGTACGACGTACCGGCCGTGACGAACGGTGACGAATCGATCGGCAAAGATCCGGTCGTTGTCGCTCGTCTGGAACAGGCGCTCGAGGTCGGCCACGACGCGTCGGCGCCGTTCGCGCAGGTCACGGCGCAGGTGGCGGAGGCGGGAGCTCGCGTCGTCCTTGACGGCGCCCTCGTCATCGAGAGCGGCACGGAGGCTGTCGCGGAGATCGTCCACGCGGGGAAGCGTCTGAGCCAGGCTGCCGACGGCGGGCGCGATGGGCCCGGTCGTTCGGGCGTAGGCCGAGAGACGCGGGGCCGCCTCGAGAAAGGGGATCAGGAGGACAAGGTCGCTCCCATCGAGAACGCTGCCGGGAATCCGAGCCCGATCGAGGACGGGGCGGACATCAGGGCTGTCGACCGGGGGTGGGCCGACTTCGGCCAGAGCCGTGCGGGCCTGACGGGTCGCTTCGAGCGCTTCCCGGATGGTCGCGAGCACGGTGACGGGTTCGGCGCTGAGAGCCCGTTCCCGACCCACAGTGGTCCGCGCCTGCTGCGCCAGCAATCCGCGGACGGCATCCCATTCGATGCCTCGCTGCCAGATTCGGCCTGCCTCCATCTCTCGCCTCATTCGCTCCCGTCCATCACTGGGAGTGCCGGCGCCCGAGTCAGGAGTGCTGCCGCCGCTAATCGGACATCCGCTCGCGCCGCTTTGCCTTCTTGCGCGCTGCTAGCGCCTTCCGCTTCCTCCGTACACTCGGCTTCTCGTAGTGCTGGCGCTTCTTGAACTCGGAGAGGAGCCCGGCCTTCTCGCACTGCTTCTTGAAGCGCTTGAGAGCGCTCTCGAAGGACTCGTCGGGCTCGACGATGACCTTGGTCACTCTGTTCCCCCCCTCCAGACGGACCCCTTGGCCACACGTGGGTAAACGATAACTATATACCATCCCGACGCCCGGTCCGCTACCGTTAGACTTGCGCCGGCATGCCGGCGGCGCCGCCACTGTACTCGGTCGTCCCGTTCATCGCGATGCTCCTGGCGATCGCGCTCGGTCCCCTGGCGCTTCCGCGCTGGTGGGAGGCCCATCGGCACAAGCTGACCGTCTCGGTGGCCCTGGGGCTGCCTGTGCTGGGGTTCTATCTGGTCCGCCAGCCCTCCGTCCTGGCTGCCACCGCGGAAGACTACGTCTCCTTCATCGTCCTGCTCGCCGGGCTCTATGTGATTTCCGGGGGCATCCTGCTCCGCGGGGATCTCGAAGCGACGCCTGTGACGAACACCGCCTTCCTGGCGCTCGGGGCAGCGCTCGCCTCGTGTATCGGCACGACCGGCGCGTCCTTGTTGCTGATCCGCCCGCTGCTCCAGACGAATCGCGAGCGCCAGCGGGTGACGCACACCGTGATCTTCTTCATCTTCCTGGTGTCGAACATCGGCGGCCTGCTGACGCCTCTGGGCGACCCGCCGCTCTTCCTCGGCTACCTCCTGGGGGTGCCGTTTTCGTGGACCTTCCGGCTGTGGCCGCCCTGGACGATGATGGTCGGCACCCTGCTGGTGGTCTATTTCTGCTGGGATTCGGTACAGCACGCGCGCGAGACGACGGGGGCGCTGCGTCGGGACCGTCAGCAGATCGAGCCACTGCACGTGCGCGGGATCAGTAACGTCGTCCTTCTTGCCGGCGTCGCAGCGGCGGTGGCGCTGCTCCGCGCGCCCGGACGCGAGGTCGTCATCGTTGCGCTCGGCGCGATCTCCCTGTGGCGCACGCCACACGCGATCCGGCGCGCCAACGGGTTCACGGCCTCGCCGATGGTCGAGGTCGCCGTGCTCTTCTTCGGGATCTTCCTCACGATGATCCCCGCGCTCGAGTTGCTGCGATTGCGGGGACATGAGCTCGGCGTCCGTGAGCCATGGCAGTTCTTCTGGGCCTCCGGTCTCCTGTCGTCGTTCCTCGACAATGCGCCAACCTATCTGGCCTTCGTGGCGCTCGGGCAGGGGCTGGGGTCGACGAACGAGGTCATCGGGATGCCCCACCGAATTCTGGCCGCGATCAGCGTGGGATCGGTGGTCATGGGCGCCAACAGCTACATCGGCAATGCCCCCAATTTCATGGTCAAGGCGATCGCGGAGGGAGCCGGCATTCGCATGCCAAGCTTCGCGGGCTACATGGTCTACAGTGCGGGCATCCTGATCCCGCTCTTCGTTGTCCTGACCTACCTGTTCTTCTAGTGGATCAGGGCGAGCACCTTCTCGGCGGCCACGGCCACCGCCTCGTCCACCACCGGGAGCTCGTCCGCCTCGAATCGCGTCAGGACGTGGTCCGGCACGTCGGCCTTGTGATCGGGACGGCCGATGCCGACCTTCACGCGGCGGACGTCTTCGGTGCCGACGGCCTCGATGACCGAGCGCACGCCGTTGTGGCCACCGTGGCTGCCCTTCATGCGCACGCGAACGGTGCCCAGCGGCAAGTCGATGTCGTCGTAGACGAGGATGAGGTCGGCGGGATCCGCCGTATGACGGCGCAGGGCCCGAGCCACGACCGGGCCGGTCACGTTCATGAAGCTCTGGGGCTTGATGAGTTTCACCGGCTCGCCTCGCCACGTGCCCGTGCAGAGCAGCGTCGAATCGTCACGCTGCCAGCGGCGGTGGAAGGTCGATGAGGCCAGATGATCGAGCACGCGCTGGCCCACGTTGTGGCGGGTCTCCTGGTACTCCGGTCCGGGATTGCCCAGTCCCACCACCACGTGGGCCACGCGGGACCTGCTCCGTTACTTCTCCTTCTTGGCCTTCTCTTTGTCGCCGCCGCCCTTCTTGGCGTCCTCGGCCGGCGCGGCTTCTTCCTTCGGCTTGCGCTCCGTGAGGACCTCGGGTTCCGCGGTCACGGCGGCCGTCGCAGCCGGCGCGACAACCTCCTCGGCCATCGGCGCCGCCACGGTGACGACGGCCTGGCCGGGATCGTTCAAGATCCGAACACCCGGGGGTACCTGCAGAGCTGCGACGGTCAGGACGTCGCCGATCATCAATGCCGTGACGTCGGCGTCGATCCGCTCGGGAATCTGCGTCGGCAGGCAGGAGACGTCGAGCTCGTGCAGGACGACGTTCAGGATGCCCTTCTGCTCCTTCACACCCGCGGCCTCGCCGACGGGATGAACGGCGACGCGGACCGTGATGGCGCGGTCGGTGGTGACTTCCTGAAGGTCCACGTGGAGGAGGCGCTCCGACACGGGATCGAACTGGAGATCGCGGATGATCGCCATGCGCGATCCCGAGTCACCTTCGAACTTCAGCGTGAGCAGCTGGGTCGATCCCTCGTGGCCGTGGATGATGCGGAGCACCGCTCGCGGATCGACCGTGACGGTTTCTGGCTTGGCGCCGCCATAGAGCACGGCCGGGACGACGCCGTTGCGGCGCAGGCGCTTGGCCAGTTGCTTGCCGGTGCCCTCACGGCGCGTAATCGTCAATTCTTGCGTCTGCATGTGCGCTCCTTCAGACGAACAGGGTCGAGACCGATTCCTCGTCATGAATGCGTCGGATGGCCTCACCGAGCAGCGGAGCCACCGTGAGGACCGTCAGGCGGCCGGTCCGCTTGGCATCCGACACCGCGATGGAGTTCGTGACGACGACCTCTTCCAGGGGCGAGGACTTGATGCGGTCGATCGCGGGACCCGACAGCACGGCGTGGACTCCGCACGCAAGGATGCGCCGGGCCCCTTCGCGCGCGAGCGCTTCCACCGCCTGCACGAGCGTCCCGGCGGTGTCGATCATGTCGTCGATGACCACGGCGTCCTGGCCGTGCACGTCGCCGATCAGGTGCATGGCGACCGCCTGGTTCGGGCCTTCGCGACGCTTGTCGATGATGGCCAGACCGGCCTTGAGCCGCTTGGCGATGGCGCGGGCACGCTCTACGCCACCGGCGTCGGGCGAGACGATGACGGGATCGTGCAGATCCTTCTTGCCGAGGTAGTCGATGATCACGGGCGCCGCGAACAGATGGTCCACCGGGATGTTGAAGAAGCCCTGGATCTGTCCCGCGTGGAGGTCCAGCGCCAGCACCCGGTCCACGCCGGCCGCCGTCAGCAGATCGGCGACGAGCTTGGCCGTGATCGGCACGCGCGGCTGTACCTTGCGGTCCTGGCGGGCGTAGCCGTAGTAGGGCAGCACGGCGGTGATCCGACGCGCCGACGCGCGCTTGAGCGCGTCGATCATCACCAGAAGCTCCATGAGGTTGTCGTTCACCGGGGGTGAGGTCGGCTGGACCACGAAGACGTCGGTCCCCCGGACGTTCTCGTTCACCTGCACGAAGACCTCGCCGTCGGAGAAACGGGAGATTTCGGCGTCGCTCACCGGCAGGGAAAGATATTGGGCGATCTCTTCCGCCAGTGGACGGTTCGCGTTGCCCGAGAAAAGCTTCAGGTCGTATCTCATCGCCGGCCTCGCCCGATCGTGGTTGGGGCGGGAGGATTCGAACCTCCGAATACGGGATCCAAAGTCCCGCGCCTTGCCGCTTGGCCACGCCCCAGTGAGCTCATGGTACTCGTCCTCATGCGCACGGCCGGCCCGGCCAGTGTCCGGACCGCCCAGCAGCGCCACGACGCCCGCGTGAGTCGCGCGCGGATCTGGCGCGCGTGCTCGAACGAGCGCGCGACCCCGAACACGGTCGGCCCGCTCCCCGACATCGCTGCGCCCAGTGCCCCCGCGGCCAGAAGCGCCGCCTTGATCCGCTCGATCTCGGGATGGAGCGGGGCCACGGCCGCCTCGAGGCCATTGTAAAGGCTCGCCGCCACGCGAGCAGCCTGCCGTGTGCGAAGCAGCTCGGCCAGCTTTCGGGCCCGCGAGCCGTCCGTATACATCGCCGCCGTGACGCGACCATACGCCTCGGCCGTGCTGGAGCCGAACGCCGGGTTCACCAGCACGAGCGCCAGCGCGCCGGCGACGACCGGTTCGAGCACTTCGCCACGGCCCGTCCCGAGCGCGGCACCACTGCGCAGGAAGAACGGCACGTCCATTCCGAGCGCGGTGGCCACTTCGGCGAGCCGGGCCGCCGGCCACCGGAGGCCCCACAGACGGTTGAGGCCGAGGAGCACGGCGGCGGCATCACTCGATCCACCCCCCAGACCAGCCGCCACCGGGATCCGCTTGTCGAGCGTGATGTGCACACCACGATCGATCTTCGCCGCCTCCCGCAGGGTCGTGGCGGCACGCAACGCCAGGTTCGTCGCGTCGCAGGGGACTCCGTCGGTGTTCACGGCCAGCCCGAGCCCGGGTGCCTCGTCGAGGACCAGGCGATCGGAGAGGTCGACGGCCTGCATCACGGTCGCGAGCTCGTGATAGCCGTCGGCACGCTTGCCTCGAATCTCGAGGACCAGGTTGACCTTGGCCGCGGCGCTGAGCACGAGGCGACGACTCCTCGATCCCTTCGACAAGGCAGGGAAGACTAGCACGCAGTTTCGAAGAGCGTCAACGCAGGCGCTGGGTCTTTGCAG
Source organism: Candidatus Rokuibacteriota bacterium (assembly GCA_003220615.1). Lineage (GTDB taxonomy): Bacteria > Methylomirabilota > Methylomirabilia > Rokubacteriales > CSP1-6 > 40CM-68-15. Next base: position 14,053 of record QHTB01000128.1, read on the forward strand.
TCTCCGGCGGCGTCATGCGGAACCGGTCGTCTTCCACGCCACTGTTGACGACAGGGTCGCGGTAGTCGACGCGTCCTGCGACACGTGCTCGCGGCGCCGAGAATCGGAAGCCCTGGACGTCGCCCTGTGGCCCCCGGTCGTAGGTGACCCGGACCTCGTAGAGTCCACCGGTGATCTCGACCTGGCGCACGACACCCGTCACGAAATCCATCCAGATCCTCTGCTGGTGGACGTTGTTGACGACGACGAGCGAGGGCCCGTCGGCGTCGGCCGGCATGATCTCGGCCACGCGGACGTCGGGGAGTGGCGCCGGGCGTCCGGCCAGTACGCCGACGAGGTCGTGAGGCTCGAAGGGCAGAGACAGGAGCTTCGCCATCGTGTCGGCCGTCGCTGGGCCGACGACGGCCTCGTTGGTCGCTGCGTTGTAGACGACGAGCCCATCGTCGTGCAGGGTCGCGATCAAGAACGGCTGCCCCATCGGCGACAACGCCTCGAGCCGCACCGAGGCGGGAGCCTTGGCGAGCACGACACTGCGCAGACGTTGACGATCGCGGCCACGGGCGACGTCGAGATCGGCGAGGGTGCGAAGGTCCGAGAACTCAGACCAGCGCCGAGCGACGAGCGTGAGCGCGCGCTGCGCGTCTTCGGCAATCGGCTGGTGAGGTGGCGCCAGCAGGCGGGCACAGCCGGGGGCGAGCGCGAGAAGGAGGGCGAGGAGGCTAGCGCGTCTGCTGCGCTTTCGAATCACGCTTGACCCGCTGCAGACGGTTCTTCGCCTCCTCGATCTTCTTCTTGATCCCGTCCGCACTCGGGTCGAGCTGCAGCGACTTCTCCCAGGCGACCACCGCATCTTCCTCGAGACCGTTCTTGGCGAACGCATCGCCGAGGTGGTCGTAGATGACCGGATCGGCTTCCTTGGCCTTCTCGACGGCGCGCTTGAGCTCGCGGAGTGCATCCGGATAACGCCCCTGCTGGAAATACGCCCAGCCGAGACTGTCGATGAAGTAGCCGTTCTCGGGCTCGAGCTCGAGCGCCTTGCCGATGAGCTTCACCGCCTCGTCGAGATTCTGGCCCTTCTCGGCGTACATGTATCCGACGAAGTTGTAGGCCTCGGCGTGCTGAGGATCGAGGACGATGACGCTGCGGAAGAGCTTGACGGCGTCGTCGAACTTCTGCTGCTTCTCGTAGACGACGCCGAGCTGGAAGATCAGATCCTTCTGCTTCTCGTCCAGGGACAGGCCTTCCTTCAGCGTCTCGACGGCGCGGTCGTACTGCTTGGCGCGGAAGTAGGCACTCCCCAGATAGAGGAAGAGCTCGGGCCGTCGCGGCTCGATGTTGACCGCCTCGCGGAGCACGGCGATGGCCTGGTCGTAGCGCTTGCCGCGGCCGTGCAGGAATCCGAGCTGGACCCGGGCGTCGACGGAGCGGGGATCGAGACGAAGGATGCGTTCGAGCTCTCCGCGGGCATCGTCGTCGCGGCCGGCGTCCATGAGCGAGGTCGCGAGGAAGTACCTCGCGCGCAGGTTCGACGGCTCCAGCACGACCGCGCGACGGAAGGAGTCGGCGGCGCGCTCCCACATCTTCTGCTCGTAGTAGACGGCGCCGAGCTTCAGCCACACCCGCGCGTCGCGCGGGGCCGCCTCGGCGAGCGTCTCGACCTCCGATTGTGCTTCGTTGAAGCGGCCGAGACGGATGAGCAGATCGGACAGGCGCTCGACGAACCCGGGATTGTCGGGATTCGCCTGCATGGCCTTGCGGTACACCTTGATGGCGTCTTCCGGCTGGTGCCGCGTCTCGTAGACGTACCCGAGGGCCGTCCAGGCGCCGTCGTGGTCGGGATCGAGCTCGACGGCCTTGGTCAGACGGGTGATGGCCTCGTCCCAGTTTTCGGTCTCGACGGCGAGGCGGCCGAGGAGGAACTGGGCCTGGGCCAGCTTCGGTTGACGTTCGGCCAGGCGGAGCAGGACGGTGCGCGCCCGTTCGTACGACTTCTGCTCGACGTAGTAACGAGCCAGCGTCAGGTACGGCTCCTCGGCCGACGGGTTCAGCGTGATGACTCTTTCGAGCTCGGCCTCGGCCTCGCCATACCGCTTCTGGGCGCGCAGGAGCTCGGCCAGCGTCAGATGGGTGCCGGCGTCTTCGGGCGCGAGTTGCACGGCCTTTCGGGCAGCGGCCAGCGCGGGCTCGGTCTGATCGGTACGGGCCAACCACTGGGCCATCTCGCGCCACAGGAAGGCCGACTCGGGGTCGCGCTTGATGGCCTGCTCCATGGCCGCGATTGCCTCGCGGAAGCGGCCGTTCTGCGCCATCATCTGTGCGGCCGAATAATGATAGTAGGCGTCGCTGGTCTCCGACGGGGCGACGAAGCGCGTCCGCCGTGGCGGCTCATCACCGTTGACGGCGGCGACGGGCCCCTGCGCGGCGCAACCGGCGGCGAGCGCCGCCAGCGTGACGACGACGAGGCTTCGTCGCGCGGTGGTGAGGAGGCGACGCGCCGAATCGCGAAGCGTCTCGTCGCCGATGGCGGCGACGGCGGCGTCGATGTCGCGCTTCTCTTCCGGCGCCAGAGCGCGGCGCCGTCGCTCGGTGCTCGGCGAAACGGACGCGGCGTCCTGTGCCACCGGTGTCAGCACGAAGCGCAGGGAGGTGATCGCGGCGAATTGCGCCCGAAGTCGCGTCGTCAGGTCAGGCGCGCGCAGCGTCAGCTCGTGCAGCCAGGGTGAGTTGTCGACGGCAACCTCGAGAAGGCCGTTGGTCAGTCGCTGGGGCCGGGACCGACGGGCCCCTTCGGCGCCGACGACGGCCGGCCATGACCGTCGGATCCCCTCTTCGACGAGCCGCTCGCGTAACTCGGGAAGAGCATTGACGATCAATTCCGAGATTGCACGCGGTGCTCGAGAGTTCATTGATGGCTATCATACCTCTGCCGCACCAGAAGTGCCGAGTATCCGAGGTTCGTCAAATTGACTCAGTTCTGACCGACCTTTATAGTGACCTCTCCGATGGCAAAACCCCGTCGCGGCGACGTTCTGGACCTCATCATCGACGACCTCGCGTTCGGTGGGGAGGGCGTGGGCCGCGTGCATGGCTACGTCATGTTCGTCCGCGGCGGACTTCCCGGTGACCACCTGCGCGTGAAGGTGACCGAGACGCGCGGGCGGTACGGCCGGGGCGTGATCGAATCGGTCACGGCGCCTTCTCCGCACCGCGTACCGGCCCCCTGTCCTTACTTTGGGCGGTGTGGTGGATGCCGTCTCCAGCATCTCGATTACCCGGCCCAGCTCATGTTCAAGGAGAAGCAGGTTCGCGATTGTCTGGAGCGGCTCGGTGCGGCCGGCGACTTTGAGCTGCGCTCGATTCTGCCCGCACCGGAGGCCTACGGCTACCGCAACAAGATGGAGTTCACGGTGGCGGAAGCGGCGGGCGCGACCGTGATCGGCCTGCACGAGGCCGATCGCTACGACGTCGTCCTCGACACCGAACGCTGCCTGCTCCAGTCGGAGGCGATGAACACGCTGCTGGCCGAGGTCCGAGGACAGGCGCGCGATCGTGCGCTCGCCGTCTATGATCAGGATTCCGGCCAGGGCCTGTTGCGTTTCGTCACCCTGCGGGAGGGCCGACGGACGGGCGACCGAATGGTCAACATCGTCGTTGCCGCTCCCGACGTGGAGCGCCTTCAGCCCGTCGCCGAAGCCCTCGTCGCCCGAGTGCCGTCGACGGCGAGCGTGGTGCTCAACGTCAACGCGAAAAAGGCCGCCGTCGCCGTCGGGACCGAAGAACACGTCCTCGTCGGGCGCGATCACATCACCGAGCGTCTCGACGACGTGACGTTCCAGATCTCGGCCAATTCGTTCTTCCAGACCAACACGCTGCAAGCCGAGCGCCTGTTCGGGCTGGTGGAGCAGGCGTGTGAGCTGACGGGCGAGGAGACGGTCCTCGACCTCTACTCGGGTACGGGCGCGATCAGTCTGCTCTTGGCCCGGCGCTGCCGCCACGTGTACGGCATCGAGGTCGCGGCCGCGGCCGTGGACGACGCCACTCGCAACGCGCGCGCGAACGGGATCGACAACTGTACGTTTCTGGCTGGCGAGGTCCGCCACGTCCTGCCCACCTTCGTCCGCGACGGTGTCACCGCGGCGGTCGTCGTCGCCGATCCGCCGCGCGCCGGCTTTCATCCGAAGGCATTACAGGCGTTGGTGGCGTTGGCGCCCGTGCGCATCGTGTACGTCTCGTGCAATCCGGCCACGCTCGCCCGCGACGTCGGTGATCTGTTGCGCCAGGGATACCGGCTCGAGTGGGTGCAGCCGGTGGACATGTTCCCGCAGACGCCCCACATCGAGGCAGTCGCCCGTCTCCGACGGGCGTGACCACATACCTGGTCCGTCGGCTGGCCCAGTCACTGATCGTCCTGCTCGGCGTCTCGTTCGTCGTCTTCTTCATCTTGCATCTCACCGGCGATCCGGCGGCGGTGCTTCTGCCTCCGGACGCCAGCGCAGAAGATCTCCAGCGATTCCGGCAGGCGATGGGCTTCAACGATCCGTTCTTCGTGCAGTACGGCCGCTTCCTTCGCGGCGCTCTCCAGGGCGACTTCGGCCAGTCCATCCGTCACGGCGAGCCCGCTTTCGGTCTGGTCGTCGAGCGGATGCCGGCCACGTTCGAGCTGTCAGGGGCGGCGCTCGTGATCGCCCTCGCCCTCGCGATTCCCGCGGGGATCGTCTCGGCGGTCCGACGCAACACGACGGTGGACTACGTCTCGACGGTGGTCGCGCTCCTGGGCCAATCCCTCCCGACCTTCTGGCTCGGAATCATGTTGATCCTCGTCTTCTCGGTGCACTGGGGCTGGTTGCCATCGTCGGGCCGTGGCAGGATCGAGCACCTCATCCTGCCTGCCATCACGCTCGGCCTGTTCACGACCGCGCGCATCGCTCGGCTCACCCGGTCCGGCATGCTCGATGTCCTGAGCCAGGATTTCATCCGGACCGCTCGCGCCAAGGGCGTGGGCGATCCTCCCGTCGTGTGGAAGCACGCCCTCAAGAACGCCGCGATTCCCATCGTGACCATCGTCGGAATCGAGCTGGGCACGTTGCTGGGCGGCTCGGTCATCACGGAGACGATCTTTGCGTGGCCGGGGGTGGGACGCCTCAGCGTGCAGGCCATCTACAACCGCGACTATCCGGTCGTGCAGGCGGCGGTCTTCCTTCTGGCCTCGACGTTCGTCCTCGTCAATCTCGTCGTGGACGTCCTGTACACGTATCTCGACCCCCGCATACGGCTGCGATGACGCCTCGAACGCTGCATCGCTGGCCGGCCAACGGTCGTGCCTGAGAGCGACTCCGGCGCCGCTCGGGTCGCGTTGCCGATGGCGCACCCCGCCGCCCAGGGGCGCCGTGAGTGGCTGGCCTTCTCGCGCCGGCTCGCGCGCCGACGAACGGCACTGTTCGGCGCCGTCGTCGTCGCCGTCGTCCTCGCGGTTGCGCTCGCCGCGCCGCTGGTCTCACCCTTCGACCCTCTCGGGCAGGATCTGGAGAATCGCTTGAAGCCGCCGGGATGGCAGGACGGGGCGGGATATATTCACCCGCTCGGTACCGATCATCTCGGCCGCGACATTCTCGCTCGCGTGATCTTCGGAGCCCGGCCAGCCCTTCTGGTCGGCGTCGCCGCGGTGCTGATCTCCGGCGTCCTCGGGATGATCGCGGGACTCCTCTCCGGCTACTTCGGTGGCCCGGTGGACGACGTTCTGATGCGTCTGGCTGACATCCAGCTCGCTTTTCCGTTCATCCTCCTCGCCATCGCGGTGATCGGAGTGCTCGGGCCGAGCCTGGTGACGATCATTGCCGTCATCGGTGTCTCGAGCTGGGTCATCTACGCCCGCGTCGTCCGCGGCGCCGTCCTGTCGATCCGGGAACGCGAGTTCATCCAGGCCGCCCAGGCGCTTGGCGTCCGGGACTGGCGTGTTCTCGTGCGCCACATCCTCCCGAACGCGTTCACGCCGTGGCTGGTGGTCGCCACGCTCGACATGGCCCGCGTCATCGTCATCGAGTCGGCATTGTCGTTCCTGGGACTCGGCGTCCAGCCGCCGACCCCGACGTGGGGAGGGATGCTCGCCGACGGGCGCGTGTACCTGTCGACCGCGTGGTGGCTGGCCACCTTTCCCGGGCTCGCCATCCTGGTGGCCGTGCTCGGGATCAATCTGTTCGGCGACGGCCTTCGAGACACGCTCGACCCACGACTGAAGATCTAGCCGGTCGTCCCCCGCCGTCGCGCGACGACCGCCAGCGCTGCCGCCGACGTCGTCACCCAGAGCCCTCCGGAGCCATCACCGATCACGGCGTTGAGGACGAGCGCGACACTGCCGACGACCGTCGCCGCCCACAAGAGCGCGGAGGTCATGACATCCACGAGCCGAGGCCGGCCCACCGCGCCAATACAGGCGATCAGGGCGCCGGCGGCATCGATCCCCACGTCGAGGATGCTCGGGGTTCGCGACGGAACCAGCATCTGAAAGGCCTCGTCCACGCCCGCCCACGCCACGCTCAAGCCGAAGGCGAGCGCGACTGCAATCCTGGGCGGGCGGCGCCCGACGGCGAACGCGCGATACCAGAGGCTGCCGAGCACGGCGTATTCGGTCACGTGGGCGAGCTTTCGGACGACGGCGTGGATGGATTCGAGCAGCGGCAGGGTCGCGGTCGGCCAGATGAAGCGCAGAGCGGGAAGAACGAAGCCGCCGGTGTGCTCGGCACTGCCCGCGTCGGTGGACAGCGCCAGGATCGCGGCCATCCAGACGATCGGAGGGACCCAGTCCGAGCGGCGCATGCTTGCAACACTATACAGGTGGCGTGGTAGAGTGGCGCCCGATGCTCGGCGAGATCCTCGATGATCTCTTGACATCACCGTCGACCGGGCCCTGCATCACCGCACTCCGACAGCTTCCCGCGCGCCCGCCGGTCTTCGTCCCGCTCCCGACGTCGGTCGATCCTCGGCTCGCGGAGGCGCTCCGTGCCCGCGGGATCAGTCAGCTCTACTCACACCAGGCCAAGGCATGGGCCTTGATCGAGAAGGGCCAGCACGTCGTCGTCGTGACGCCGACGGCGTCGGGAAAGACGCTCTGCTACAACCTGCCCGTGCTGCAGGCGCTGCTCGGTCAGCCCGACGCGCGCGTGCTCTATCTCTTTCCGACCAAGGCGCTCGCCCAGGATCAGCTCGCCGAGCTCGAAACGATCGCCAAGGCCCTGCCCGAGCTCCGCATGTTCACCTACGATGGGGATACGCCGCAGGACGCGCGGCGGGCCGTGCGGGCGCGCGCCAACCTGGTCCTGACCAACCCCGACATGCTGCACTCGGGGATCTTGCCGCATCACACGAAGTGGGCCGTGCTCTTCCAGAATCTCCGCTACGTCGTCATCGACGAGCTCCACGCGTATCGTGGTGTCTTCGGCAGTCACGTGGCGAACGTCATGCGTCGTCTGCGCCGTCTCTGTCGTCATTACGGGTCGGCGCCGCAATTCATCATGGCGTCCGCCACGATTGCGAATCCTGGTGAGCTGGGCGGGCGGATCATCGGGGAGAGCGTGGAGGAGGTCGCCGAGAGCGGAGCCCCCACCGGCGACAAGCTCTTCCTCTGCTACAACCCCCCGGTCGTCAATCCCGAGCTGGGGATCCGCGCGCCGTACCTCGGCGAAGCGGCCAGGCTGGCGACACGGTTCCTGCGCGAAAAGATCCCGACGATCGTGTTCGCCCAGAGTCGGCTGTCGACCGAGGTGCTCCTGACCGCCATCAAGACCGGTGTCGCCGACAAGACCGGCGATGCCGGCATCGTCCGCGGCTACCGGGGTGGCTATCTGCCGTCGCGACGGCGCGCGGTGGAGCAAGGGCTCCGCGCCGGCGAGGTGCTGGGCGTCGTTTCCACGAACGCCCTCGAGCTCGGCGTCGATATCGGACATCTCGACGTCGCCGTGTTGGCCGGCTACCCGGGGACGATCGCCTCGCTCTGGCAGCAGAGTGGCCGAGCCGGCCGACGTTCGGGCACCTCGGCGGCCGTCTTCGTCGCGAGCAGCGCCCCCCTCGATCAGTTCATGGTCACGCATCCGGAGTACCTGTTCGGGGCCTCGCCCGAGCACGCACGCGTCAACCCCGACAACCCGTTCATCCTCGTCAACCACCTGAAGTGCGCGGCGTTCGAGCTGCCGTTCGCGCCGAGCGCCGCCGGCCAGAGCGTCGAGACGTTCGGCGAGGTCGACGTGCGCCGCGAGCTGGCCGCCCTCGAGGACGAAGGACTCCTCCACCAGGCGGGCGGGCGGTGGCACTGGGCCTCGGAAACCTATCCGGCCGACCACGTCTCGCTCCGGACGGTGACCACCGACAACTTCCTGGTGATCGACACCACCGCACGCGACGAGAAGCAGACCAAGCGGCGCCAGATCATCGCCGAGGTTGACTGGAGCAGCGCCTTCGCCACGATCTACCCGAAGGCGATCTACCTGGTCGAGAGCGTGCCCTACGAAGTTCAGGAGCTTCACTTCCGCGAGGACGAGGAAAAGGTCGCGTACGTCAAACGGGTGTCCGTTGATTATTTCACCGACGCCATCAGTGCCAAGGGCGTCTGGATCCTGCGCCGGCTCGCCGAGCGCGAGCATTCCGCCTACGTCGCCGAACAGGGCGAGGTCCTGGTGGCGGAGAAAGTCGTCGGCTTCAAGAAGATCAAGATGGGGACGCTCGAGAACGTCGGATCGGGTGAGGTGGAGCTGCCCCAGCAGGAAATGCAGACGACGAGCGCCTGGGTGACTATTGCTCCCGACGCCCTCGCGCGCATCAGTTCCTCACGTGAGGAGCTGATCGATGGTCTTCGCGCCGTCGGATACCTCCTGCATCATCTCGCGCCCATCTTCCTGCTCTGCGACATCCGCGACCTCGGCTCCTGGCTGGGCGACACCACGCCGGCCCAGCCGGGCGCCGTGGTGACCCGCGAGTCGGCGCGCCGGCGCTTGCTCGAGGCCGAGCGCTTCAACCCGACGATCTATCTCTACGACAGCCACGCGGGTGGCATCGGTCTCGCCGAGCGGGTGTTCGATGTCCTCCCGCTGCTGTTCGAGCGCGGCCGGGACACGCTCGGGGCCTGCCCGTGCCGCTTCGGATGCCCCTCGTGCGTGGGGCCCGTGAACGAGGTGGGCCGACGAGCCAAGGCCACCGCCGCTGCCCTCCTCCGTGAGCTCACCCGCTGATCTGAACGGCCGCTCCCGCACGCTCGAAGAGCTTCGCCGGGTCATCCGGCGCATCGAGAACGTGCGGGCCACACGGCCCGTCCCCGAACCGATCGAGCGCCTCGTCGGCGGAGAAGTCGTGGACACCGGCGGCGGCCCGCTCGTCGTCGTCCGACGCGAATATCCGCTCTCACATCGCCACGGCCGGCTCGCCCTGGGTGATGCGCTCGACGTCGCGGTGCCGGCACTCGAGTTGCTCGCGCCTCTGGGAGCGCCGTCCGACCCGCGCGGGCTCCTCTTCCTCGACACCGAGACGACCGGGTTGGCAGGCGGCACCGGCACGTACGCCTTCCTGGTCGGAGCGGCCTTCCTCGAGAACGAACGATTCGTGCTCGTTCAACATTTCATGCGGGATTTCGACGAGGAATCGGCGCTGCTGGCCGCTCTCGATCCCCTGCTCGACCGGGCCAGTGGCCTCGTGACCTTCAACGGCGGGGGCTTCGACCTGCCTCTCCTCGAGACGCGCTTCGTTCTCGCGCGTCGTCGATGGCCGGCGACGCTCGCTCACGTCGATTTGTTGAGGCCCGCACGGCGGATGTGGTCGGCCCACTTCGATGACTGCCGGCTACCGACGCTGGAGCGAGAGGTCCTCGGTCTCGTCCGTGAGAACGATGTCCCCGGCTACCTCATCCCTGCGCTCTACTTCGATTTCCTCCGCTATCGGCGCGCCGCGCCCCTGGCCCGGGTCTTCGAGCACAACCGGGATGACGTGCTGTCGTTGGCCACGCTGCTGGGATGGTTCGCTCGTGCCCTCACCGACGATGCCGACCTTGCCGCCGGCGAACTGGCAGGGGTCGGCCGCCTCTGGGAGCGCTGCGATCCGGGGCGGGCTGCGGTGTACTACGAGCGAGCGCTCTCGGCCGGGCTCGCTGGCGACGAGGGCCACCGGGTTCGCCTCCGGCTCGCGCGGTGGCAGAAGCGCCAGGCCCGCTGGAACGAGGCGTGCGCGCTGTGGCAGGAGGCGTCGGCGGCCCGTGTCTTCGACGTGACGCCGTGGGAGGAGCTGGCCAAATACCACGAGCATCGACGGCGCGACTTCGGCACCGCGCTGGGGATCGTCCAGGACGCCCTCGCCCTCGCCCAAGCGTCGAAGGCGCCCGTCCGCGCGCTCGACGCGCTCGTCTATCGCCTCTCCCGACTCGAGCGCCGAACCCGGCGAGCCGTTACCGCACCGGCGTAATCGCCGGTTTTCCCTCGAGCACCGCGACGCAGTTGCGCACGGCGAGAATCGCCATGCCCGTCCGGGTGTCGCGGGAGGCGCTGGCGATGTGCGGCGCCAGGACGACGTTCGGTAAAGGCAGCAGGCCCGGATGGATCGTCGGCTCGTCCTCGAAGACGTCCAGACCGGCGCCGGCGATCCAGCCTTCCCGCAGGGCCCGCACCAGGGCCGCTTCGTCGACGATCGGGCCACGGGCGGCGTTGACGAGCACGGCCGTCTTCTTCATCCGCTTCAGCGCCGCTTCGTCGATCAGGTGACGCGTTTCCACTGTCAGGTTGGTGTGGACGGTCACGAAGTCAGCATCGGCCAGCAGTCGCTCCTTCGTCACGAACGTCGCATTGAACTCGCGCTCGGCAGCGGCGTCGGCGCGCAGGGCGTCGTGATAGAGGATGCTCATGTTGAAACCACCGGCCCGTCGCGCGACGGCCCGCCCGATCCGCCCGAAGCCGATCACGCCCAGGGTCTTGCCGTGGATGTCAGCCCCCCACAGGAGATCCCACTTCCACGCCTTCCACTCGCCTGCCCGCGCGTAGCGGTCGGCCTCGACGACCCGTCGGGCGGCCGCCATGAGCAGCGCCCAGGCGAAATCAGCCGTGGTCTCCGTGAGGACGTCGGGCGTGTTCGTCACGATCACGCCGTGTCGGGTCGCAGCCGCGACGTCGACGTTGTTGAACCCGACGGCCACGTTCGCCACGACCTTGAGGTCGGGGCAGGCGGCGAAGACTTCCTCGTCGATGGCGCTGATGATGTGGCAGACCAACGCTTCCTTGCCTTGAAGCCTCCTGATCAACTCAGCCTTCGACAGCGGGATGTCTGTTTCGTTGTAGTCCACGGTCCATTCACGAGGAATCAGTGATCGAGCCTCCGCCGGCAAAACGTTTGAAATGAAGACGCTTTCCGCCATTTCCGGCCCCCGATTTTTCTCTTGACCTGGCCCTGACGCGCGGGTATGTTAGCACTCGCTTTTCACGAGTGCTAACAGACTTCCGAGGCTAAGGATGGCGAAACGAACTGCCGCGACCAAGCCCTCTAGACCCTCTACCACAGATAAAGGAGGCCAGCCGTTTATGAAGATTCGCCCGTTGCACGACCGCATCCTCGTGGAGCGCGTCGAGGAGAAGGAGCAAGTACGGGGTGGGATCATCATCCCGGACACCGCCAAGGAGAAGCCGCAGGAAGGCAAGGTCGTCGCCGCCGGTAACGGCAAGGTGACGGAGGACGGGAAGAAGATCCCGCTCGACGTGAAATCCGGTGATCGCATCCTGTTCGGCAAGTACTCGGGCTCCGAGGTGAAGATCGACGAGAAGGAATATCTCATCCTCCGCGAGGAGGACGTTCTGGCGATTCTCGAGTAATCACTCTTTCCCAGGAGGGAAGCCACAGATGCCGAAGCAGCTCAAATTCGACGAGGAGGCCCGGGCGTCCCTGCTCAAGGGCGTCAACATCCTGGCCGAGGCCGTGAAGGCCACGCTCGGCCCCAAGGGCCGCAACGTAGTGATCGACAAGAAGTTCGGCAGCCCCACGATCACCAAGGACGGCGTCACCGTCGCCAAGGAGATCGAGCTGAAGGACCCCTATGAGGACATGGGCGCCCAGATGCTGAAGGAAGTAGCGTCCAAGACGTCGGACATCGCCGGAGACGGGACCACCACCGCCACCGTGCTGGCCCAGGCGATCTTCCGCGAGGGCCTGCGCAACGTGACCGCCGGCGCCAATCCGATGGGCCTCAAGCGTGGTATCGAGACCGCCGTCAACGCGGTGGTCGAGGATCTCAAGAAGCTCTCGAAGTCGACGAAGGACAAGAAGGAAATCGCCCAGGTCGCGACGATCGCCGCCAACAACGACAAGACCATCGGTGACCTCATCGCCGAGGCTATGGAGAAGGTTGGTAAGGACGGCGTTATCACAGTCGAGGAGTCGAAGTCGGCCGACACCGTGCTCGACGTCGTCGAGGGCATGCGGTTCGATCGCGGCTACCTGTCGCCGTACTTCGTGACCGACCCCGAGCGGATGGAAGTCGTGCTCGAGGACGCGCTGATCCTGATTCACGAGAAGAAGATCAGCGTAATGAAGGACATGCTGCCCCTGCTCGAGCAAGTCGCGCGGGCGGGCCGTCCGCTGCTCATCATCGCCGAGGACGTCGAGGGTGAGGCGCTGGCCACGCTCGTCGTGAACAAGCTGCGCGGCACGCTGCACACCTGCGCGGTCAAGGCTCCCGGTTTCGGCGACCGCCGCAAGGCCATGCTGGAAGACATCGCGATTCTGACCGGCGGTAAGGCCATCACCGAGGACCTCGGCATCAAGCTCGAGAACATCAAGCTCGATGACCTCGGCCGGACCAAGAAGGTCGTCGTCGACAAGGACAACACGACGATCGTCGAGGGCAACGGCAAGCAGTCGGCCATCGAAGGCCGAATCAAGCAGATTCGTGCCCAGATCGACGAGACCACCAGCGACTACGACCGCGAGAAGCTGCAGGAGCGGCTGGCCAAGCTGGCTGGCGGTGTGGCCGTCGTCAAGGTCGGGGCCGCCACTGAGACGGCCATGAAGGAGAAGAAGGCGCGCGTCGAGGACTCTCTGAATGCGACGCGAGCCGCTGTGGAGGAAGGCATCGTCCCCGGTGGCGGTGTCGCGCTGTTGCGGGCGGCCCGGGCCATCGACTCGCTGAAGCTGGAGGGTGACGAGAAGACGGGGGCCCAGATCGTCCGGCGGGCGCTCGAAGAGCCGATCCGTCAGATCGTCGAGAACGCCGGCCTCGAGGGCAGCGTGGTCGTGGAGAAGGTGAAGGCGGAAAACGTTCCCACCCGCGGGTTCGATGCGGAAACGATGCAGCCGGTCGACATGATGCAGGCCGGGATCATCGATCCAACCAAGGTGGAACGGGTGGCACTGCAGAACGCGTCGTCGATCGCCGCGCTGCTGCTCACCACCGAGGCGCTGATTACCGACATCCCGGAGGACGCCAAGCCGGCGGCTCCCGCGATGCCTCACGGTGACATGTACTAGACCGTTGGAGTCCGCGCGATGCGCGGGCGACGGCCCGGGTCGGGAAATCGACCCGGGCCGTATCATTTTCACGGCATTGACCTTGCTGCTCTTAGCGTAGTTTGATAGCCTAAGGCGCTTTCAGAAGGGGGTGAGCATTTGCGGCCTTACGAAATTCTCGTCATCGCCGATCCTCGGCCCACCGATGAAGAAGTCGCGGCGTTGCTCACGCAGGTCGGAGAGCAGCTCAAGGGCCTCGGCGCCGACGTCACCAAAGTCGAGAACTGGGGCAAGCGCCGGCTCGCGTACGACATCCGCAAGCAGCGTGAGGGCACGTACGCGGTCCTCGAAGTGTCCGCCGAGCCGTCGATGATCAAGGAGTTCGAGCGCCAGCTTCGTCTCAACGAGAACGTGCTGCGCTTCCTCTCCACGCGGGTGCCCATCCGCAAGAAAGCTCGGCCAAGCAAACCGCAACCGGAGGTGCTCGAGGAGGTCGGTTGATGGCGAGCCTCAACAAAGTCCTGCTGATCGGTAATCTGACCCGGCCCCCGGAGCTTCGTTACACCCCGAGCGGCACTGCCGTCGCCGACTTGCGCCTGGCCGTGAACCGCAACTACACCACCCAGGGCGGTGAGAAGCGCGAGGAAGCGACGTTTCTCACGGTCGTCGTGTGGAGCAAGCAAGCGGAATCGTGCGGCGAGTATCTCGACAAGGGCAGCCAGGTCTTCGTCGAAGGTCGTCTGCAGACGCGGGACTGGGAAGGCAAGGACGGCCAGAAGCGGACGGTGACCGAGGTCGTCGCCGAGCGTGTCCAGTTCATGAGCCGCGGCAAAGGGACGCCCGCCGCGGCCGTGTCGTCGGCGCCCGCGTTTGCCGGTGACGAGGTGCCGGCAGCGGCCGACGACGACGTTCCCTTCTAGTCGTTCAAGGAGGAGTCAGCCATTCCCACGCCTCAGAAGCCTGTCAAGCGCCGCCGGTTCGGCCGGCGGAAGGTCTGCAAATTCTGCGCGGACAAGGTCGATCTCGTCGATTACAAGGATGTCCGTCGGCTTCGGAACTTCGTCACCGAGCGTGGGAAGATCATTCCCCGGCGCATCTCGGGGAGCTGCGCGCGCCATCAGCGCCAGCTGACGCACGCCATCAAACGTGCGCGGACGGTGGCCTTGATCCCGTACGTGTCAACGGACTGAGACCGGAGCCTCGATGAAGATCATTCTTCTGGACGACGTCGCCAAGGTGGGCCGCCGAGGTGAGGTTCGTGACGTCTCGGACGGCTACGCTCGCAACTTCCTCATCCCGAAGAAGCTCGCCCTCTCGGCCACCGCCGGCAATCTGCAGAACCTCGAGCACATCAAGAAACAGCAGGACGCCAAAGCGGGTCGCATCAAGGGCGAGGCCGATACGTTACGGCAGCGCATCGAGGAAACGATGTACGAGGAGAAGCGCCAGGCGTCCGAAGAGGGCAAACTCTTCGGATCGGTCACGGCGCAGGATCTCGTCGACTTCCTCGGGCGGCAGGGCGTGAAGATCGAGCGCCGTCGGGTGCAGCTCGACGAGCCGATCAAGACGCTGGGTGAGACGAGCGTTCCGATTCGCCTGCACCCGGAGGTCACCGCGCAGCTTCGCGTCAACGTCCTTCGCGAGTAGCGTCCCGCGCGCGATCCGCTCGTGGGCCGCGACCCACGAGGATTGCTCGTCTTGTCCACGCGATTTCCACTCGATGTGCACGTGATACCCACATCGTTGTCCACCGCAGACTGATTTTTTCACAATTCTGTTGACCGGCTGCCGCCGTCGCGCCGATGATGCGAACCGCATGCTTCGCATCGGGGACACCGCGCTCGCATGAGTCCGTTGGATCTCCCCGCGCGAATCCCACCGCACAACCTCGACGCGGAACGCGCCGTCCTCGGTGCCGTCCTGCTCGAGGGCCGGGAGACTCTTCCGCGTGTCATCGAGTTGCTGCGGTCCTCCGATTTCTATACCGACGCACACCGGACGATCTACGAGACGATGCAAGGACTGTTCGACCGCAGCGAGCCCGTCGATCTCATCACGTTGAGCGAGGACCTCCGCCGTGACGGCACGCTGGAATCCGTCGGCGGTCCGGGGGCGCTGGCGCTCCTCGTCGAGCACGCGTCGATCGCCGCCCATCTCTCGGCCTACGCCGGCATCGTGCGTGACATGGCCGTCCTGCGCGAGCTCATCCAGACCTCGACGCAGATCATCGGTCAGGCCTTCGAGGCCAAGGAGGATGTGCAAACCCTCGTCGACGACGCCGAGCGGAAGATCTTCGGGCTCGCCGAGCGCCGGCTCGAAGGCAGCGCCCTGCCGGTGGGCAAGATTCTCAAGAACACGTTCGAGTACATCGAGCGGCTCTACGAGCGGAAAGAGCACGTCACCGGCGTGGCGACGGGCTTCGAGAAGCTCGATCTGGAGACGTCGGGTTTGCAGCCGGCCGACTTCGTGATCATCGCCGGTCGACCTAGCATGGGGAAGACCGCCTTCGCCTTGAACATCGCGCAGCACGTCGGCGTGGCGCTTCACGGCAAGGTGCTCGTGCTCAGTCTGGAAATGTCGGCCCCTCAGCTCGTGCAGCGCATGCTGTGTTCCGAGGCGAAAGTCGACTCGCAGGCGGTGCGGACCGGTCGTCTCAGCGCTTCCGACTGGCATCGCCTCACGGCGGCGGCGGGCCGGCTCAGTGAAGCCGCGATCTTCATCGACGACTCTCCAGGGTTGACCGTCCTGGAGGCCCGCGCCAAGGCGCGCCGGATGAAGGCCGAGCACGGCCTCGACCTTCTCGTCATCGACTACCTGCAACTCATGCGCGGGCGGGCGTCGATGGAGAGCCGTCAGCAGGAAATCTCCGAGATCTCCCGGTCACTCAAGGCGCTGGCCAAGGAGCTTCGTGTGCCCGTCGTCGCGCTGTCCCAGCTCTCGCGGGCCGTGGAGTCGCGGGCCACCCGCGATTTCCGGCCTCAGCTCAGCGACCTTCGCGAGTCGGGTGCGCTCGAGCAGGATGCCGACCTGATCCTCTTTCTCTACCGGCAGTCAGCATACAAGGAGGATCTGCCGCCCGACGAGGCGAACATCACCGAGGTCATCATCGGGAAGCAGCGGAACGGACCGGTCGGCACCATCAAGGTCGTGTTCCTGCCGCAATACGCGCGCTTCGAGAACGTGGCCGAGTTCCACCGCCAGCCCCAGCCCGCCTTCTGATCGGGGAAGGGTCTCGCGCCCGTCGCCGATGATATTGTCTGATGTGTGACGAAAGTGGTCATCATCGGTGCGGGCAAGGGCGGGCGAGCCCTGCTCGAGATGTTCGTCGGCGACGCCACCGTGTCCATCCTGGGCGTGGCCGATGTCAATCCGTGGGCGCCCGGCATCGAGTTCGCCCGCCGCTTCAACATCCCGGTCACCACGGACTTGCGAGAGTTCGTGACCGATCCGCGGACCGACCTCATCATCGACGTCACCGGCAGCCCCGAGGTGCACGAGACGATCTTGCGGTCGAAACCGCCGGGGGCCGAGGTCATGGGCGGTCTCAGCGCGCGCTTCGTGTGGGATCTGCTGGCCGAACGGAAACGCACCGAGGAGCTGGAAGACCGCTACTCGCTGGTGGTGCGCGAGCTGCAGGCCCAGGAAGGTGACTTCATCATCGGCCAGAACCCCAAGATGCGAGAGATTGCCGAGCTGGTGGCGCGGGTCGCGCCGGCGCCGACGACCGTTTTAGTGCGCGGCGAGTCCGGAACCGGGAAGGAGTTAGTGGCTCGGGCCATCCACAAGTACTCGCCCCTTCGCGACAAGCCACTCCTGACCGTCAATTGCACGGCGCTGACGCCCTCGCTGATGGAATCCGAATTGTTCGGCCATCGGCGAGGAGCATTCACCGGAGCCATCGCGGACAAGGTCGGCCTGTTCGAGAAGGCGGACGGCGGCACGATCTTCCTCGACGAAATCGGTGATATGCCGCTCGAGATGCAGGGCAAGCTCCTCCGCGTGCTCCAGGCCGGCGAGATCAAGCCGGTCGGCGACGTCGCGACGCGGCGTGTGCGCGTTCGCGTCATCGCCGCGACGAACCGGGATCTGGAGACCGCGATGCAACGCACGGAATTCCGAGAGGACCTCTTCTATCGGTTCAATGCGTTCACGATCACCCTTCCTGGGCTTCGCGAACGGATGGAGGACCTGCCGGTCCTGGCCTATCACTTCCTTCGCAAAGCGGAAGCGAAGGTCAACAAGAAGGTGGAGCGGATCTCGACTGACGCCCTGGACCTCCTCAAGCGATATCCCTGGCCAGGGAACCTTCGCGAGCTCGAGAACATCATCGAGCGAGCGGTTGTTCTCACCCGTGATCGGTCGGTCGAGCCCGAGCATCTACCCCTTCACCTGCAGGAATCCCGCGGCTTCACGGGTCCCTCCGACGATGGCCTGCTTGCGGGGAAGGAACGGCTCGTCCGTGAATTCGAGCGTCAAGCTGTCCTGCGCTTCCTTCGGGAGAGTCGCGGCAACATTTCGGCAGCGGCCAAGAAAGCTCGAATTACGCGGCGGAACTTTCACCGGCTCCTGCTCAAGCACCGCATATCCGCTGAAGAATTTCGATCTGAGACAGTCAAGTCTCATCAGTGAGACTATTAGGTCTCACTGACTATTTAGACCTAACCTAATGATTCTATAACACTATTTCGCCAGCTATGCACTCAGATTGCTGAGTCGTAGATGTCTCACCTTAATACTTACCTCAGTATTATCAGTACTTTAAGTTGCGGCATCCCCTGGAACGTCTCTTGAATTAGTTCCTGTCTGAGCGCCATTAGGAGGAGACGCCATGGGCGGGAATTGTAGCTGCGGTACCGAACGCTCCCACGCACGACCGACTCTGGGGTGCCTGGAATGCGGAGCGCCTTGCTGCTCGGCATGTGCCGTTCCTCTCGAATCCGTGACCTATTGCCGTAGCTGCGCAGGATCCCTGCTGGGCGCGACGAACGTGTGCGCTGCTGGAACCTTCGAGCTGCACTGAGGCCAGTCATGACCAACACTTGCGAGTGCGAGACGACCCTGGAACGTGCGGCAAGTGCCGCTCCTTGCCAGGAATGCGGTACGGCGTGCTGCCGGAGCTGCGCGCTGGAAATCGAGACCGAGACCTATTGCCGCTGGTGCGCCACGTCGCTGGTCGCGGCGGCCTGACAAGGAGCGCCTCTCATGGAGAGCATGGGGAAGAAGTTTCGGCAGCTGCTGAAGGATGAGGAATACCTGTTCACCGGCGGCGTGTACTCGCCGCTGGATGCGCAGATCGCCGAGCGGGTCGGCATGAAGTCGATCTACCTCAGCGGCTACTCGGTCGCCATGGCCAACGGGTGGCCGGACATGGGCTTCCTCACCATGACCGAGGTGACGCGCATTTCGTCGATGGTCCAGTCCGCGGTGAGCATTCCGGTCATCGCCGATGCCGATGACGGCTACGGCAATGCGCTGAGCACGATGCGCACCGTCCAGGAATTCATCAAGACGGGCGTCGCCGGGATTCACCTCGAGGACCAGCGGTTTCCGAAGCGTTGCGGTCACATCGCGGGAAAGACGATCGTGAGTCGCGAAGAGGCGATCGGGAAATATCGGGCCGCCATCGACATGCGAAACCAGCACGACCCGAACTTCGTCGTCATCGCGCGGACGGATGCGTTCGGCGCCGTCGGCGGCAGCCTCGAGGAAGCCATCTGGCGCGGACGTGCCTACGCCGACCTCGGTGTCGACCTCGTGTGGTCAGAATTCTCGAACGCGGGCCGCGAGCCCGCCATCGCCTTCGCCAAGGCCATGCGGCAGACCCACCCGAATCTCCCGCTCGCCTTCAACTACTCGTCCTCGTTCCGGTGGAGCAGCGACGCGAATCCGTTCCTGTTCCGCGAGCTGGGTGATCTCGGCTACAAGTTCATCTTCATCACGCTCTACGCGGCCCACGCGGGGATGCACGCCGTGTGGAATGCCATGGAAGACCTGGTGAAGAACCAGGAGCAGGCCCAGTGGACGCTCGAGAAGCTGAAGGCCGGCCATCCGACTGAAAGCCACCACGTGATGGCTCGCGTGTCCCACTTCCAGGAACTGGAGAAGCTCTACATTCCCGGCAGCGAGGATCGGATCAAGAGCTCCCACGGGTTCGACGACCACCGAGCTCACTGACACATTCGTTGACTCAACGCCCCGGGGTCCGGTCTCCGCACCGGACCCCGGGGTTTCTGCTTTCGCTGACCCCGCCGGCCTCCGCGGTATCATCGGCTTCGTGCGTCTGCACCGCCTGAAGCGCGTCTTCGTCGGCACACCGCTTCCCACGGCGCAGCAGCGCCACGAGCGCCTGGGCAAGGCTACCGCCCTGGCGACCTTCGCCTCCGACGCCCTGTCCTCCGTGGCCTACGCAACCGAAGAAATCCTGCTCGTTCTGGTGCTCGCGAGTGCCGTCGCGCTGAGCTATTCGTTGCCGATCGGCATTGCCATCGCGCTGCTCATCGCCATCGTCGTCAGCTCGTACCGCCAGACGATTCGCGCGTACCCGAAAGGCGGGGGCGCGTACATCGTCACCAAGGACAACCTCGGGGTCTTCCCGGGCCTGGTGGCCGCGGCCGCGCTGCTGATCGATTACGTCCTGACGGTCGCCGTGAGCGTTGCCGCCGGCGTCGCCGCCGTCACCTCGGCGCTGCCGGGCATGTTTCCCTATCGCGTCACCCTCTGTCTGCTCGCGGTCGGCGCCATCGCGACGGCGAACCTCCGGGGGATCCGTGAGTCCGGCAAGCTGTTCGCCGCACCGACGTATCTGTTCGTGGGAAGCCTCCTTGCTCTGATTGGCTACGGTGCAGTGGCCGCGATCTTCAATCTCATTCCGGAGGCTCCCTACCAGCCGCATCCGCCTGGTCTCGAAGGCATCGGAGTCTTCCTTCTTCTCCGTGCCTTCGCGTCGGGCTGCGCGGCACTGACCGGCGTGGAAGCGGTCTCGGACGGTGTGCCGGCGTTCAAGCCGCCCGAGGCGCACAACGCGCGGATCGTCCTCACCTGGCTCGGGGCCATCCTCATCACGCTCTTCCTCGGCATCACGTTCCTGGCGTACGACCTGGGCATCACGCCTCAGGCGCACGAAACGGTGATCTCGCAGCTCGCGCGGCGACTCTTGGGGGGCGCCGGTCTCCTCTATTACGAGATCCAGGCCGTGACGATGCTCATCCTCCTGCTGGCCGCGAACACGTCGTTCGCCGACTTTCCTCGGCTGTCGTTCTTCCTCGCCCGGGACCGTTTCATCCCGCGCCAGTTCGGGACTCAGGGCGACCGGCTCGTGTTCTCGAATGGCATCCTCATCCTGGGCGGACTCGCCGCGGTACTGCTGGTGATCTTCCGTGGCGACACCCACGCGCTCATCCCGCTCTATGCCGTCGGCGTGTTCATCTCCTTCACGCTGTCGCAGGCCGCCATGGTTCGGCGCTGGTTCCGCGTGCGCGGTGATGGATGGACCTGGCGGGCCGGTCTCAACGGGTTGGGCGCATTCGTCACCGGCATCGTCATGCTGACCATCGCGGTGACGAAGTTCGTGCACGGCGCGTGGATCGTCGTGTTGCTCATTCCCACGCTGATCGCGGCCTTCATGACGGTCCGCCGTCATTACGAAGAAGTGGCCGGTCAGCTCTCGCTGGAAGGGTTCGCGGCGCCGCCGATCACGAACTCGGTCCTCGTGCTGGTCGGTGATCTTCACCGCGGTGTCGTGAAGGCGGTCCAGTACGCGCAGTCGCTGTCACCGAGTGCCAAGGCCGTCTACGTCGAGATCGATCCCGAGCGGACGCACCGGCTGGAGGAGCGATGGGGCAAGTGGGGCATGGGCGCGCCGCTCATCGTCCTGACGTCGCCATACCGCTCGCTGCTCGGGCCGCTGCTCGAGTACATCGATCACCTGCAGGAAAAGGGTGGCGAAAACCACATCGTGACGATCGTGGTGCCGGAATTCATCCCGGCGCGCTGGTGGCAACAACTCCTCCACAACCAGACCGCGCTGTTGATCAAGGGACAGCTGCTCTTCAGGAAGAACGTCGTCGTGACCGACGTTCCCTACCACCTGAGGCACTGACGCCCAACGGCTGCCGTCGGCGTGCGTTCCTGCGCTCGGCGACTCGACCGACGGCTGGGGCTCAGAGCGACTTTGATACACTTGAACTCCGCGTGATGATTCGATGAACGTCGTTCTCACCCCCGACGGGCCTCTCGACGCCGCTGCCACGCTCTCCCGCTATCGGATCTGGGGCGAGGATCCCGTGAACCGTCTGGGCGACGGCGTGTTCCGCCGGGTCGTGCGTCGGGGGAACCAGCTCGTGCCGTACGAGGTGCGCTGGCAAGGGTCCGTCGACGATCCGAAACTGCTCCTGCGCATCGTCGGCCGGCGGGCCGCCGGCGTGACCGACGCCGTGCTGAGCGAAGTGCGTCAGCTGTTCGGCCTCGATTTCGATCTTCCCGGCTTCTACCGGCTGGCCAAGGCCGATCGCGCGCTGGCCGGCCTCATCGAGCCGCTCTACGGCTTGCGACCCACCCTGGCGCCCACTGCCATCGAGATGCTGGTCGGCTCCATCACCGCCCAGCAGCTGAATCTCGCGTTCGCCTTCACGCTGCGGGCGCGCCTGGTCAAGCGCTACGGCGAGTGTGTCCGAGTCGGTGGCGACGACGTGTACGCGTTCCCCGCGCCGGCCGTGCTCGCGCGGGTTCGCGTGGCGTCACTCCGGACCATGCAGTTCTCGACCGCCAAGGCCGTCGCCATTCGCGGTGTCGCCCGCGCCATGCTCGACGGAGGCATCGATCACGCAGCGCTCGTCACGGCCGACAACGCCGAGATCATCGCGCGGCTCACCGCGCTGCGCGGGATTGGACGATGGACGGCCGACTGGTACATGGCGCGATGCCTCGGGCGCGGCGACGTCTGCCCGGCGGGTGACCTGGCCGTGCGGAAGGCGTTCCATCATTACTATGGTCGCGGCCGGACGTTCAAAGAGGAGGCGATCCGCCGGCGGGCGGCTGCCTGGGGTCCCTATCAGACGCTGGCTGTGCACTACCTGCTGGCCGGCATGCGTCTCAGCAAGCCGACGGTCGGCGGCGGAACTTGAACCGGAAGCTGCTGTTACCCCTCCTGGGTCAGCCCGACCCGAACACACCGAAGGACGTTCATCTCGTTGGCCGGTATGCCGTCGGCATCACGTGGGGCGACGAACACGGCAGCATCTATCCTTTCGAGCGTCTCCGGCGTGACTGCCCGTGCGGTGCGTGCGCGTCGCTCGACACGTTGACGCAGACGATGGCCTGGCCCACCGACATCAAGCGGATTCCCGAGGGCCTCCGCGTCACGTGGGCCGATGGTCACACGAGCCTGTATCCCTATCCGGATCTTCGCGCGCTCTGCCGATGCGCGGGGTGTACGGGCGGGCACTGATGGACGACGCGCGCCGACGCCGGGTGCTCTTCGGAATCATGCTCTCGATCTTCCTGGGCGCCATGGAATCGACGGTGGTCGCCACCGCGATGCCGAAAGTCGTGGGCA
Organism: Candidatus Rokuibacteriota bacterium; assembly: GCA_003220615.1. Lineage (GTDB taxonomy): Bacteria > Methylomirabilota > Methylomirabilia > Rokubacteriales > CSP1-6 > 40CM-68-15. The sequence goes on from QHTB01000128.1 coordinate 37,067, forward strand.
GCCTGGGCGGGCTCTCGATCTACTCGTGGGTGTTCTCCGGATTCCTGCTCACGTCCACGGTGACGATGCCGCTGTGGGGCCGGCTGTCGGATCTCTACGGCCGCCGGCCGATGTATCTCGGGGGCCTCACCATCTTCCTGGTCGGCTCGGCGCTCTCGGGCGCAGCGCAGAACATGACCGAGCTGATCGCGTTCCGGATGCTGCAGGGCCTCGGCGCCGGATCACTGATCACGATCGGCATGACGATCATCGGCGAGCTATTCGGCCTCGAGCGGCGCGCGAAGATGCAGGGCTACTTCTCAGGCGTCTGGGGGCTCGCGTCCTTGATCGGGCCGCTCCTGGGCGGTGTGCTCGCCGACCACGTGTCGTGGCGCTGGGTGTTCTACATCAACGTCCCCTTCGGGCTGATCGGGATGGCACTCATCGCCACCGGACTGGCCGGCGAGGCGCGCCCGTCGCAGCGTCCGGTCATCGACTATTCGGGCGTTGCGCTCTTCGCCGCCGGCGTGTCGGCGCTCCTCCTCGGTGTCGTGGCCGCAGGGCAGACCGGGACGTGGCAGCACTTCGATGTCGTCGCGCCCCTGGTCGTCGCTGCCCTGGCCCTCGCGGGCTTCATTGTCGTCGAACGGAGGGCCGTGGATCCAATCGTGCCGCTCCGACTGTTCAGCAACCGCATCGTGGTCGCCGCCGTCGTCACCGGGTTCCTGGCCGGCGTGGCGATGTTCGGTGCGATCTCGTTCGTCCCGCTCTTCATGCAAGCCGTGGTGGGTAGCTCGGCGACCCAGGCCGGCTTCGTGCTCACGCCCTTCGTGCTCGGGTGGGTGGTGTGCTCGATCATCGGCGCGCGTCTGGTCTTTCGCGTCGGCTATCGGGGCCTGGTCCTGGCCGGGATGGCGTGCCTCACGCTGGCGTTTCTCCTCTTCACTCGGTGGAGCGCGACCCTCACCTCGGGTGAGGCGATGCGCGACGTCCTCGTGGCCGGCGTCGGAATGGGCCTGAACATGGTGCCGATGCTCATCGCCGTGCAGAGCGCGGTGGACCGCAAGGATCTCGGCATCGCGACGTCGATGACGCAATTCTTCCGGGCCGTTGGTGGCGCGATCGGTGTGTCCGTGATGGGGACGGTGATGTCGTGGCGACTGGGCGCCGGCCTCGGGATGGCTGGCGCGCTCCACGGCGTGTTCGTGATGGGCCTCATCGTGTGCGTGGCCGCGGTCGCCTCGGCCTTCCTGGTGCCCGCCGGCCGTGCGCGTGAGCTCGCCCGTGCCGACATGCGGGGTGAACCGACCCGGGCCGGAGGATAGTGATGGCCGACATCCCGCTGCTCGAACGCCTGGCCCAGCTACCGGCCCTTCCCGCCACGGCGGCCGTTGCGCTGCTCGAACGCCTGGCCCAGCCTCACACGGATCCCGTCATCGGCGCCTTCTTCGGCGTGGACGACGATGGCGATGCCGTCGTCAACGCGCTCGTGCCGACGGTGCTCCAGCAGTTCCAGACGAAGGGCGATCTGACCTGCTATGGGGCGCTGCTCGAAGGGCTGACCGGGATCTGGAATGCGGCCGTGCGTGCCGCGGTGGTGGCGCGTCTTCGGGCCGCTGGTCTGCCGCCGGACGATCTCCTTCTGAAGCTGCAGGTGCTGTCGCCGACGCTCGGTTTCGCGCAAGAGCAGGGCGATTGGGCGCGCCAGTGGCTGGGCGATCCGCACGCACAAGACACGTTGCTGGTCCAGCAGTGCGTCGTCCGTTTGCTGTTCGCTCTGCGGGGCCTCGCCGAGGCGCGCGCCGACGAGCTCACCCGACACGCGGGGTAGCGCGCCGAAGGGCGGCGGAACCGGACCCGAGGCCGAGATGCACATCCACGGGCGAAACGCGGACAAGGAGCGACTGCATGGCCTGATGCTGACGTCGCCGATGAAGGTCGACAGGTGTTCGCTGACGGCATTCTCCGCCTGGGAGCAGCTCAGAGGAGGTCGATCATGACGACGGATGGAACGCTCGCGAAGTACCGCGACATCTTCGAGAAGAAAGCCTTTGCCCACGTCGCCACCGTCGGCGCCGGGGGAGCCCCGCAGATCACGCCGGTGTGGGTGGACTTCGACGGGAAGTACATCCGGTTCAACACAGCGCGAGGACGAGTGAAGGACAAGAATCTCCAGCGCCATCCGCACGTGGCGCTGGCGGCGCAAGATCCGGACAACCCGTACCGGTACGTCCAGGTGCGTGGCCGGGCCGAGCTAACGGAGCAGGGCGCCGAGGCGCACATCGACGCGCTGGCCAAGAAGTACATCGGCCAGGATCGTTACCCGTGGCGGCGCCCGGGCGAGGTTCGCGTCACGGTCAAGGTACTGCCCGAGCACGTACAAGGAATGGGGTAGGTGCTGATCCAGGCCGAGGGCATCACGAAAGGCTTTGGTGGCCAGGACCTCTTCCAGGATCTCTCCTGGCAGATCACCGGGGGCCAGCGCGTCGGGCTCGTCGGTCCGAACGGTGCCGGCAAGACCACGCTGTGTCGCATCCTCGCCGGACTCGAGGAGCCAGACGCCGGGCGAGTGAGTCAGTCCCGCGGCGCGACGGTGGGCTACTTGCCGCAAGACGTCGCGGGCGCCGCCGCGACGTCAGTGCTCGGTGAAGCGCTGAGCGGCTTCGACGAGGTCTGGCGACTCGAGCGCGAGATGGAGGAGGTGGCCGCCGCCCTGGCGGCGGCGCCGACCGAGCGACTGACCGAGCAGTACGGCGAGCTCCAGCATCGCTTCGAAGCCCTCGGCGGGTACCGGCTCGAAACGGAGGCTCGCGCGATCCTCAGTGGTCTCGGCTTCGCGGCGGCCGACCTGGCCCGCCCGCTCGCCGAGCTCTCGGGTGGTTGGCGGATGCGCGCTGCCCTCGCGCGCCTGCTCCTGTTGAGGCCCTCGCTCCTGCTCCTCGACGAGCCGACGAACCATCTGGATCTCGAGTCGCTGGCCTGGCTGGAGTCGTTCCTCGCCTCGTACGAGGGCAGCGTGGTGGTCGTGTCTCACGATCGCTACTTCCTGAACCGGATGGTCTCGTCGATCGCCGACCTCGGGCCGGGCGGCATTACGCTGTATCCGGGTGACTACGACGATTACCTGGTCGAGCGCGAGGCGCGGCGCGAGCTCCTGGCCGCGCAGGCGCGCAATCAGGCGAAGCGCGTTGCCGAGATCGAGCGCTTCATCGAGCGCTTCCGGTATCAGGCCACCAAGGCTCGCCAGGTCCAGAGCCGCATCAAAATGCTGGAGCGGATCGACCGCGTCGAAGTGGAGGCGGAGTCGCGTCGGATCCACTTCTCGTTTCCGGAGCCGCCGCGGACGGGCCGCCGGGTGGCGTCGCTGCACGGCATCCACAAGGCGTACGGCGACCTCGTGGTCTACGCTGGCGTCGATCTCGACATCGAGCGGGGCGAAAGGATTGCGCTCGTCGGGGTCAATGGGGCCGGCAAATCGACGATGCTGCGTATCCTCGCCGGCGTCCTGCCGTTCGACCGCGGCGAGCGGACGCTCGGCGCTCACGTGGTCGCGCACTACTATGCTCAGCACCAGCTCGACACCCTCGATCCCTCGCGCAGCGTGCTGGAGGAGCTGGAGGTGGTGGCACCCGACGCCGCCCGCACGCGGCTACGCACGATCCTCGGATCGTTCCTGTTCTCGGGCGACACCGTCGACAAGAAGATCGCGGTGCTCTCCGGTGGGGAGAAGGCGCGGCTGGCCCTGGCCAAGATGCTGACGCGGCCGGCCGCGCTGCTGTGTCTCGACGAGCCCACGAACCACCTCGACCTGGTTTCCCGCGAGGTTCTCGAGGCCGCGCTCGCCGGGTTTCCGGGGACCATCGTGTTCATCTCTCACGACCGGTACTTCATCAACCGCATCGCCACGAGCGTCGTCGAGGTCGCCGAGGGCCGGTTGGTCACCTATCTCGGTGACTATGACGACTACCTCGCGGCCAAGGCGAGGGTGACCGACGCGTCAGCCGCCGGCGATCCGGCCACTTCACGCACACCGACGGCGGACCGGATGCCAAACGCTCGCTCGCGCCCGAAGCCGGGCGTGAGTCGCGAAGTGCGTGAGCTCCGGCGCCGCCTCGACGAGGTCGAGCGCGAGATCCATGTGCTGGAAGAGCGGCTGACTGGCCTCGGCCGAGCGCTGGGAGATCCGGCGCTGTACACCGACGGCGAGCGGGCCCGCGCTGTCGCGCGCGAGCGCAAAGAGGCCGAAGAGCAGGTCACCTGGCTCATGCGGGAGTGGGAGGCGCTCTCCACTGAGATCGCGACTCATGAATGAGGTTTCGTGTGAATGAGTTTTACGCGCCCGTCGATCCTGGTGTGCTGCGTCGTGAGCGGGCGCGCGCCCGGGAGCTTCGCGAGAGTGGCTGGTGGAAGCGGAAGCTGTCGACGGGCATCTGCTACTACTGCCGACGGCGAGTCGGTACGCGCGCCCTCACCATGGATCACATCGTTCCGCTCGGGCGCGGCGGTCGTAGCGTGCGCGGCAACGTGGTTCCCGCCTGCAAGGACTGCAACAACCGCAAGCAATCGTCGTTGCCAGTCGAGTGGCAGGATTATCTGACCTCGCTCGGCAGCGTCTCCGAGGAGTGACACCGAGCCGTATCGAACGTTGGACGTTGACGCTCCTTCGTCGTCCGCGTTGAATGGCCACGCTCGCGAGCGCGTGCCCCATTCACCTACACACGGAGGAGTCGCATGATTCACCGAGCCGTTGTCCTCGCCGCTCTGACTGTTGTGCCGTTCGTTCCCGTGGCCGGCGCCGAGACCGAGCGGGCCCCGTCCGGCCGCCATCAGGAGAAGGCCGCGGTCACCGATCATCCCGCGATCAACATCAACACCGCCGACGTGAAGTCGTTGATGACGCTCGACGGCGTGGGGCGCAAGGTCGCCGAAAAAATCGTCGAGTACCGGGAAGCGCACGGTCCGTTCAAGAAGCCTGACGACGTCCGCAAGGTGGACGGCATCGGCGGCGGACTGTGGGAACGCAATCGGGAACGGATCGTCGTGAAGTAAAGCGCACGGACTTTTGCTTGGGCGACCGCGCAGGCTGCGGTAGGATGTGGGCAAATCGGTCGGAGCGTCAACAGCGTTCCAGCAGCGTCCCCGCCGACAATTCCGCCGGCGGTTGAGCGTGACCGAGCCTGGGGCCGGGAGTCGGCATCCGGTTCGAGGGAGTGGGACTGGGCCCGCGTGGCGCCCTTGCCGAGATAGGAGGTGATCCAGCCGATGTGTAACCCTACGGTGATCTGTGAGGTGGAGGCCTCCTAGGCAACGACCACGCTAGCTCTGGGTGGCGAGCCTGGGAGAACCAGGCACCACCGGCCCCGACGACCCCGCCTCACCAGCGGGGCGACGCGTAGCACTGAAAAGAGCGTCGCAGCCCTCGTCGGGGCTTCTTTTTTTCAATGACGGCGAAGTGGCGATAACAGAACGGCCCGCCGGGAGCTCCGGCGGGCCGGCGAAGTGGTCCGCGATGGATGGAAGCTGCGGACGTTAGACCTTTCGGACGTTGGACGCCTGCAGCCCCTTGGGCCCCTTGGTGACCTCGAATTCCACCTTGTCGCCCTCGCTCAGGCTCTTGAAGCCCTGGGCCTGAATTGCGCTGTAGTGAACGAACACGTCCTCGCCGCCCTCGACCTGGATAAAGCCGTATCCCTTCGCGTCGTTAAACCACTTCACCGTGCCTTGTGCCATACTCCCTTTCCCTCTTTGGACGGAGCGGGCCTGATCGCTCCGGTAATCCCGGCCCCCATGGCCGGTGGCGTCCCGATCACGTTCCGGGACAACAAAAAAGCGCCGCAGGACCCTCGGTCCTCGCGACGCTGGTTCCTCAGACCCGAGCGACTCCGACTGCTAAAAGCATCCCGATCAGATGCACCATCTGGAACGCAGAAGACTTTACAATGGTCAAAAAAACACTGTCAAGCTCGTTTGCGCTCGGTGGGGCTGGCGGTGGACCGAGCCCGGGCCCCGTGTTGGGGGCCCGGGCGGAACTCTTCGGGGGGCGGAACCCTCAGACTTTTCTGACGTTAGCGGCCTGGAGACCCTTGGGGCCGCGCGTGACGTCGAACTCGACGCTGTCGCCCTCGGCCAGGGTTTTGAAGCCCTGGGCCTGGATCGCAGTGTAGTGAACGAACACGTCCTCGCCGCCGTCCTGCGTGATGAAACCGTACCCCTTGGCCTCGTTGAACCACTTCACTCGTCCGTTTGCCATGCTTCCGTACCTCGTACCTTTCTTCGGGGCCGCGCCCCTTGATGCACCCCGCCTCTATGCGGGGGCGCCTTCCGCGGCGGAAGGCAAACAAAAACGCCGCGCGGACTGGATCTCGCGCGGCGTGTCTTTCGGTCTTTCCGGCTTCACCGACATCCGTCTGAACCAGAACCGAGAAAAAGACTACACGAGCCGCGCAAGCGGCGTCAATCGCCTTCTACCCTTCGGGTAACAGGCTGGGACCCGTTTCGCGTCCCGAGCCAGCCAGGGATGGCCATGGAGAATCGCCCAGCAGTACCTCCCGCGACGACCACGTGAACCTCGTCGGCCGACGGGAACTTGGGCACCAGCGTGTCGGCATGCGGCGGTGTCCGCCCGAATCTCAAGTTCGTACCCTCGCCGTGGCCATCGTCGGGAACGAGCTCGGCATAGGGCCGGCGGATGGTGTCGTGAAGATGGCGCTGCAGATCGCTTCGCGACCAGCCGTCGTCGGCGAAGGTGCGCGCATGCTCGGGACCCACCACGAGCATGGTGTGTGAGTAGAGCGGAAAGTGCTTGCTGTTCCAGAGGCCGGCCATGGACCACCCGAGCGACCCGGCGAGCTCACGCGCCGTCCTGCTCGAATGATCGGAGATGCCGTGAGGCGCCTCACCGGCGAAGAGCGTGACGGCGCTGGCGTCGGCAGAGAGACCTCGCCCGACGTGATAGGGCGGCCAGGGACTTGCCTCCTCGTGCTCCGCGATGCAATACGTGTAGCGTCCGGGATGACCGAACGTCGACATCGATGTCTCCCCGGGGCGCGCTCCGCCGATGTTGATCATGAGCAGTCGTAGCGCGCGACCGATCGTGGCGTTGGCGCGATATCCGGGCCCGAACACGCCGAAGCCGCTGTTGAGGCCGATGCGCGTACGCACCGGGCCGTTCACGACAATGAGCGGCGTCGAGAAGTGCGTCGACGTCGCCACGCCGTGGAGGTTGAACGCCGGTTCGCACGCGCACTCGGCGACGGCGAGCACGACCGGCAAGTACTCCGGGCGGCAACCGGCCATGACCGCGTTGATCGCGACCTTCTCCACGGTGACGCGCCCGTAATTGGGCGGCAGCTCGCCGATGAGCACTTCGGGAGCTCGGCGCGTGGCCTGGAGCATGCGCTCGACGCGTGCTCGGGTGGGTGGGACGACGGGGAGTCCGTCGGTGACACCGCGCTCGAAGAACAGCTCGAACTCGTCGGTCGTCATGACGGAGGCGCCGATGCTATACCTTGGCGCAGTTCGGCGCCAACCGCTCACGCGAAGGAAATCGTCCGAATACCGTGAGTCTGGACACCTGACACTGACGGTCTGCCGATCTCCGCGAAAGGTTGTCGTTTGCCGGGCCGGTGACGGTCACTGTCACTGGACGGTGTCAGCATGAGCGCAGTCCGGGGCAAGTATTACTCCCCGGGGAGGACCTCCGAGAGACCCCAACCAGCTTTGTCGTGGAGTCTCAATCAGATCGCCGGGGATTTGGGCATCACCGAACTCCCTGAAAAAGTTTTCCTTTTCTTAGGATTTTCCATGAGCGATGGTTAGAGACAGGGATCATGGCTGTCTAAACCAGCGTCAAACCAGGGGTTTTCCTTTAAATGTGGCACAGACTGTGCTAGTCTACGAACGCTCCCGTCGTGGGAGCTTTGACAAGCGTGAACCCCTGAACGGAATGGAGTACTGATGTTCTACAACCTGCTGGCCGGGATGTTTTCCAACGATCTCGCGGTGGATCTCGGGACGGCCAACACGCTCGTGTACGTGCGCGGGGAGGGGATCGTCCTCAACGAACCCTCGATCGTCGCCATCCACCAGGCCGACCACTCGGTGCTCGCGGTCGGACACGAGGCCAAGGCGATGCTGGGGCGCACGCCCGGGAACATCGTGGCCATCCGACCGCTGAAGGACGGCGTCATCGCCGACTTCGACGTGACCGAGAAAATGCTCCACTACTTCATCAACAAGGTGCACCGGCGCCGAACGCTGGTTCGGCCACGGATCGTGGTCGGCGTGCCTTCGGGCATCACGCAGGTGGAGAAGCGGGCGGTTCGGGACTCCGCCATGCAGGCGGGGGCTCGCGAGGTGTACTTGATCGAGGAGCCAATGGCGGCGGCCATCGGCGCCGGGTTGCCCATTCAGGAACCGGGCGGCAACATGATCGTGGACATCGGCGGGGGTACGACCGAGGTCGCGGTGATCTCGCTCTCAGGCATCGTGTACTCCAAGTCGGTCCGGATCGCGGGCGATGAGATGGACGAGGCGATCGTCCAGTACATCAAGAAGCACTACAATCTTCTCGTCGGCGAGCGACGGGCCGAGGAGATCAAGATCAACCTCGGATCCGCGTATCCGATGGGCGGCGAGCGGCGGACCATGGAGGTCAAGGGCCGCGATCTGATCGACGGCATTCCGAAGACCATCGTCATCACGGATGAGGAGATCCGCGAAGCGCTCCGCGAGCCCGTCATGACGATCGTGGAAACGGTGCGGACGTGCCTGGAGCGGACGCCTCCCGAGCTCGCGGCGGATATCGTCGACAAGGGCATCGTCATTACAGGCGGCGGGGCGCTACTGCGCGGGCTGGACCACCTGTTGCGTCAGGAGACGAACCTGCCGGTCACCCCGGGCGACGATCCGCTGTCGTGCGTCGCGCTCGGTGTCGGTAAGGTGCTCGACGAACTGGAGTTGTTGAAGAAAGTGGCCATCCCCGCCTGAACCGCCGGGTTCGGAGGTCAGAGGCGTGAGGATTCGCCGGCTGGTACTCCTCGTATCGATACTCGTACTCTGCCTGGTGCTCCTCACCCTCCAGACGCGCGGGCGGGCGTCCGGCGCCGCCGACCTCGTGGCCAGGATCACCACGCCGGTCCAGAAGACGCTGTCGGCGATCCATCGCGGAGCCTTCGGTCTGTGGTCCACCTACCTCGATTGGAAGAATGTGCGGGCGGAGAATCGACGCCTGCGCGACGAGAACCAGCGCCTTCGCGTGGACGCGCTGGCCGTGTCGGAGACCGCCGAGGAGAATCAGCGCCTGCGGCGAATGCTCGAGCTGAAGGCGCGCTTGCCCTTGAACACGCTGACCGGCGAGATCATCGCCCGCGAGTGGGGCGGATGGGTTCGCTCGCTCACGGTGAACCGCGGGCGGGCCGACGACGTCAAACGGTTGACCGCCGTCATCTCGCCCGATGGTCTCGTCGGACGGGTCGTCGACGTGCGTCCCGGCGCGGCCGTCGTGCAGGTGCTCACGGACCCGACGTCCACGGTCGGGGCGCATGCCGTGCGGACGCGCACGCCGGGTGTCGTGGAAGGCGAGCCGCGCGGCACGATTCGCTTCAAGTACATGGCCAGGGATGGCAGCGCACTCCAGCCTGGTGATCTCGTGGTCACGTCCGGTCTGGGCGGCCTCTTCCCGCGCGGCATTCCCGTCGGGCGCGTGCGCGCGATCGACGATCGCGGCTCCGCGCTCTTCTCGTTCGCCACGCTGGAGCCCGCCGTGAATTTCGCGAAGATCGACGAGGTGCTCCTCGTGACCGGGGACCGCATGGAAGACGTGACCGCGTACTTCCAGACCGGCGGGTGAGTCGTGCGTAGTGTGCTCGCGCTCACGATCTTCGGTGGTGGCGTCGCCCACGCCACGCTGGCGCCCGCGCTGCGCATCGGCGACGTGGCGCCCGACATCCCGCTCATCGTGGTCATCCTGCTCGCACTTCGCCGCGGCCCGGAGTTCGGCGCGATCGCGGGGTTCGCGGCCGGCCTGCTCCAGGACGTCGCCGGTGGCGGGCTCGTCGGCGCTCAGGCGCTCACGAAGGCGGTGCTCGGTTTCACGCTGGGCGTCATCGGCGGGCGGCTCCGCGTCACGCAGCCGCTCGTGCAGGTGACGGGGCTCGTCGTGCTCAGCATCGTCGAGGGCATCCTCCGCTTCGCCATCCTCAAGATCTTTCACTTCCCGGCGCCGTTCGGTGAGTTGATGGCGTACGTGGTACTGCCGCAGGCGCTGTACAACGGCTTCCTCGGGGCCGCCCTCGTCCTGGCCCTTGCCTGGGCGGATGCCCAGCGGCATCCAGCGGCGTGAGCTACCGCGCGCCGCTCGCTGAGCGTCGTGATCGGGGCAAGGCCCGGATCATGGCGATCGCCGTCGCCGTCATGGGCGCCTTCCTCGTCATCGTCGGCCAGCTCTGGTATCTGCAGGTGCTCGAGGGCGGTCACTTCCTCGACGCCTCCGACAAGAACCGGATCCGGATCCGCCCGGTGGCGGCGCCGCGCGGCATCCTCTTCGACAAGAACGGCGTCCCACTCGTCGACAATCGGCCGGCCTTCACCCTCTCGCTCATCCCACGCGAGCTCCCGCGCGAGGACCAGAACCGGGACGCCGTCCTCGGCCGCGTGGCGTCGCTGCTCCAGATCCCCTATCAGGAGCTCGCCGAGTCGGTCACCCGCGTGCCGTCCGACTCGTTCCTCCCGGTGCGCGTGCGACGCGGGTTGACGCTCGAAGACATGGCGAAGATCGAGGAGTGGAAGCTCGAGCTTCCCGGCGTGATCGTCGAGGTCGAGCCGCAGCGGACCTATCCCAATAGTCGATTCGCCGCTCACCTGCTGGGCTACGTTCGCGAGGCCAGCGACGAGCAGCTCAAGGGCGGCCGCTACCGCCGCGGCGACATGGTCGGACAGAGTGGGCTCGAGCGACTGCTGGACGAGTTCCTGCGGGGTCGTGACGGTGGCGAGCGGATCGAGGTCGATGCACTCGGCCGGCCCGTGCGCGTGGTGCAGCACACCGATCCGCATCCCGGCTCGCAGGTCATCACCACCATCGACCGGCGCGTCCAGGAAGCCGCCGAACAGGCGATGGAGGGCAAGGCCGGCGCCATCGTAGTCATGGATCCCCGCAGCGGGGACATCCGTGCGCTCGTGTCGACGCCGGCGTTCGAGATCGATCGCTTCACGGCGACGATCGATCGGGCGGCGTGGCTCCGCGTGGTCCAGGACCCCGACCATCCGTTGCTGAACCGCGCGATTCAGAGCCAGTACGCCCCGGGCTCCATCTTCAAGATCGTCGTGACCGCGGCCGGCCTGCAGGAAGCCACGATCGCCCCGATGGACCGCGTGTACTGCAACGGCGAGTTCCATCTGGGCGCGTGGACGTTCAAGGACTGGAAGGAAGGCGGACACGGCAGCGTCGATCTCCAGAAGGCGCTCGCCCAGTCCTGCAACATCTTCTACTACCAGGCCGGGCTCAAGATCGGCGGCGCGGCGATCACGAAGTACGCGCGTGCCTTCGGCTTCGGAACCGCGACGGGCGTGGAGCTCGGGGGCGAGAAGCTCGGCTTGATCCCGCAGCCCAAGGGGCGCCGCAAGTCCTGGCAGGGCGGTGACATCGTCAACATGTCGATCGGCCAGGGCCAGGTCCTGGTGACGCCGCTGCAGGTGGCCCGCTTCATGGCCGCGGTCGCCAACGGCGGCGTGCTCTGGAAGCCGCGTCTCGTCGAGCGCATCGAGCGTCCGGATCGAGGCGTGCTCTACAGCGATCCGGGCCAGGTGGCCGGCCACGTGGAGCTCTCGCCCGCGGTCTGGGCGTTCCTGCGCCAGGCGCTGTGGGCGGTGGTGAACGACGGCACCGGCATCGCCGCGAAGATCCCGGGCATCGACATCGCCGGCAAGACGGGGACCGCGCAGATGATCGCGCACTCCAAGGCCGAGAAGGGCCAGGACCACGCCTGGTTCGCGGCCTTCGCGCCCGTGCGTGACCCCGAGGTCGTCGTCGTCGTCCTCGTCGAGCGCGGCGGTAAGGGCGGCCAGGTCGCGGCGCCCATCGCACGACGGATCCTCAACGCGATCTTCTTCGAGAAGGTGGCGGTGGCGGAGATTCGCGGGTGAGCCGATGATCGGCATCGACCGGCGGCTCCTCCAGAACGTCGACTGGCCGCTGCTGGGTGGAACGTGTGGCCTCGTCGTGCTCAGCGCGATCACGCTCTCCACCCTGCACGTCGGCCGCGCCGGCGGCACCGTGGTGCTCCGACAGCTCGGATGGTTCGGGGTGGGTCTGATCGCGATGGTGATCGTCGCCAGCATCGACTACAGGAAGCTCGTCCGCATCGCCCCCGGCATGTATGTGCTCGGTCTGGCCGGCCTCGTGGGCGTCTTCGCCCTCGGGCGGTCGGTGTCGGGTGCGCGGCGGTGGATCGTGCTCGGCCCGCTCAGCGTCCAGCCGGCCGAGCTCTTCAAGCTCGCCTTCTTGCTCACGGTCGTGTGGCTGCTGGTGTCCCGCTGGGCTCAGCCCATCACGCCCGGTGTACTCGCGCTTCTCGCTCCTGTCGCGGCCGTGCCGTTCGTGCTGATCGTCAAGCAGCCCGACCTGGGCACGGCGCTGTTGCTCATGCCTCTCCTGCTGGTCCTCCTGGTGGGCGCGGGAGTTCGCGTTCGCCTGCTCGCCGGACTCGGCCTCGCCGGTCTGGCGGCGGCGCCGATCGCCTGGTTCGCCCTCAAGGAGTACCAGCGGGAACGCATCATGGTGTTCCTGGATCCGTTCCGCGACCCGCTCGGGAGCGCGTACAACGTGATCCAGGCCAAGATCGCCATCGGATCGGGACAGCTCCTCGGGAAGGGCGTCGCCGGAGCGACGCAGAGCCGCTTGGCCTTCCTCCCGGAGCGTCATACGGATTTCATCTTCGCCGTATTCGCCGAGATGTGGGGGTTCGTCGGGTGTCTCGTGCTGCTCGCCTGCTATGTCCTGCTCCTCCTGCGGGGGTTCGACATCGCGGCCACGGCGCGAGAACCGGTTGGACGTCTGGTCGCGCTCGGCGCGACGTCCCTCGTCGCCGCCCAGGTCCTCATCAACGTGGGGATGGTCGTCGGGCTGCTACCCGTCGTGGGGATTCCGCTGCCGCTCATGAGTTACGGCGGCTCGTCGATGCTGGTCTCCATGATGGCCCTCGGGCTTCTCCTCTCCGTGCGGATGCGGCAGTTCCAATGAGGCCACCGGACGCCGACGTGAGATCGCGACCGGTCCGGCCAGAGAGGTGCTGCCGTGGGCAAGCGTATCGTCGTCAACGCGGACGTCCTGGAAACGCGCGTGGCGGTCCAGGAGGGCCATCTCCTCACCGAGCTCTATCTCGAGCGGCATGGTCGCCGCTCCGTCGTCGGGAGCATCTATAAAGGTGTCGTGACGAACGTCCTGCCTGGCATGCAGGCGGCGTTCGTCGACATCGGCCTCCACAAGGACGCCTTTCTCTACGCCGGGGACTACACCGCCAACATCGGCGACGCCGGTGAGGAGATCGCGGCCGTCGAGGACGCTATCGACGGCGATCACCCGGATGGCGTGGACGCCGACGACGAGGCTGACGAAGCCCCTCGACGTGAGCCGCGACAGCCGATCGAAGACGTGCTCCGCAAGGGCCAGGAGATCCTCGTCCAGGTGGCCAAGGAGCCGCTCGGGACCAAGGGCGCGCGGATCACCTCGTTCATCTCGCTGCCCGGCCGGTATCTCGTGTACATGCCGCAGGCCCACCACATCGGCGTCTCGCGCCGGATCCACGACGAGGTCGAGCGTGACCGCCTGCGCGCTGCCGTGCGGGCGCTCAATCCGCCGCCTGGCGGCTTCATCGTGCGTACCAACGGCGAAGGCCGCGGCGAGACGGAGTTCGGCGCCGACGTCGAGTTCCTGAGCCGGTTGTGGGCACAGGTGCGCAACCGCTACGAGAGCGTCAAGGGGCCTGCCGTCCTGCACGAAGAAGGTGATCTCACGTTCCGCGTCGTGCGCGATCTCCTCTCGCCGGAGGTGGACGAGTTCCTCGTCGACAGCCGGGAGGTGTACGACAAGTGCCTCGGCTACGTGGAGGCGCTGGTGCCGGCGATGGCCGAGCGCGTGAAGTTCTACGAGGGCACGACGCCGATCTTCGAGTCGTTCGGCATCGAGAAGGACATCGAGAAGGCATTGCGTCGGCGCGTGTGGCTGAAGTCCGGCGGCTACATCGTGATCGACCACACCGAGGCGCTCGTCTCCATCGACGTCAACACCGGCAAATACGTGGGCAAGCGGGATTTCGAGCAGACCGTCCTGAAGATCAACCTCGAGGCGGTCGGCGAGGTCGTGCGCCAGATCCGGCTCCGCGATCTGGGCGGCATCATCATCATCGACTTCATCGACATGGAGGTGGCCGAGCACCGCGAGCAGGTGTACCGGCAGCTCAAGAAGGCGCTGGTCGAGGACAAGGCTCGGACCAACGTGCTCGAGATCTCCGAGCTGGGCCTCGTCGAGATGACGCGCAAGCGCGTGCGCCAGGACCTACGCTCGCTGCTGACCGTTCGCTGCCCGACGTGCGCGGGGAGTGGCGTGACGAAGTCCGAGGTGACCGTGGCCGGCGAGATCTTTCGCGCCATTCGGGTCCAGCGCACGGAGGCGGAAGGGCGCGAGATCGTCCTTCGCGCACACCCCGACGTGGTCGGCTACCTGGAGGGCGATGCTCGCGACGCCCTGACCAGGCTCGCGGCGACTCTCGACATCAAGATCACGGTGAACGCGACCGGCCCTCAATCGCCGCGCGAGGAGTATCAGCTCCAGGTCCGCTGAGCACGCCCGCGCGAGCCCAACCGCAGAACCGGTCACGCCGAGACGCCGGGTGGCCACGCTCCGCTTCGACCACGAGCCCGGATCGATCAGTGCGTTTCGACCTTCCGCCGTTGCGCCCGGCTTCGTACAGGTGCCCTCGGCGGGCCGGAAGTCGGGCGGTGGGGCGTGGTAGCATCCGGGCCGGTCATGGCACGCCCATCGGCCTCGCGAGTCTCGACGGGTAAAGTGCTGCGCGAGCTGCGTGTCGCCTCACGCCGCGGCGATCGGGCCGCGCTCACCGTCGCCCTCGACCTGATGCGGACGCTGGCGCTGTCGCCACGCTACTGGGAGCGCTACCTGACGCTGCTCCGCAATCCGCTGGCGCGTCTGGTCGACCTGCTCGTCATCAAGCAGGGGGACCGCATCGCCCACCAAAAAGGCTGGAAGCTCTCACGCCAGGCGCCGCGCAAGCCCCCGCCCAAAGCCAAGAAAGATAGCAAGGATAAGAAGGCCCCGCGCCGCCGCGCCACGGTGCCGAGCTCGGAGCAACAACCCACGCTCTTCGATCTCTGAGCCTGCCGCGATCGTTTGACAGGCAGCCCGGACGGACGCAGAATACCCCCTGAGGGTACCAGGATGCTCGACGACGCCACCAAAGCGAAGACGCTGGGCCGATTGCGCCGCATCGAGGGCCAGGTGCAGGGGCTGCAACGCATGATCGGTAACGACGCCTACTGCGTGGACATCCTCCTCCAGATCTCCGCGGTGCAGGGCGCGCTCGATCAGGTCCAGAAGCTGTTGCTCGCCCGCCATGTCGAATCGTGCGTGGCCGACGCCTTCCGCGCCGGAGGGCGGAGCGAGCGCCAGCGCAAGATCGACGAGCTGCTCGAGGTGTTCACGCGCTTCGGAGCCAAGTGATGTCGCCTCAGGCCGAACGTTTGACCCTGCCCGTGCGCGGCATGCACTGCGCGGCCTGTGTCGGCAAGGTGGAGCGCGCGCTGACCTCCGTGCCCGGCGTCGACGAGGCCACCGTGAACCTGGCCACCGAGAAGGCGACGGTGACCTTCGATTCCACGCGGACCGACGTCACCAGGCTGCAAGACGCCGTCGCGCGGGCCGGCTACGAGCTCGTGGAGCCCCGCGAGGCGGCCGGCCAGACGCCCGACCGTGAACAGTCCGCCCGCGAGGAAACGCAACGGCGGGCGCGCTCGAAGTTCGTCGTGGGCGCGATCCTGTCGGTGCCCATCGTCATCGGCAGTATGGTGGAGGTTTTTCCCTGGGCGCCGGCCTGGCTGCACAATCCCTGGCTCCTCTGGGCGTTGGCCACCCCGGTCCAGTTCTGGGTGGGCTTCGAGTTCCACGCCGGGTTCCTTCGCGATCTCCGCCACCGGACCGCCAGCATGTCGACGCTCGTCTCCATCGGCACGAACGCCGCGTACTTCTTCAGCCTGGCCGTGACGCTGTGGCCGCACGTGTTCATGCCAGCCGGCGGGATGACCTACTACGAGACGGGCGCCGTCGTCATCACGCTCGTCGTGCTCGGCCGCTGGCTGGAGGCACGGGCTCGCGGTCGGACGTCGGAGGCGATCCGCCGGCTCGTCCGCCTGGCTCCGCGCACGGCGCGCATCGTCCGCGAGGGCCGCGAGCTCGACGTGCCGACGACCGAGGTCGGGGTGGGCGATCTCGTCCGCATCAGGCCCGGCGAGCGCATTCCGGTCGACGGCGTCGTCCTCGAAGGAGCGTCGACGATCGACGAGTCGATGCTCACGGGTGAAAGCCTGCCGGTCGAGAAGACCGCCGAGTCCCGGGTCGTCGCCGGTTCGGTGAATCAGACCGGCGCCCTGCTCTTCCGCGCCACCCACGTGGGCAGCGAGACGACGCTGGCGCGCATCGTGCGACTCGTCGAAGACGCGCAGGCCTCGCGTGCCCCCATTCAGCGGCTGGCCGACCGGGTCGCCGCGGTCTTCGTGCCGATCGTGCTCGTCATCGCTGGTGCGACGTGTCTCGCCTGGCTCGCATTCGGGCCGGAGCCGCGACTGCCGATGGCGCTGACGACGGCGGTGGCGGTGCTCGTCATCGCCTGCCCGTGCGCGATGGGCCTGGCCACGCCGACCGCCATCATGGTCGGGACCGGTAAGGGAGCGGAGCACGGGGTTCTCATCAAGAGCGCCACCGCGCTCGAGGTGCTCCATCGCGTGGACACGATCGTCTTCGACAAGACGGGCACGCTCACCGTCGGCCGGCCCGAGGTGACGGATATCGTGACCGTCCCGGGCGTCGGTGAAGACGACGCGCTGGCGGTGGCCGCCGGGGCCGAGCAGGCCTCGGAGCATCCGCTCGGCGAGGCGATCGTTCGCCTCGCCAAGGAGCGTGGACTCGCGCTGCCACCCGTGGGCGAGTTCACCGCGGTGCCCGGTCAGGGCATCGACACCATGGCGCCGGACGGGCGGATCCTTCTCGGTAACGAGACGATGATGAACGAGCGCGGGATCGACGTGAGCCTGCTGGCCGATCGCGCCATCGCGCTGCAAGCCCAGGGCAAGACGGTGGTCTTTCTCGCGTTCGCCGGCCGGTTGCTCGCCCTCATCGCCGTGGCCGACGTGCTCAAGCCGGACGCCGCCGCCACCATCCGCCGACTGCGCGAGATGGGCCTCGCCGTCGCCATGCTCAGCGGCGACAACCGCCGCACCGCGGAGGCCATCGCGCGAGAGGCCGGCATCGAGCGCGTGCTGGCCGAGGTGCTGCCCGCGGACAAAGCCGGTGAGATCAAGCGGCTGCAGGAGGGAGGTCATCGCGTCGCGATGGTCGGCGACGGTATCAACGACGCCCCGGCACTCACCCAGGCCGACGTCGGGATCGTGATGGGCTCGGGCACCGACGTCGCGATCGAAGCCGCCGACGTCACGCTGATGCGCAGCGACGTCGCGGGCGTGGTGGTCGCCCTCGAGCTTTCGCGGCGAACGATCCAGATCGTCAAGCAGAACCTGGGCTGGGCGTTCGGCTACAACATCCTGCTCATTCCGGTCGCCGCCGGTGTGCTCTATCCGCTTGCCGGCGTGCTGCTGTCCCCGATCCTGGCCGGTGCGGCGATGGCGTTCTCGTCCGTGTCGGTCGTCACCAACAGTCTGCGTTTGAAGCGCTGGCGGCCGGCATGACCAGACGATGGCGCCCAGCGTCCCTGAAGGAGGGACCACGATGGCGGTTGATCCCGTCTGCAAGATGACCGTCGAGCCCGCCAAGGCGGCGGCGCAATCGAGCTACAAGGGTCAGGCCTATTACTTCTGCGCGGTGGGCTGCAAGCAGAAGTTCGACCGCGAGCCCGAGAAGTATCTCGCGGGCGGCAAGAGCGACATGGCGGGCAGCGCGAGGTAACTGGTGATCCAGCCGGCCGTGCTCCGCGGTCGCGCCAGCTACGAGCGCACCATGGAGGGCTGGACCGACGACGCCGACGGTGACGCGCTCGCCCACACGGTGCGTCTCACCGACGCCGACCGTCAGATCGAATTGCGGGCGGTGACGACGACGTCACCAACCTACGAGATCCGCCATGCCTCCTGCCGAGTCCTGGGTGGTGACGTGGCATCGGTCGGCGCTGGAATCGCCTCACTGTGCGGGGCTCGAATGATCGCGGGCTTCACGCGTCGTGTGGCCGAGGCGGTCGGCAATGGCGCAGGCGCCGCCTTCGTCGTCGATGCGGCGATCGAGGTTGCTCGCCTGGCGCGCCAGGTGGCCAAGCTCCCGCGCGATCAGGCGGAGCGGGCGGCCAGTGGCGACGCGCTCGACTGTTGGGAGCTCGACACCACGGGGTGGATCGACCTGCCGGACTCGTGCTTCACTTACAGCGCGGCCGGGCGCTCGCTCTTCGGCACACGGCCGATCGCGACGCCGATGCAGCCCGACCTCTACAGCCCACGCCGGGGCCAGCAACGTGTCTTCGTCAGGCGGAAGGTGGCGCGGCTCACGAGCCTCGACGGCCGCCTGGTGCTCTTCCACTCGATGCACGACAACGTCCACGGCTTCGAGATCACCTACGAGCTCGACGCGGCCACCGGACGCGTGCTCCGCGCCGAGCACGTCACGCCGAAGCTCCCGTACATGGGGATCTGCTCCGAGCCGCAGCGCCGGATCAATACGCTCGTCGGTGAGATCGCCGATGACGGGTTGCGCAAGCGCCTCGGGCCCCTCATCGGCGGCGCTTCCGGCTGCGCGCAGCTCTACGATCTCACCGCGGATGTCCTGAAGCTACTCGCCCCCTAACGTCGCGGTGAGGTGCGTGTCGAGATAGAGGTCGTCGGTGAAGTCCGAGAGCCCGACGCTCGAGGGCGTGCGCCCCGCGAAGGCGGCGCGTGGCGCCAGCCCGACCAGTTCGCCCCGCCGGATCGCAACGCCACGACGCTGGGCTTCGCGCTCGACGGCATCGAAGGCGACCGGGATCGACGTCACGCGATAGTCGAGGAGGTTCATCGAGACCTGGACGACGCCGCGGCTCGTGAGTGGCATGCCCAGCGCTTGAACGGCAGGCAAGCCACCGGTCGCCTCGCGGATCGTTCGGGCGATGGCGCCGGCCACCTCGAGCTTCGTCGACTCGAGCCAGACGTTGTACGCGACGAGGACGTTACGCGCGCCCACGAGGATGGCGCCTCGACGGGGGTCGAACCGCGGCGGTCCGGCGTCGGGCTCACCGTCGGGCGTCGCCAGACGCGCGGCCAGCGCTTCGTAGCCGCCGCGGCGGGCGTCGGGAAGGCGGCGGTGGTGATCACGCAGTGCCGCGAAGCCGTAGAAATAGACGGGAAGCTCGTGCCGCTCGGCGAGTGCCCGGCCCACGTCGTGGGCGAGGGCCACCACGTGATCCATCGTGAGGCCGCTGATCGGGACGAAGGGCAGCACGTCGAGGGCGCCGATCCGTGGATGACTGCCGTGATGGTTGCGAAGGTCCACGATGGCCAACGCGTTGTCGGCCAGCGCTTGTGCGGCCGTGTGCACGACGTCTGGCCCGCCGAGAAACGAGAAGACCGACCGATGGTGATCGGGATCGAGATGGACGTTCGCGAGACGGGCCCCGGCCTGGCGGATGGACATCGCGAGCCGCTGCACGACGGTGGCGTCGCGCCCCTCACTCACGTTGGGAACGCACTCGACCACGACGGGGGTGCGATCCACGGCGGTATACTACCCGGCGCCTTATGAGTTGCCTACCTGTCGGCAAGCTACGTGCTTCGTTTCTCCAGGGACTCTTCGATCGTCATCCCGTGAAGGACGAGCGCGTGCTGATGGGCCCGCGCGTGGGCGAGGACGCCGCCGTCATCGACCTCGGTGAGCGCTGCCTCGTCGCGACCTCTGATCCGATCACGTTCGCCAGCGATGACGCCGCCTGGTACGCGCTGCAGGTGAACGCCAACGACATCGCCGTGCGCGGGGCGCGCCCGCGCTGGTTCCTGGCCACGCTCTTGCTGCCCGAAGGCGCCACCACCGAGGTGTCGGTCACGACGATGTTCGAGCAGCTCACCGAGGCCTGCGAGGCGCTCGGCGTCGCGCTGGTCGGTGGTCACACCGAGGTCACCCATGGCCTCGATCGCCCGATCGTGGCCGGCACCATGCTGGGCGAGGTCGAGAAAGAGCGACTGGTGACGACGGGTGGTGCGCAGGTCGGCGATGCGATCGTCATGACCAAGGGCATTCCGCTCGAAGGTGCCGCGATCATCGCGCGTGAGCGCGAGGCGATGCTGCTCGAGCGCGGCGTCCGCCCGGCCGTCATTCGCAAGGCCAGGCATTTCCTCCGCACGCCCGGCATCAGCGTGGTGCCGGAGGCTGAGATCGCCTGTGAGCTGGCCCGCGTGCACGCCATGCACGACCCGACCGAGGGCGGGCTGGCGACGGCGCTCTGGGAGCTGGCGGACGCCGCCGGTGTCGGGCTCCGCATCGACGCCGATCGCATCGTGAAACTGCCCGAAGGCGTCGAGCTGTGCCGGGTGTTCGGGCTCGACCCGCTCGGTACGCTGGCCTCGGGCTGCCTCGTGATGACGCTGGCGCCCGCGGACGCGGGCATCGTCATCCACGCGCTGGCCCGCGAATCGATCGATTGTCACTACATCGGGCAGGTGGTCCCCCGGGCCAAGGGCGTTATGCTTATCGACGGGAACGCCGAGCGGCCCCTGCCGGTCTTCTCTCAGGACGAGATCACGCGACTCTTCGCGGGAGGTTGAGCGTGCCCCAGATCGGTTACTCGCGGCGTCCGGTTGCGCTCGGACGCGGCGGCCTCGTCGCCGCCGCCCATCCGCTCGCCACCCTGACGGGCGTGGACGTGCTGAGATCGGGCGGGACCGTGGTCGATGCCGCCGTTGCCGTCAACGCCGTGCTCGCCGTCACGCAGCCGAACAGCTGCGGCGTGGGCGGCGACCTCTTCTGCCTCTACTACGACGCAGCCACGCGGCGCGTGCATTTCCTGAACGGCGCCGGGCGGTCGGGCTCACGGGCCGGCCTGGACGAGCTGAAGCGCCGAGGGCTCGCGACGCTTCCGACGCTCGGACCAGCGACGGTCAGCGTGCCCGGCTGCACGCGCGCGTGGGCGATGCTGCTCGAGCGCTTCGGGACGCGGTCGCTCTGGGAGCTGCTGCGGCCGGCGACCCACTACGCAGAGCACGGCTTCCCGATGACCTCGATGGTGAGTCAGGCCATCGCGGAGCTGGCGCCGGCGAATCCCGATCCGGAGTGGCACCGCATCTTCAAACCGAACGGACGCGTGCCCGAGATCGGCGAGGTGTTCTGTCAGCCGGATCTCGCCCGCTCGTTGCGCGACCTCGCCGCTGACGGCGCCGACCTCTTCTATACCGGTCGCGTCGGCGAGGCGATCGCCGCCCGAATGGAGGCCGAGGGGTTCTTGACGCCCCAGGATCTCGCGGCCCACACCGGTGAATGGGGCGAGCCGATCACCACGACGTATCGCGGCAACACCATCTATCAGACGCCGCCGCCGACGCAGGGCCTGGCCGCGCTGCTCACCTTCAATCTACTCGAGGGGTTTCCCCCGGCGCACCACGCGCTGCACTCGGTGGAGCACCTGCACCTGCTCATTGAGATGGTGAAGCTCGCCTATGCCGATCGCGACCGGTGGATCGGAGATCCGGCCCACGCCCGCGTTCCTGTCTCGTCCTTGCTCGACAAGGAGTACGCGGCGACACGGCGCAAGGACTTCGACCCCAAGAAGGCGGGCACGTACCGCGCCGGCAAACCCGACGGCGACACCACGGGATTCGTCGTGGCCGACGGTCGCGGCAACATGATCGCGGTCATCCAGAGCCTCTTCAACGCCTTCGGCTCCGGAGTGGTGCCGCCCGGCACGGGCGTCGTGCTGCAGAACCGCGGCCGCCATTTCACGGTGGAACCCGGACATCCGAGCGTCTTCGCCGCACGCAAGCGCCCGTTCCACACCCTGATCGCGTCGATCGTGACGCGGGACGAGCAACCGATCGTCGGCTTCTCGTCGATGGGTGGCAACGGCCAGGCGATGTTCCACGCCCAGGTCCTCACCAACCTGCTGGACTACGGCCTCGACATGCAGGAGGCTATCGAGCGCCCGCGCTTCCTGATCGGCGCGTTCCTGCCCGGGGAGGCGGCGGACACGATTCACATGGAGCGTCGGGTCGGCCCGCGCGCGCTCAGCGGCCTGGCGAAGAAAGGTCACAGCGTGAAAGCGGCGCCGGATTTGTTCTACAAGGCCGGGCACGCCCAGGGCATCGTCCTGCGTGACGGCACCCTCATGGGCGGCGCCGATCCGCGCGGCGACGGCATCGCGTTCGGATTCTGATGCGCGGCCTGGCGCTCACGGTGCTGCTCGGGGTCCTCGTCGTCGGTGCCGGCGCCGTCGGCGCCGCCGACTGGGGCGGTGTCATCCCCGGCGAGAGCACCAAGGAGACCGTTCGGGCCCGCCATGGCGATCCCACCCGTGCCACGACGCAGAAGGTCGACCGGTTCGACTCCGCGCAGTGGGTGTACGAGGGCGACCAGGCGCCGACCGGGATGTTCCGGATGACGGTCGATTTCGGACTCGCCGGGCCAGCGGGCTTTCGCGCCGACGTCGTGCGATCGTTCAAGCTTGAGCCGCACCCCGGCATCTTCACCCGACCGGCGATCGTCGATGGCTGGGGTCGCCCCTCCGGCGCCGCGCCGGCGGGCCAGCCGCCGGCGTTCTTCTACGAGTCCGGGCTGCTCGTCTATTTCGACAAGGACGGCTGGGAAGTGCAGGCGATGGTGTTCACGCTGCCCCAGACCAACGGAGGCCAAGCCGCTCCGCAGCGCTGACGAGGCCACGCTTCGGGATGGCGATCCAGTCCGGCCGGTTGTTGGCTTCGTACACGATCTCGTACGCGGCCTTCTCGATCTCGAACACCGCCAGCGCGCGACGGAACGCCGTCTCGTTCGTCGGCGTGAACCGAGCGCCGATCGTCACCGCACGGTAGCCGCTGAGAAATGCGTCCACCGCGTCGCGTTGCCACCGGTCGAGCCATGCCTCGCCGCCAGCGGGTTGAGCGCTGGCGGCCGCGTACGCGAGCGAGCGGACGATTCCCGCGACATCGCGCAGCGGGGTGTGCTTGCGCCGCCGCTCGGCGAGTGGACGGAGCGGCTCGCCCTCGAAGTCGATGATCATCCAATCGCCGTCGGCGCGGCGGAGCGTCTGACCGAAGTGCAGGTCGCCGTGGTGACGGGTCTTCTGCACACCGCGGAGCCCGGCGAGCGCCTCGATGAGATCCGGCACGCGCAGTCCGCCTCGCGAATCGCCGAGGGCGGTGTGCGCACGCTCGACCTGATCGCGGACCGCCGCATCCCATGCCCTGAGGTCGGCGTCGGTGATGGGCTCCGGCGCGAAGTCCGGGTGATCCGCCCCTCCGGCGAGCGCCTGGTGGAGACGGCCCGTCACCTCACCGAGACGTCCGATCGCGTCGAGCGCCGCTCGTCCCGCGCGCAGCTCGTCGAGCAGCCATTCCCAGCCGTCGCGCGCACCCGGGACGAGCTCCTGCACGACGGCGAGGGTGGCGGTGCTGCCGTCGCGACGCCGGTACTCGAGCTGACCGAAGAGGCGGGGAGCATGGGCGAAGCGCGCGTGCTCGGTGAGGAACCGCGTCATCTCGGCCTCGGGATTGATACCATCGGCGAGCCGCCGGAACGTCTTCATGATCGCGACGTCGCCGAAGACGACCGAGGTGTTGCTTTGCTCCCCGCCGATGCGGCGGGCGGCGAGCCCCGGCGCGAGTGATGCCGGGAAGGCGGCCGTGCGTACTCCCTCGAGGGCGCCCGACTCCCCGTCGACGCGCTGGCCGTCGCCGATGACGTTGAGCAGGGCACGGCAGAACAGCGGATCGTCGAAGCCGTCGGTGATCTCGACGGCCGCCGCCCGCGCCCCACGGCCGAGCGCCACGACGTAGCGATCGACGGCGCCGCCGCCGAGACCCACGCCCGCGATGGCGATGGCCGCCGACGCCAGGGGCAGCACGTCCATGATCGTGACGCTCTCGATCCGTCGCGTCTTCGTGGCGAACCAACGCTGGTGGCCGAGCCACTCGGCGAGACGTTCAGATGGCGGCGTCTTCGATGCCATAGCGCTGCGGGCGGCGCTCACGCGGCTCCAGCCGGAACCAGTAGAACCCGTGCGGCCCCAGGGAGAGGAAGTACGGGGTGTCACCCACCGGGGGGAAGCGCGTCTCGCCGAGCAGCTCCATCGGGACGGCGCCACGGTAGCGCGCGAGGTCGAGGCTCACCGGTTGCGAGCGCCCCGAGAGATTCGCGACGACGAGGACGGTCTCCTCACCGTGCTCGCGGATGAAGGCGAGCACGCTCGGGTTGACGGGGTGGAGGAACTCGATCGTGCCCCGCCCGAAGGCGCGGCTGCGCTTCCGCACCGCGATGAGCTGCTTCATCGTGTTGAGCAGCGAGGTCGGCTGCTTGGTCTGCGCCTCCACGTTGACCGCCTGGTAGCCGTAGACGGGGTCGGCGATGACCGGCAGGTAGAGCCGGCCCTCGTCGGCCGTCGAGAACCCGGCGTTGCGGTCCCGTGTCCACTGCATGGGGGTGCGCACGCCGTCCCGGTCGCCCAGATGGATGTTGTCGCCCATGCCGATCTCGTCGCCGTAGTAGAGGACCGGGCTGCCCGGCAGCGTGAAGAGCAGACAGTTGAGGAGCTCGATGCGCCGGCGGTCGTTGTCCATCAGAGGGGCCAGGCGCCGGCGGATGCCCAGGTTGAGCTTGGCCTGGGGATCCTGCGCGTACGCGTAGTACATGTAATCACGCTCCTCGCTCGTCACCATCTCGAGCGTGAGCTCGTCGTGATTGCGCAGGAAGATGCACCACTGGCAGGCGGGCGGGATGGGGGGCGTGTGCGTGTAGATGTCGACGAGCGGCAGCCGCTCCTCCCGCCGGATCGACATGTAGAGGCGCGGCATCAAGGGAAAATGGAAGGCCATGTGGAACTCGTCGCCGTCACCGAAGTAGGGCCGTACGTCCTCCGGCCACTGGTTGGCCTCGGCCAGGAGCACACGGTCCCCGCCGTACTCGCTGTCGATGACGCGGCGAAACTCCTTGAGGATGTCGTGGGTCTCGGGGAGGTTCTCGCAGATCGTTCCCTCGCGCTCGACCAGGTAGGGCACCGCGTCGCAGCGGAAGCCGTCCAGTCCCCGATCGAGCCAGAAGCGCATCACGTCGAGCATGGCCTTGCGCACGGTGGGGTTGTCGTAGTTGAGGTCGGGCTGGTGGGAGAAGAAGCGGTGCCAGTAATACTCGTGGCGCACGGGGTCGTGGGTCCAGTTCGACTTCTCGGTGTCGATGAAGATGATGCGCGCGTCCTGGTAGCGGCGGTCGGTGGGGCTCCACACGTAGTGGTCGCCGTAGGCGCCGGTCGGCTCGACCCGGGAGGACTGGAACCACGGATGCTGGTCGGACGTGTGATTCATGACCAGATCGGCGATGACGCGCAGGCCGCGGGCGTGGGCCGCGTCGAGAAATCGCTGGAAGTCCTCGACGGTGCCGTAGGCGGGATGGATGCCGTAGAAGTCGGCGATGTCGTAGCCGTCGTCGCGCAGGGGCGACGGGTACATGGGCAGGATCCACAGGCAGTCGACGCCGAGGTCCCGCACGTAGTCCAGGCGCTGGGTCAGCCCGGCGAAGTCTCCGATGCCGTTCCCGTCCGCGTCGCTGAACGCCTTGACGTGGACCTCGTAGAAGATGGCGTCCTTGTACCAGTCGTTGGGCATCGCCCCTCGAGACAAAGCTTACATCGTCGGTCACCTTGCCGGTGGCGTGGGAGCAGCCTACGCTGCACGCGATGACGAGTCACGAAGGCTCTCGAACCACGACCGTCGTCCTGGCCGTCCTCGCCTGGCTGGTTGCGGCGACGGCTCTCGGCGCGACGGGCGTCCTTCGAGCTCTCAGGCCGCCGGCGCCCCAGGTCGTGCTGTTGGGGCTCACCGTCCTGGCCGTCGTCCTCGGCCTCGCCAGGCCCACCCTGCGCACCTGGCTGATGACCGTCGATGAACGGCTGCTCGTCGGCTTCCACCTCACGCGCTTCGTCGGCGTGTACTTCCTGGTCCTCTATGGCCGCGGAGAGCTGCCGTTCGATTTTGCGGTTCCCGGAGGCTGGGGAGACATTGCGGTGGCGACGCTGGCGCTGGGGCTCATCGTGGGGTGGCGAGCCACCAGGGTTTCGGCGGATGGTGGGCCTACTCGATCTGGAACGTCCTCGGGCTCATCGACATCGCCTTCGTCGTGGCGACCGCAGCGCGGCTCGCCCTCACGGCGCCGGACTCGATGCAGGCACTCCTCCGTCTGCCCTTGAACCTCTTGCTGACGTGGCTCGTGCCGATCGTCATCGCGAGTCACGTCCTCCTCGGAATTCGTTTCGCTCGGCGTCGGCCTGCCGGCCGACGTTGAGACGGCGTCGCGCGCCGGCCAGACGTGTGAGGCGAGCGCGCGTCAGCGGTGGAGCGAGAAGATCGCGGCCGGCTCGCGCTGGGGATCGAGGGTGACGCGGCCGCCACGGCCTCGCCAGAGCTGCCAGGCGTCGGTCAGACGCTCGTGCACGCGATAGGCCTGGTCAGCGCCGATCCCGAGCTCACCGAGAGGCAACTCCACCAACGCCGAGTGGGTCGCGAACGGATCGAGGTTCACGGCGACGAAGACCACGTCGCTCTTGTCGGGCGTCATCTTCCCGTAGAAGAGGATGTTCGGATCGTCGGACGGGTAGAAGCGGAGGTTCGAATAACGCTGCAGGGCCGGGTGCTCTCGCCGGAGGCGATTCATCGTCGCCACGAGGTCGTTGATGTTCCCGGGGGCGTTCCAGTCGCGGACCTTGAGCTCGTACTTCTCGGAATTCAGGTACTCCTCGGAGCCCTCGGCGTAGGGCACGTTCTCGCAGAGCTCGTAGCCGGAATACATCCCGTACACCGACGAGAGCGTCGCCGCCATCACGAGCCGCATGCGGAATGCGGGACGACCGCCTTTGACCAGCGTCTCGTGCAGGATATCCGGCGTGTTCGGCCACAGGTTGCCGCGGAAGTAGTCGCTCACCGGCGGCGAGGTGATCTCCTTGAAGTACTCGATCAGCTCCTGCTTGTGATTCCGCCACGTGAAGTACGTGTACGACTGCGTGAAGCCGACCTTGGCGAGCACCTTCATCATCTTCGGCCGCGTGAACGCCTCGGCCAGGAAAATGACTTCGGGATGCTCGTCCTTCACCGCCCGGATGAGCCATTCCCAGAACCGGACCGGTTTGGTATGGGGGTTGTCCACGCGGAACGTCGTCACGCCGCGGCCGATCCAGAAATCGACGATGCGCTTCATCTCGTCCCAGAGCGGCCGTGGGTCCTCGACGTAAAAGTTCACCGGGTAGACGTCCTGATACTTCTTCGGCGGGTTCTCGGCGTACTTGATGGTGCCGTCCGGCCGCTTGAAGAACCACTCGGGATGCTCCCGGACGTAGGGATGGTCCGGCGAGCACTGGATGGCGAAGTCCAGCGCGACCTCGAGGCGAAGCTGGCGCGCCCGCGCGACGAATCGATCGAAGTCGGCCAGCGTTCCCAGCTCGGGATTCACCGCCGTGTGGCCGCCGTCCGCGCCACCGATGGCCCACACGCTGCCGGGATCACCGGGCTGCGCCGTCAGCGTGTTGTTGCGGCCCTTGCGGTGGGTCAGGCCGACCGGGTGGATCGGAGGCAGGTACACGACGTCGAAGCCGAGCGAGGCCGCCCGCTCGAGCATCGCCTCGGCATCCTTGAACGTGGCGTGGCGGCCGGGGACGCCGGAGCGCGGGAAGAGCTCGTACCAGGCCGCGTAGCGCGCCCGTTCCGGGTCGGCGACGACGTCGAACTCGCGCTCGGCCGACGTCGCATCGCTGCGATCGAGATGGCGACGCATCAGCGCGCCGAGCCGTTCCTCACGGGCCGTGGCGACGGCGTCGGCCGGGCGATCACCACGGGCGAGACGACCGGCGTACTCGCGCAGCGCTGACGCGTCGGAGCCGCTCGCACGGTCGGCGGCAGCCCGGACGAGGGCGGCGCCTTCGAGCAGCTCGCTCGCGACGTCCTGGCCCGCGTCCACGCGCTTGGCGAGGTCGACGAGCCACGAGCGGAACGGATCGGCCATCGCCTCGATCGTGAACTGCCAGCGGTCGACGGCGTCGAGCGTGAACCGGCCCCGCCAGCGATCGTTGTCGACGAAGCTCATCGGCGCTTCGCGCCAGGCCGCCTCCCTCGCCCGCCGGTACTTCAGGACGGCGACGATGACGTCATGGCCTTCCTTGAAGATGTCGGCCTCCACCTCGACGACATCGCCAACCTCACGCTTGACGGCGTAGCGGCCGCCGTCGACGGTGGGAGCCACGTTCTCGATGATGACGGTGCGCCGGAGGTCGCTCCCCACTCAGGGCTCCCGAGTCATGTCAGCCGCGACCGTTGCCGCTACCATCGCTCGACGAGATAACGCTTCTGTCGCTCGAACGCCGCGCCCACGGCCTCGAGCGCGGCGTCGGTGGCGGCGGCATCGGCCCGGCGCGTTGTGGCCACGAAGGCGGCGGTGCGCCCCAGGTAGAGCGGAACCAGGGAACGCAACAGGTGATCGCGGTGAACGACGCTGTAGTGATGGCCCAGCGCGAAATCGTACACAGCGCGCGCCCACAGCTCGTCGGGAAATCTGAAGCGGCCGGCGTCACCCACGTCGAGGCTCAGGATGTCGCCGAGGGTCTCGGGCGCCAGGATGTGCTCCCAGATCCCCGCCAGATCGCGCACGCCGAGACGGAAGGCGCCGACCAGACGCTCGACGTCGATCTCGAGCGTCTCCGTTTCGAGCGCCGTCCCAATGCCGATGGCCGGGACGGGTTCGCTGCCCTGAACCTGTCGCCACAGGTCGGCGTGGCGTTCCATCAGCGCGAAGACGCCCCCGAGCGTCTGCGCCACCATGGTGGGCAGATCTGTCGTGCGCGTCCGCGATTCCACGCGCCGAGGCCCCAGCCACGCCTCCCACACGGCGAATCCGTCGGCGATGGCGGTCCCGATGATCCACAGGTCCGCGAGGTCGCGGCCGGCCCACCGCCAGCCCGGGTGAAGGAGGAGATGCTCCACCAGCCGCCCCGACATGGCGAGGGCGCCGGCGAGGGGCTGTCGCAGCCGACGGCCGTAGAGGGCGCGGACGAGCGGCGCGAGGAGGAGATTGGTGATGGTGCCGTCGTACCGGTGCCGCGCGTAGGCGGGCAGCACCAGGTCGGCGTTGTCCTCCCACACGGGACGGGCCAGACGGTCGAGCCAGTCCTCCGTCACCGAGGTCACGTCGGCCTCGAGCAGGACGATCGCGCGCGCGCCGAGGCGTCGCGTCGTTTGAAGCGCGAGCTGCAGCGCGAGGCCTCGCCCGGGCACGCCGTGGAACGGCACGGCGGTGAGCTCGTGGAGCGGCGACTCGTGACGGCCGAGCGTGACGGGCAGGCCGAGTGCGACGAGGCGCTCGGTCGTGCCGTCCGAGGACCCGGAGTCGGCGTTCACGATCGCCAGCGGAACGTCGGGAAACGCCCGACTCAATCCGCGATAGCCCGTCTGGGCGATGCCGGGCACCGTCGCCGCGTTGTTGTACGTGAGGAGGGCGAGAACGATCGGGCGCGACCCGAGTCTCTGGACGTCGTCGTCCACCGTCGCGACGCTTCCCGCCGGATCTGTGTCGACGGCCACGTCAGTCATGGTACCCGGGCGCGCCAGGCCGGCCCGAACGGTGGATTCATCCCGTCAGGTGGGCGAGGAGCGCGAGCGACTCCATGAGGTGGCGGGTGACGAGGAACGCCCGGCGCACGTGCTCGCGGCCGGCGGCGCCCATCCGCGCGATGAGCTCGGGGTTGTTGAGCAGGTGACGGGTGCGGAAGGCCGCCCCTTCGACCGAGTGGACGACGTAGCCGGTCACGTCGTTGATCACCTGCTGGCTGAGGCCGCCGCCGACGCCGGCGATGACGGGCTTCCCCTTCCACATCGCCTCGGCCGCGGTGAGCTGGAAGCCGACCCGCACCGACTTCTGCAGCACGATCGTGGCCGCGCGCTGGAGCGCGTTGATCTGCAGGTGGGCCTCCGGCGGCAGCTCGAGCACGACGATGTCCGGATCGTGATGCGCGGCCTGGCGCAGGTCGGCCAGGACCTCGAGGCTCTCGCGATCGTCACCGGCGGTGCCAGCCAGGACGAGACGGACGTCGTAATGCTTCTTGACGAGCCGGTACGCGTTCACGACGCCGACGGGATCCTGAGCCCGGCTGAAGGCGCCGACCTGGAGCAGCAGGGCCTTGTCCTGGGCCACGCGCAGCGCGCCGAGGATGGTCGTGACCTCGCGCGGCCCGATCTCCCGGTTCTTCTCCGAGAGCGGATCGATGGCCGGATTGATCACGTACTGCGGGACGCTCAGCCGGCGGCCGAACTCGGGCAACGAGAAGACCGCGGCGTCGTACTGGTTGATGATCTGACGGAAGGAGGACCACACGCGACGTTGCGCGTGCGACGCGTCGAAGTGGCAGCGCCAGACCCAGCGCCCCTCGCCGCGATGCCCGACCAGCGGCGCGGGCTGCACGTCGTGGACGACGACCAGGTCGGCGTCGAGGCGCAGCTTCTTGGCGTTGATCCGATTCATCTCGACGTAGTGGGCCAGGGCCTCGTCGGCCAGCACCCGCTCGGCGCCTTCCAGCGCCGCCCGCAAGGCGGACGCGGTGGTGTAGAACGTGGCGTCGCCGCCCGTGATCTCCCAGCGCGTGTCGAGACCGAGGTCCTGGAACAGCGGCACCGACGTGCTCAGCATCTCGGCGGGGCCTTCGCCGAAGCGGCCGCCGGACAGGTGCAAGATCCGCCGGTCGCGCACACGGTCGCTCAGGCGCTGGATGATGTCCACGACCCCGGGCGGCGCCACGTGACGGTAGTCGTCCAGCCGCATCATGCGGCGTGCGTCTCCAGGGCCTGGTCCACCAGCCCGAGGACGCGAGCGCGGACGCGCTCGAGGCTCGTCATGAACGTGTCGATGCGCTCGATGCGTTGGGCCAGAGCGTCGAGGCCCAGCGACATGCGCATCCACTCGGCGAAATCGCCGGACGGTCGGCCGAGCCTCGCGCGAGCCTCCACCATGTGGAAGTAGATCGCGCTGGCGTCGACGCCGGCCAGGCCGTCGCGAAACTCGGCCAGCGTGTTGGCGCGGGGCCCCAGCTCGACGGTGACGATGTGTGACTGCTGGAAGTGGAACGCGCCGCTCGGCTCGGCTCGCGGCACGGCGGTCAAGCCGCGCAGGTGGTCACTGACGATGGTCACCAGCTCCTCGCGGAGGCTTTCGAGATCGCGGAACGCGAACGGATCGACGACGGCGAGCCGCTCGGCGAGCGCCTGATCACGCACCTCCACCGCCGCCCACCGGGCGAAGTCGTTGCCGTACGCCGTGGTCATCGGGCGGTGCCGCAGGAAGTACCCGTGCGTGTGATAGAAGATCGAGCCGGCCGGGACGTCCTCCAAGCGGTCCATCAGCTCGCGCTCGTCGAGCGCGTGCCGGTCGAGAGCCTGGCGGAGCTCGACGCAGCCGATGAACACGAACGGATTGGTGGCGATGGCCATCAGGCCGCCCGGGTCAGCAGCGCCACGGGAAAGTCCGCCAGCGCATCCGCCACCGAGAGAATGCCGTCGTTCACGCTCACCGTCGCACCGGTGAACACGTTGGTGAACCGGCCGTCGAGGCCAGCGCCGGTGGCCACCCGCGTGTCTTCCCAGTACGACCGGCCGAACAGCGGGGTCTCCACACCGCGACGAGCGAGGAGCCGCGGCACGACGACGATGGCTGCGTCAGCGGGTACCACCCGCGCGAACGCGCACACGTGGTCGTCGAGGCCCCCGGAGACCTCGAGCGGCACGTAGTCGCCGCGCTGGAAGAGTGCCTGGTGGCTCCGTCGTGTGGCGAGCGCTTCCTGGATCACGTAGAGCTTGACGCGACCGTCCTCCCACGACTTCACGAGATCACGGGCCAGTCCGGCTCGTTCGAGCCGGCTCTGCGTCGCGAGGCCGTCGAGCAGCCGCTCGCGCAGCGCCCAGTCCACGGGGCGGCGGTTGTCGGGATCGACCAGGCTCAGGTCCCACAGCTCGCTGCCCTGATAGAAATCGGGAACACCGGGCGCGGTGACCTTGACGAGGGTCTGAGCCAGCGAGTTGAGCGCACCGAACCAGGCCACACGGGCCGCGAAGGCCGTCAGGTCCCGCAGGAACTCGCGGGAGCGCCGAGGCTCCAGGATCGCCTCGACGAAGGCCGCGATCGCTTCGTCGTACTTCGGATTCGGGTTGATCCAGCTCGTGTGGACCTTCGCCTCGTGCATCGCCTTGAGCGCGTACTCGCGCAACCGCTCGGTTGAGATCGGCCAGGCCCCGACGAGCGTCTGGTAGAGCAGGGACTCCTCGTTCGGGTCGGGCGCGGGCGTGCCGTCGACGACGATCCGGTGCCGGCGATTCAGGCGCTGCCAGCGGCCGACGCGCCGACGCCACTCCTGCGGGATCTCGCTCAGCACGTTGATGCGGGCGCGGACGTCCTCGCTGCGCTTGGTGTCGTGGGTCGAGGTGGCGGTGAGGCTGTCCGGGCACGTCTTCTGGCGGGCCACCATGGCGGCGTGGAACTCGGTGAGTGGAGTGCCGAAGCGGCCCGGATCGCCACCGACGTCGTTGAGGGAAATCAGCCGGTGATACCGGTAGAGCGCGGTGTCCTCGTAGCCCTTGGCCGTGACCTGTCCCGTGGTTTGCTGGAACCGCATCACCCAGTCGAGGCGCTCGCGCCGGTGCTCGACGTCGGCCCACGGCGGGAAGCGCAGCATCAGGATGTCCTGGATCCAGTCGAAGACCGAGACATCGGTGGCCGCGGTGCGGCGCCTGGCCAGGGCGACCGCGCGCGTGATGTACTCCTGATCACGCTCGGTCGGGCCGACGGGGCCGTCGCTCGAGCCGAGCGGCAGTCCCTCGCGTACGGGAGCATCGCCCACGTACGTGCGGTAGACGGAGAACGCGGCGATGATCTCGCGCACGGCCCGGGTGAGGCTGCCCAGCGTGAAGTCGCGCGTCGACCGATGCCGCTCGGAGATGATGTTCAGCCGGTGGGCGAGCATCGCGATCTCGGACGCCATCACGGTTTCCATGATGAGGCGCTTGGACTCGTCCACGATCTCGGAGAACGTGGCCGTCTCGTGGGTGAGCCGACGGTAGAGCTGGTCCAGGGCTCGGGCCTGCGTGCGGTCGACGAAGATACCGTTGATCAGATTCAGCGTCTCGTAGCCGGTCGTGCCCGCGACGGCCCACGCCGCGGGCCATCGTTCGTTCGGGGCCAGGATCTTCTCGGCCACCACGTACACGGGCCCGGTCAGCTCTTGAAGGCGCCGGAAGTACTCCGCGGGCGCATAGAGGCCGTCGGGATGGTCGATGCGCAACCCGGTGACGACGCCCTCGCGGAGCAGCCGGGCCACCAGCGCGTGGGTCTCGGCGAACACGTCGGCGCGCTCCATGCGGATGGCGGCGAGCTGGTCCACGTCGAAGAATCGCCGATAGTTGATCTCCTCGCTCGAGACGCGCCAGAACGCGACGCGATACGCCTGGTCGGCCAGCAGCGTGTCGAGCAGGTCGAAGCTGCGCGGATCGCCAGGCGTGCCGTTGATGAGCCGGACGTTCTCCTCGACGAACCCGCGCACCGGCGCCGAGCGCTCGAGCAACGCGGCCAGCCGTCGGCGGCCAAGATCGCGGTGCCGGCGCCGAGTTGCCAGCGCCTCGGGGTCGTTCTCGGGCCGGATCGGCAGCGTGACGAGCCACGTGGTCACCGCCTTCAGCTCGACCAGCGTGGGATCGTCGGGGCCGAGCACGGCCTGGAGCGCCTCGATGCGGTGGCTCAGGATGCGGCCGTACGCCGAGGGCGACACCGGCAGCAGGGTCTCGTGATAGCGGATCACGAAGGCGCCGTCGAGCTGCTCCAGCCGGAGCTCGCCACGCTCCAGGACCGCGCCGTAATGATCGGCGAGGATCGGTAACAGGACTTTGCCGGCGAGCTCCCGCTTCACGGGTGTCCAGTCGATGTCGAAGTGGGGCGCGTGCTCGGCGCTCTGACCGAACTCCAGCACGTCGAGCCACCACTCGTTGCGATGACCGGCGATGCCCATGTGGTTGGGGACGATGTCGATCAGCAGCTCGAGGCCGTGGCGAGCCAGCGCGTCGGCGAACCGCGCAAAGCCAGGCTCGCCCCCCAGCGACTCACGAAACCTGGAGTGATCCGCCACATCGTAGCCGTGTGTGGAGTCGGGAGCGCTCGTCTCGAACACGGGCGAGGCGTAGCAATGACTGATGCCGAGCGCGGCCAGATAGGGCGCCAGCCGGGCGGCGTCGTCGAAGCTCAGGGTCGGGCCGAGCTGCAGGCGGTACGTCGCCAGGGGCGGCGTCATGCGCGCGCCTTGTCCGCCAGCTCGAACCCGAGCGTCTCGGCCAGCGGGCGCAGGATCGGGCGCGCGTGCGGCCGCTCGCGCCACAGCTCGAAGAACTCGTTCTGCGTCCGCCAGAGCCCGAAGCGAACGCCCAGCCGCTGGAGCCCGGTGATCAGCGCGATGGTCGCGGCCACGCGCTCGGCGGTGGGCGCTGCGCTCAGATTCTGCAGCGCCCGCGCCGTCGCGCCGCGCATGGCGAAGCGCCCCGGGGTCAGGTCGAGCGTGATACCGAGCATCTGGGCCTCGTCGGCCAGCTCGAAGGCGCGCTCGGGGATGCCGCCGAGCTCGAGCGTCCGCTGGAGGTCGCCGATGATCGCCTTCTCGATCACGTGCTTGGCCGTCAGGCGAAAGACCTCGGGGATCGGCGCCTCCGCCTGACGCAGATAGCGCATCAGCTTGCGACTCTCTTCCCAGATACGGAGGTACGTCTCCTCGTGCCTGTCCTGCATGGCCTGGATGACCTGGCCCAGCACGCGGCGGCGCTGCTCGATGAAGAGGTGGGGCAACCCGTAGATCTCGCGCGCGAAGTACTCGTCGAGGCCGCGCACCATGTCGGCCATGCTGTGCTGGGCGTAGCGACGGAGGAGGTCGGCGCGCATGCTGTCGTAGGCAGCCTGGTCGTCCCACGCGCGGATGCCGCAGGAGAAGTCGTGACCGCCGAAGTGGACGACCGCGTACATCGCCTCGCGGGTGTCGCCCGTCATCTCCGAGGTCGTCCGCACGTGGCCGATCCGCATGGCGGTGCCGTAGTAGGCCTCGCGCGTCTCCTCGACCCGGTCGATCCGCCACGCGTAGACGCGTCCCTCGTCGGGCTGCTCGGCGAGCAGCCCGGTGATGGCGTTGTGGGCGATCACGCGACGCCAGTCCACCACGGCCGGCTGGATGAGTCGCCGGTAGACCTCACCGCCGTCGCCGTAGTCTCGGACGTTGCTCGGCGCGGCCTCCAGGCGGCGGACGAACTCCGGCTCGATCACGCCGCCGCCGAGATCGCGCAGGTACTGGATGGCCATCGCGGCGTACTTGAGGATCTGCACGGGCTCGAGCCCGGACAGCTCGTCGAAGAACCAGCCGCACGAGGTGTACATGAGCATGCGGTTGCGCTGCATCTCGAGCAGCCGCCGCACCTCCACGTGCGCGGCGTCGTCGAGCGCCGCGCGCTGATGACGCCCCAGCCAGGCGTGCAGCCGCTGGGGCGTCCGATCGAGCACGACGTCGACGTAGCTGTCGCGGGCCTCCCACGGATCCTTCAGCCACGCCGAGGCGCGGGCCTCGTAGAAGAGATCGATCTGGTCGCGGAGCCAATCGAGCGACTCGCGCAGCGGCGCCCGCCAGCGCTGCTGCCAGTCGCCGCGCACACGGCAGCCACAGTCCCGGCGCCAGCGCTCGACACCATGGGCGCAGCTCCACGACGTGGCCTGGCGGATCTGGGCCTCGAACCGCGGTGGGTGGGCGGCGAGGAAGGCGCCGTAGTTCGTGAGCGTCGCAAACTTTTCGGCCTCGACCTGCTGGACGGCGGCGGCCAGCGCCATGTCCCCGAAGCGCTTGTGATGACCGTAGGACTCGCCGTCGGTCGCGCAGTGAACGAGCTGGGCCCAGTCACGCGAGGCCGAGAAGCCGCTGCGCAACCGGTCGACGAGGCCCTCGCCGCGCTCGAGGGCGTTCTCGAACGCGATCGCGCGCGAGATCGGACCATCGTAGAAGAAGAGCGTGAGGCTCAGATCCCGCGGGCCGCACCAGAGGTACGGACGACTCGGATCGACGCGGTCGTGGACCTCTTCCCACCCGTCACCGCCGATGCGCCGGATGCGCCAGGCCTGGTGGGGGGCCAGGATCGTGAACTTCACGCCGGCCTCGGCCAACACCTCCAGCGACTCGTCGTCGGCGGCGGTCTCGGGCAACCACATGCCCTCCGGCTCGCGGCCAAACCGATGACGGAAGTCGGCGAGGCCCCACCGCGTCTGCGTGACTTTGTCGCGGCGGGTGGCGAGCGGCAGGATCATGTGGTTGTAGATCTGTGCGATCGCGTTGCCGTGGCCGTTGCGCCCCTGGGCCGAGAGGCGATCGGCGTCGAGCACCCGCGCGTACACGTCGGGGGCGTGGCGCTCGAGCCACGTCATCAGCGTCGGCCCGACGTTGAAGGAGATCTTCTCGAAGTTGTTGACGATGTCCAGGATCCGATTGGCGCTGTCGACGCGGCGGGCCGCGGTGTTGGGCGCGTAGCATTCCGCCGTCACCCGCTCGTTCCAGTCGTGATACGGCGCGGCGGAGTCCTGGACCTCGACCGCTTCCAGCCATGGGTTCTCGCGGGGCGGCTGGTAGAAGTGCCCGTGGATCGCAACGGCACGATCGGCCATCAGGGCTCGTCGAGGCCGAGGAGGAACTCGCGCCGACCGCCGCGTGGCATCACGACGATGCCCGACCCGTCCACGTGCCAGCGCCGCCGGTCGGTGTCGGGATCGAGGCCGATCTCGCTGCCTGCGGGCACGATGTTGAAGCGATCGACCACGGCACGCCTGATGTGGGCGCCCTTGCCGACCGTGGTGTGGTCCATGATGATCGAGTCCTCGATCACGGCGCCCTCGTTCACCCACACGCTCCGCCCGAGGATCGAGTTGCGGATCGTGGCCCGCTTCACCAGCGAGCCCTCGGCGATGTGGGCGTTGTCGACGTCGGAGCCGAGGAAGCGGGCGGGCGGGCCGGGATAGGTGCCGGTGCGGATGGGCCAGTCGTGATTGTCGAGGTCGAGACGCGGCGACTCACCGAGCAGATCCATGTGCGCCTGCCAGTACGTCTCGATCGTCCCCACGTCGCGCCAGTAGCCGGGCTCCTCGTACGGCTTCACGCCCGGCACGTCGTTGGTCTGGAAGTCGTAGCCGAAGACCCGGTCTTCGAGCACGAGCTCGGGAATGATCGAGCGCCCGAAGTCGTGATCGGTCGACCGTCGCGCGTCGTCCACCAGCGCCTCGACCAGCGCCTGGCGGCTGAAGAGATAGTTGCCCATGGACACGAGCGCACGATCAGCGTTGTCGGGCAAGGGCTTGGGGCGCTCCGGCTTTTCCTGGAACTCGACCACACGGCCCGTGCGATCGACGCCGAGCACACCGAACTGGGACGCCTCGGTGAGCGGCACCGGCCGCGCGGCCACCGTCACGTCGGCGCCCGACTCGCGGTGGAAGATCAGCATCTGCGCGATGTCCATCCGGTAGATGTGGTCGGCCCCGAAAATCGCGATCACGTCGGGATTGAAGTCGTCGATCAAGTTCAGGTTCTGGAGCACGGCGTCGGCGGTGCCGCGGTACCACCCGCCGCCCGTTCGCATCTGGGGTGGCACGACGGTGACGAAGTAGTCGCCGACGATGCCGGTGGTGCGCCAGGCCAGGCGCACGTGCTCGATGAGCGACTGCGACTTGTATTGCACCAGGACGTAGAGCGACAGCAGATCCGAGTTGACGAAGTTGGACAGGACGAAGTCGATGATCCGGTAGCGGCCCCCGAACGGCACGGCGGGCTTCGACCGGTCGCGCGTGAGCGGATGCAACCGCTCGCCACGCCCGCCGGCCATGATCATCGCGAGGACGCGAGGCCGCCGGGGCATGTCTCGTTTACCGATCGGCGGGTGGCCTGGCCCAGGCGGGATCGAGGTCAGGGAAGCAGAAGTCCTCGCGTTCGAGGCGACGGAGCGTCTCGGCGGCTTCCACCGAGAGCGGCGCGCCGTTGATGAGCGTGCGCGCGATCTCGGCCAGGCGCTTGAACTCGGCGTAGTGCTCGGCCACCCGTCGCTCGGCGTAGTCGCGAGCCGCCCAGGTCGTGATCAAGAACTGCCAGTCGGACGCCTCCAGCAGCAGGAGCTCGCGCGTGGCCTGGCTGATGACGCGCCGGACCTCCGGCTTGACCTGATCGACGTGCTGGAGGAGGTCGATCCACTCCGCCTCGGCGCTGTACACGCGGTCCCACGTCCACTCGGTGTCCGGGTTGAGCCACACGCGATGATCGCCGCCTTCGCCCCACGACCCCTCCGGCAGCGACACGGTCGCGCGCGGTGGCATCGCGTTCAGGGCCTCGCCCAGCGTCATCGGCGTCACGCCGGCGGCCGGGAGCCCGCGCGCCATGTGCTCCAGCCATGTCGGCCCTTCGAACCACCAGTGACCGAACAGCTCGGCGTCGTACGGCGAGCAGACGACGGCGCCCTGGCCGGCCTTGCTCGCCGTGTCGCGCGCCAGCTCGACGAAGTGGCGTGCCTGCATGCTCGTCATGCGCGCGGCCTCGGCCGGGTCGTACGCCTGCTTGGCGCCGAGATTGCCCGAACTGTCCGTGATGCGCCAGAAGCGAAGCCCGCCCGGGTGATGCTTCTTGTGGAATTCGAGATAGGCGTAGTCGCCGGGATAGCCGTGCTCGCGGCTCCACACCTGAAGGGTCGTCCGGGGATCGCGGAAGAACGCGACGGCATGGCCGGTGCCGCCACGAGAGGCGATGCGATACGCGTGATACGGCGAGCGCCGTGGCGCCCGGACTTCCGGTGTCGCCGACACGGGTACGGTTGCCGAGCGTGGAACGTAGTCGCGATAGAGGAAGACGGGCGCGGCCGCCGCGATCAGGTGCGAGTCGGCGACGAAGTACTCGATGCCGTGCGTCGCCAGCATCTCCTCGATACCCGGCCGCATCTTGCGGCTCTGGCCGTGCTCGTGGCCGGTGGGCGCCGTCCACTCGTAGCGGGGACGGTACGCGCACTCGGGAAGCCAGATCCCGCGCGGCGCGACTCCGAAGTGGCGCTTGTGCGTCTCGACGGCGGTGCGGAGCTGGAGATGGATCGACTCGTCGCGCGAGAGCAGGGGCAGGTACCCGTGGGTCGCCGCGCAGGTGAGGATCTCGATGTGGCCCTGGCGCTGGAGGTCGCCGAACGTGCCGGGCAGATCGCCACCGATCCGCCGGTGGAGCTCCCACATCCGCTCGTAGAATTCCTCCCAGAAGTAGGTGAGCTTGACGATCTCGTGGTCGCCCTCACGGGTGAAGTGCTCGCGGCTCTCCGCGCACGCGCGCAGCACGTTCTCGCGATAGAAGGCGAGCTCCTTCTGGAACTCGGGCGAGGCGAGCTGCTCGGTCAGCACGGGCGACAGGTTGATGCTCCACCTCGGCGAGATCCCATCGGCCACGAGCCGATGCAGGACCTCGAGCAAAGGCAGGTAGCATTCGAACGCGGCTTCGCACAGCCAGTCGCTGCCATGCGGCCACCGTCCGTGGTTGACCACCATCGGAAGATGGGTATGGAGGACGAGTGCAAACGGATAGCCCATCAGTGCGTACCTTTCGACAAGATAAGGGCCAAGCTTGACCACATTGGACAGTAGGAACGTACCGGGCGCAAGCGTCCATGACGACGGCGTCAGTTTCCGGGTGTGGGCGCCCCGCTGCCAGTCCGTCGACCTCGTGCTCGAGGGCCGCCCGCCCCTGGCCATGTCCCGGGGCGACGAGGGGATCTTCGAGATGACGGTTCCCCGCGTGGGAGCAGGCGCACGCTATCAGTATCGGCTGGATGGTGAGCGCCACCGTCCCGATCCGACGTCGCGCTGGCAGCCCGACGGCGTGCACGGCCCGTCGGCCGTCGTGGATCCGACGGCCTTTGCCTGGACCGACGCCGGCTTCCGGGGCCACGCGCTCGCCGACCTCGTGTTCTACGAATTGCACGTCGGGGCGTTCACTCCGGCTGGTTCCTTCGAGGCCGTCATCGGCCACCTGGAATCGCTCGCCGACCTCGGCGTCACCGCCATCGAGATCATGCCGGTGGCCGAGTTCCCGGGATCGCGCAACTGGGGGTACGACGGCGTCCATCTCTTTGCCCCCCAATCCACCTACGGCGGCCCGCGCGGGTTGCGGCGACTGGTCGACGCCTGTCACTCACGGAATCTGAGCGTCATCCTGGATGTTGTCTACAACCACCTGGGGCCAGAGGGCAACTACCTGGCGGAGTTCGGGCCCTTCTTCACCGATCGCTACAAGACGCCATGGGGCGAGGCCGTCAACTTCGATGGTGCGGACGCCGCCGGCGTGCGCCGCCACTTCGTGGAGAACGCCCGGGCGTGGGTGCGTGAGTTCCACGTCGATGGCCTGCGGCTGGACGCCATCCACTCCATCTTCGACACGAGCCCGGTGCACATCCTCACCGAGGTCGCCGACGCGGCCCGCGAAGAAGCCCGGCGGCTCGGCCGGTCGATCCACATCATCGCCGAGTCACACGACAACGACCGTCGCATCGTGCTGCCGAGCGCCGACGGCGGGCTCGGCCTCGACGCCGTGTGGTCGGACGATTTCCACCACGCCGTCCACGTGGCCCTGACCGGCGAGCGCGGCGGCTATTACGCCGACTTCACCGACCCGGCGCTGCTGCCTCGCGCGGTCGCGGAGGGGTTCGCGTTCCAGGGCCAGAGCTCCGAGTATTTCGGCGGGCCGCGTGGCACGCCGTCGGCCGACCTTCCGGGTGAGCACTTCGTGATCTTCGTCCAGAACCACGATCAGGTCGGCAATCGCGCCCAGAGCGATCGGCTGTGGTCGATCGTGCGGTTCGAGGCGCTGAAGGTCGCGGCTGCCCTCATGTTCGCTGCGCCCGGATTGCCGCTGCTCTTCATGGGCGAGGAGTACGGCGAGACGGCGCCCTTCCAGTACTTCACGTCGTTCCTCGACCGCAACCTGGCCGAGGCTGTCCGGCGTGGCCGCACCCTCGAATTCGCCAAGTTCGCCTGGCAAGGCCAGGTCGTCGATCCGGGCGATCCGGCCACCTTCGTGAGATCACGGCTGAACCACTCGCTGGTGGGCGCGCCCCGGCACCGGGAGCTGCATCATTATTACCGGCGCTGGCTGGCGCTCCGGCGCGATCATCCGGCCCTCGGCGCCCGCCACAAGAGCCACGCGCAAGCATCCCTCGACGGGCAGGGCGTGCTCACGCTCGTTCGCCGCGCCCCCTCAGGGGAAGGTGTGTACCTGCTCGCGAACCTCACCGCCGAGCCGAAGCCGCGCAACGCGGACCCGGCGGCGCGCGGAATCATCCTGGACAGCGCCGACGTGCAGTTCGCCGGACCCGGCCGCGTGACGCCGCTCGCCCCCTACCAGGTCCAGCTCTACGAGCTGACGCGGTAGAATCGCGCGTGTGGCCGCTCCGCGCCGGCTGGACGATCTCGATCGCCTGCTCGCGCTCGATCCTGGAGGCCGCGGCATCACCCGGTACGCGACGCCGGGCGCCGCTCTCGCCGCCGCCCACGGCCTGCGTCGCGCGCGTCGAGTCGTCATCGTCACCGGCTTCTGCGTGCCGCCAGGAATTCCCGAGACCGATGGCCCGCCCGGCGCCGCCGTGCTCGGTCGCGCGCTCCACCGGCTGGGCGCGCACGTGCGCTACGTCACCGACGCTTCGGTTCGCGGCTCGCTGGCGGCCGCGCTGTCGGCGCTCGGCGAGCCCCCCGACGTCGACGTCTATCATCCGGGAAGCGAGGCCGCTCGCACGTTGCTGGCGCGCGAGACGCCCTCGCACTTGATCGCGATCGAGCGCCCCGGCCGCACGGCCACCGGCGAATATCTGTCCGCGCGCGGTGAATCGGTCGCCCCGTGGAACTCGCCGCTCGACGAATTGTTCGTGCTGGCGGGAAAGAAAGCGCGTCCGCAGCCGCGCCGCTCTTCGAACAGGCCACCTGCGGCTCGAGCCGGGCACGCGTCATCCGTGACGACATTCGCCGTGGGCGACGGCGGCAACGAGATCGGCATGGGCAACGTACGGCCCCGGCTGGCTCGCGAAGGCGCACTCATGGCCCGCATCGCCTCCGCCGTGCGCGTGAAGTATCTCGTCGTTGCGGGAGTCTCGAACTGGGGGGCCTACGGGATCGTGGCGGCGCTCTCGCGGCTGAGCGGGCAGATGCTGCTCCACGGGGCGGCCGAAGAGCGCCGGCTCGTCGAAGCGTGTGTCGAGGCGGGCGCCGTCGATGGCATCACCCGACGTCCGGAACCGACCGTCGATGGGCTGCCGCTCGAGGCCCACGCCGGGTTCGTCGCCCTTCTCGGCCGCGCCGTGCTCGAGCCGGAGGATCGGCGCGCACAGATCCGCCGCGAGGTGGATCGGGTATGATGGTGAAACTATGACGATTCACGAGACATTCCGCGCGAAGCATCCGAAGTCGGCGGCGCTCGCCGAAAGAGCTCGGGCAGCCATCCCGGGCGGGATCACCCACGACATCCGGCACCTGAAGCCGTTCGGCGTCTACGTCGACCGCGCGGCTGGCACGCGCAAGTGGGACGTCGACGGCCACGAGTACATCGACTACTGGATGGGCCACGGCGCGCTCTTCCTCGGCCACTGCCATCCGGCCGTGGTCAAGGCCGTGCAGGCACAGGTCGCGCGCGGGACACACCTGGGGGCCTGTCACGAGCTGGAGGTGCGGTGGGCGGAGCTGGTCAATCAGCTCGTTCCCAGCGCCGAGCTGACGCGGTTCACGATGTCCGGGACGGAGGCCACCCATCTGGCGCTGCGCATCGCCCGCGCCTTCACCGGCCGCTCACGGATCCTCAAATTCACCGGGCACTTCCACGGCTGGCACGACGGGGTCGCGATCGGCGTGAATCCGCCCTATGAGGTCCCGCTGTCGTCGGGTGTGCCGGGCGCGACGCTCGACCAGGTCATCACGTGCCCGCCCAACGACATCAAGGCGGTGGACACGGTGCTCGAGCGCGGTGACGTCGCGGCCGTCATCCTCGAGCCGGCCGGTGGTCAGTCGGGGACGACGCCGACGATTCCCGGGTACTTGCAGGAGCTGCGGGCGCTCACCCAGCGTCACGGTGTCCTGCTCATCTTCGACGAGGTCATCACCGGCTTCCGCTACGCGCCGGGTGGCGCCCAGGAGTACTTCGGCGTCACGCCGGACATCACGACGCTGGCGAAGATCGTGGCCGGCGGGTTGCCCGGCGGCGCCGTGTGCGGCCGGCGCGATGTCCTGTCGATGCTGGCCTATCGCGGCGACGCCACCTGGGACCGCGCCGAGCGCGTGGCCCACGCCGGGACGTTCAACGCCAACCCGATCTCGGCGTCCGCGGCCATCGCCACGCTCGAGCAGATCGGGGACGCGTCGCTCCAGGCGCGCACGAACAAGCTCGGCGAGGAGCTTCGCCGCGGGTTGACCGAGGCGATGAAACGCGCGGGAACGCCCGGCACCTGCTACGGCGAGGCATCCATCTATCACGTGTCGTTCGAGGGCAAGCCCGGGCTGGCCGGCTTCGACCGCCCACGGAAGGGCGACCACTATCACCTGCTGCGCTGCGCGATCCTCAACGAGGGCGTGGACTGCTCGATGAATCACGGCTGGGTATCGGCCGTGCACACCGAGGAGGACATCGAGCGCACGATCCGCGCCTACGACCGCGCCTTCCGCGCCATGGTGGCCGAGGGGGCGTTCGGACGGTGACGCGCCGGCTGGCGCTGGCGCTCGCCGCGTTCGCGGTCGCCGGCTGCGTCTACTTCCCGAGCGTGCAGGATGCCGGCGGTGTCCGCTTCAAGCCGGAGAAGGGCCGCCTCGTTCGTCAGGCCGACGGCGCCGTCTTCGGTGTCGAGCTCAAGAGCACGGGCAAGTACGGCGACACGCTGGTGGCGGCCTCGGCGCCGATCGCCAAGCGCGCCCAGCTCGTCGGCGCGGGCGGCGCGCCCGTCGATCGCCTGGAGGTGCCCGGCGAGGCCATCGTCAAGCTGGGCGAGGGCGCGCCCC
Source organism: Candidatus Rokuibacteriota bacterium (assembly GCA_003220615.1). Taxonomy (GTDB): domain Bacteria; phylum Methylomirabilota; class Methylomirabilia; order Rokubacteriales; family CSP1-6; genus 40CM-68-15. The sequence goes on from QHTB01000128.1 coordinate 81,570, forward strand.
GCGTGGTGTTCTCCGACCTCACACGCCAGCTCACGCCTGGCGAGGTCGTGATCGTGACGCTGAACTTTGTGAAGTACGGCAACTTGGGGGTCGTCACCGTCGTCGAGTAACCCGCCTCGTGCTATCCTCTTCACGCTCATCGCGTCGCTGACGGCTGGTTCGGGCAGGTAGCTCAGTTGGTAGAGCACAGGACTGAAAATCCTGGTGTCGGCGGTTCAATCCCGTCCCTGCCCACCATTACTTTCTTACCCTCGTTCGGTCTCAGGCTTCACCACTGTCTGCATCGCGGACTTGCGTCGGAGGCGGCTGGTGCCGTGTGGCATTCCGTGATTGCTATGCTCAGGGTCGGATGGGGCCGCCTGAGCCACCGGGGCAGCGCCCCGGTCGCGCCCCGGAGGGACGGGACTTCCGAGATGAGGCGTGATGTCGTCTACATTCCGCTCGCTCTGACCGTGCTCATGGGTTGTGCCTCGGGACCGATCCCGGGGCGCCTCACGGAGCCGGGCAAGCCGTCCAAGACCGTCACGCTCAACTACCGCTCGAGCGTCTTCGGGGGAAGCGGCAAGCTCTGGGCGCTGTTGCCAGACGGACAGCGCTACTCCGGGAAATACGTCCTGACGCCCTACGCGTCCGACCACCACATGGTCAGTACCCTCGAGGGTGATCGCGGAGGGACCATGACCTGCCGCTTCAAGTTGAACGAGCCGGGAGTCGGCCCGGACAAGGGCGGCACCGGAAAGTGCGAGGTCTCGCAGGGCGGAGTGATCGACGCGAGGTTCTGAGACCGCGCTGGTTCACACGCGCCTGGCTTCCCCGAGAGGAGTTTCTTGATCCAGCCCCTCTAGAAACAGATCTAAAACTCGCGCTCGTCAGGCCAAAGCCAACCATAGTTGGCCCCGCCGGTGGGGGTCCCATCGGTGGATACCCCAACAAATTGTTGTAGGATCGTCGGGTACTTTGCTACCGTCGGGCCGTCAGGGAAGGCACACCACCGTCGTGAGGAGTGTGTAATGCGCACGATAGCGGTCGTGAACCAGAAGGGCGGGTGTGGAAAGACCATCACATCCATCAACCTCTCGGCCTTTCTCGCCCGCGAGCAGCGCAGGGTCTTGCTCGTGGACATGGACCCGCAGGGGCATGCGACGCTCGGGCTTCTCTCCGATGCGGTCCAGCCTTCGCGGACGATGTATGAGGTCTTCGTCGAGGAACCTGGCGAGCGGCCGACGGTTCTCCGTGACGTCATCCGGAATGTTCGCGAGAACCTCGATGTGGCTCCCGCCGACATCCTGTTGAGCGGGGTGCCGGAGGCGCTCGCTGGTCAGATCGGTCGGGAAGACATCCTGGCCGACGCCCTGGCCGGCTTCGCCGACGATTACGACTATGTCATCGTCGATTGCCCGCCGAGCGTCGGTCTCCTCACCTTCAACGCGCTGAAGGCGTGCTCGGAAGCGATCGTCCCGGTGGATCCCAGCTTCTTTGCGTTGCACGGGATCGGAAAGCTGCTCGAGACGTTCGACGTCCTGGCCAAGGAGACCGGTCATCAGGTCGCGGTTCGCGCCCTCGTCACCCTCTACACGGGCCGGACGGCGTTTGCGAAGGCCGTTGCCGACGACATCCGCCATCACCTCTACGGGCGGCACTTCGGTACCGTCATTCGGTACAGCATCAAGCTCGCGGAGGCCGCGAGCCACGGCGTCCCCATCGCCCACTATTGCCGGGAGTGTGTCGGCTTCGAAGATTACCGGGCCCTGGCCATGGAGGTTCTGCACCAGGAAGCCGGGACGGCGAGCGATGGGCTGGTCACGTTCGAGGAGAGCGCAATCTCGGCGAGCACGGACGCCGACGAGACCGAGCCGTGGACGCCGGAAGCGACATCCAAGGAAGTCGTGTTCACAATCGAAGCTGACCATGCGGCGCAAGTCCAGGTGATGGGCGACTTCAACGATTGGAACCTGGAAGGAAGCGAGATGGAGCGCGTCGACGGGATCTGGCAGAAGGTCGTCACTCTGCCGCCCGGGCGTTACCGGTACCGCTACATCGTCGATGGGCGATGGCAGAGCGACCCGCTCAACGTCGCGGTCGAGCCCAACCCTCACGGTGGATTCGACTCCATCCTCGTGGTGGACGAGGAGCAACTTGCAGGCTAGACGGCGCTGGCCGTCAGCGCCTCGGGGTCCCGACAGGCTCTTGCCTCGAACAGGGAGGAGGACGTAGGGTGAGCGACATCGATCAGGGCAGGGACGGAGGTTCGGGGGGCGTCCAGGGTCCTGGCCGGCCGGACAAGCCACTGGGTCGAGGATTAGAGGATGTCTCCCACCTGTTTTTGTCACACAAGACCGACAGGCCAAACGATCGCCCGACCGTCCACTCGAACGACCATTCATTGCCTCCGCCGCCATCCCGGGCCGGCGTCACACTGCTGCGGCCCGCAACCGTCACCAAAGACTGGCTCACCATCGTCTTGACCGAGTTTGGCGACGCGGTCGAAGATGGGCTGAGAACGATCGACGCCAATGTCCCCTGCCATCCGTGTGGCGAGATCGACCTGCTCGCCGTCGATCGGACGAACCACCTCACGATCATCGACTTCGACACGACCGCCAACGACGGGCTCCTGCTGCGCGGCATGGGGCACTTCGACTGGATCGTTCGTAACATGCCGAACGTCCAGCGCATGTATCGAGATCAAACCATCAACACGTCGCTCCAGCCCAGACTGTTTCTCCTGGCGCCCCAGTTTTCTCCCCTGGCCAGATGCGCGTCACGCCAGATCACCCGTCCGCCGATTCACTGGGTCAGGTTCCTCACGGTCGAGGCATCGAGCGGGCCCGGCATCATGTTCGAACCCGTCGAGAGCGACTGACCGAAGACACCAATCGCTCGCTCGACTCAGCTCCACGCCTCGCGTTTGACGTCGCCACGCGCCATCTCGTCACCATCGCCGGGCCAAACCGTCTAGCGCTGCATCGCGTCCTCGAGGCCCGTACGCGATCGATGGTCGCGCCGGAAAGTCCTTCTCTCGCAAGCGCTTAATCGGTTTCGGGGCCGCGCGGCGATTCAACGAGCCCCGGCGACCGCCGCCCGAGGCACGTCACACACCTGACACGACGCTTCGTTCAAAGCGCGAGAACGGCGCTAAATCACCGAGAGCAGCGGCTCTCGATCTCGCCACGGTTTGGCACGACGAGTGCACCTTCGCCGGCGGCAACCATGGCCCGTTCGAACGCGTAGACGGCACCAGAGGAGCGCAGCGGAGGCCGCCTTCCTGGCCCGCCTGACCGCGACGCCGCTCAGAAAGGCATCCACGCTTGAGCGCCACCGCAACGGATCGCGACAAGATCAAGCAGATCTTCCGGTTCCTGCAAGAGCTCCATCAGGTGAAGTCACCGCCGGTGGTCGACCTGGCCCTCTACGAGTGGAAGCTCAGCTACGATGCCGTCCCGCGCTACGCGTCGGTGCAACGCGGAGACCTGAACTCGGGCTTCATCCTCAAGGTCGCGCGGCCGAGCGAGTCCCAGTGCCCGCGGCCGTCGGTCGCCATCGAAAAGTGGCTCAAGGCGGACTGGGAACAGTTCGGCGTCGAGCCCGAGTTCTACGCCCGTCGCAAGACGACGAGCGTTGCCGGCAAGGAAGTCACCGAGGCCTTCGAGGAGTCGCAGGAACGCGTCGAGGCCTTCGAGAAGTGGTACGAGCAACGGCGGGCGTGGGAGACCACCGAAAAGCAGCTCCACGAGTCGCTCAACGTCTTTCTCGACCTGTTCGAGCTGTACGGGAAGTTCGAGAGAGAAGCCGAGCGCTTGCAGCTGTTCCTGGCCGACGGCATCCTGCGCATTCACAAGCCGGGCCTCGTGATCCAGCACCCGATCCTGCTCCAGCGCGTCGAGCTGGTCTTCAATCCGGCGGTGCCGGAATTCATCATCAAAGAATCGTCCGAGAGCCCCGAGCTCTACACGCCACTCCTCAGATTCGCGGGCATCGACGGGAAGTCGATTCAGCAGCTGCGCGAGCAGATCGAAAAGCAGGCGCTCCACCCGCTGGACCCGGACGCGACCGGTGAGTTCTTCAAGGCGTTCGTCCACAAGTTCTGGCCGGACGGCCTTTATGGTGACTCGCTCGCCCAGATCCAGTCCGACGAGGTCCCGTGCCTGTATCGGGCTCCCCTGTTCTTCCTCGGCTATCGCGGCCAGGGCTACGTCGAGGCCCTCGAGTCCTACATCCAGAAGCTTCCCGATCTGGAGCAGATCCCGGAAGCGCTCCTGAGGCTCGTCGGGAACGAGGCCGGGGCCGGCGGGGCCCGCGTCGTCCCGGGCGGACCGCCCTTCGATCTGCTCCTCACCAAGGGCGCCAACCCCGAACAGAAGCGCGTCATCGAAGAGCTGGAGATGACGGACACCGTCATGGTCCAGGGCCCTCCCGGCACCGGCAAGACGCACACGATCGCTAATCTCATCGGCCATCTCCTGGCCAAACGGCAGCGGATCCTCGTGACGAGTCACGCGTCCAAGGCGCTCCGGGTGGTGAAGGACCACGTGACGCCGAGCTTGCGGAATCTGTGCGTGAGCGTGCTCCACGGCGACGACGACAGCGGCAAAGAGCTCGAGGAGTCGGTCACCGGGATCATCACGTATCTCGCCAAGACCAGCGCGGCGAAGCTCGATGGAGAGGTCCGCCAGATCGCCTCGGAGCGCAGCGAGCTCGTGAAGGAATCGGAGCGGTTGCGGCAGAGCCTTCGCGAAGCCGCGCTCGTCGATTACCGGCGCGTGGACTTCCACGGAGAGAAGGTGCTCCCCGCCGAGCTGGGCCGGCGGATCGCCAACGAGCGTGAACAACACGCCTGGATCCCGGGACCCGTGTCCGAATCCGAGACGTGTCCCGTCCGGGACGAAGACGTCAAGAAGCTCTACCGGATCAATGCGCAGCTCACGGACGAGGACAAGGCGCTCCTGACCGGCCCGTTGCCGAGCCTCGACCAGTTGCCGACCCCGCGGGACTTCATCGCGTACTTCGACCAGTTCAAGAGCGTCGCCGAAAAGATCCCGGAGCAGATGAAGGAGTACTGGGAGCCGAGCTCGGTCGGCGTGGTGGCGCTCGAGCGCCTCAAGCACCGCCTCGCCGACGCGGTGGACAGCGTGGAACGCGAGTCGCCGTGGTTCATGGCGTGCGTCCAGGCGGGCGCGTCCGATCAGGCCGACTCCTGGCATGAGCTGATCGAGCTGATCAAGGCGTCCCGCGAGCAGATCGCCAAGCGCGAACGGCTCATCGTCCGGCTGGGCCCGTCGATCCAGTCCTCGCTGCCCGCGCAGGACCAGATCCGCATCCTGCAAGAGATCATCCAGCACATGAAGTCGCCGAGGCGCTTCAAGAAGCTCACCTCGCTGCTCCACCCGGAGTGGAGCCGACTGACGCAGGACGCCCGGACGGATCAGGGTGAGCCGAAGGAGATCGAGCACTTCGAAGCCGTCCTGCAATTCATCGAGACCCGTCTGATGCGCGAGAACCTCTGCAAGCGCTGGGACCGCCAGATGGAGGGCCTGGCGGCGCCGCGGTCGCAGGACATGGGGCCCAAGCCCGAAGAGACCATGGGTGCCTACGGCGCTCAGCTCGAGAAAGCCGTCACGTGGACGGACGATCACTGGGGACGGCTCAAGGCCGAGATGGCGGAGGTCGGGCTGAAGTGGGAGCTCTTGTTCAAGCGCCTGCCGCTCAAGCCTCACCAGGAAACCGAAGCGCTCCGCATCGTGGACCTCATTCGTGATCAGCTGATCCCGCTGACCGGCAAGCACGTCGCCAACCTCGAGATCAAAGGCCTCAAGGATCGACGCACGCAGTGGCTCAAGGTCGTCCGGTCGGTCGACGCCACCGAAGTTTCTCGTCCACTGTTGAAGACCCTCGAGCAGGCGTTCAAGGCCATCGACTACGACGCGTACGACAAGGCGTGGAAGCGCCTCGCCCAGGTCCTCGAGCTGAAGCCGGCCTTCGACGAGCGCCAGCAGATCCTCGACCAGTTGGCTCAGGTGGCTCCCCACTGGGTCGAGGCGATCCAGCAGCGCGAGGCTCCCCACGACGGCGCGACACCTCCCGGCAACCTCGAGCGAGCCTGGACCCATCGCCAGCTCGCGCAGAAACTGGCGAGCCTGGGCGGGCCCGACGTGGAAAAGCTGGAAGAGCGACTCGGCCTCGTCACGCAAAAGCTCCAGAAGGTCAACGCCCTCTACGTCGAGAAGCTGGCCTGGCGAGCCCAGGTCGAGCGCACGGGCCTCAAGCAGCAGCAGGCATTGAACGGGTGGCTGGGGCTCTATCGAAAGATCGGCAAGGGCACCGGCAAGCTCGTCGGGAAGTTCAAGGACGAGGCGAGGCGGGTCTTGCTGGAGTGCCACCAGGCCGTCCCGGTGTGGATCATGCCGCTGTCACGCGCCCTCGAGAGCTTCGAGCTCGGCACCATCACGTTCGACGTGATCATCGTCGACGAGGCGAGCCAGTGCGACGTCCTCGGCCTCGCGGCGTTCGGCCTGGCCAAGAAGGTCGTGGTCATCGGCGACCACGAGCAGGTCAGTCCGTACGCCATCGGCTTCGAGGTCGATCGCGTGCAGGGGCTCATCGACGAGTTCCTCGACGGGATCCCGAACAAGCAGCTCTACGACGGCAAGACGTCCGTGTACGATCTGGCCCGCCAGGCCTTCGGCGGCATCATCCGGCTGGTCGAGCACTTCCGCTGTGTCCCCGAGATCATCCAGTTCAGCAACCAGCTCTGCTACGGCGGCGAGATCCTTCCCTTGCGCGAGGCGTCCACGAGTCAGGTCTATCCTCACCTGATCGCTCATCGCGTCGAGGGCGCGATCGCCAAGAACAAGACGAACGACGCGGAAGCCCTCGAGGTGGCGTCGCTGATCACGGCCATCTGTCGGCTCGAGGAGTTCGAAGGGTGCACGGTCGGCGCGATCTGCATGGTGGGCACGGAGCAGGCGCTCAAGATCGATTCGATCTTGCGCCGGCGCTTGAGCGCCACCGAGTATCGGCGCCGCCGGATCCTGTGCGGCAACGCCTCGCAGTTCCAGGGCGACGAGCGCGACGTGGTCTTCCTCTCGATCGTGGACACCCCGGCCTCCGGCGAGACGCTGGCGTTGCGCAGCTCGGACGAGTGGAAGCGCGTCTACAACGTGGCGGCCAGCCGCGCGCGGGATCAGCTCTGGGTCGTCTACTCGATGGATCCGCACCGCGACCTGAAAAAGGGTGATCTCCGACTGCGGCTCATCTCCCACGCCGAGCGGGGGAGCGTGGAATCGCCGCGCGGGCCCCAGTCCAGCGTGAAGTGGGACTCCGCCTTCGAGAAGTCGCTCCACGAGCGGCTGACCGAGCTGCGTTACTGCGTGGTGCCCAAGTACCAGATCGGGGAGTTCGAGGTCGACTTCCTGATCAAAGGCGACGCCGGGACCAAGGCCGTCATCTCCTGCGACGGCGACCGGATTGTCTCCGAGGAGTCGGTCCTCTCACGGATGGAGAGGCAGCTCACCCTGGAACGGCTGGGGTGGAATTTCATCCGCCTCCGGGCGAGCGAGTATCTGATGGACGAGTCCCGCGCGATGCGCAAGATCGCGCGCAAGCTCAGCGCCTTGAAGATCGAGCCGATGGCCGAGAAGCAGGGCGAGGTTCCGAACAAGGTGGTGCGCGAGGATCTGCGGGAGAAGATCTTCAAGCGCGCCGAGCTGATCCGAAGCCGCTGGTGAGGTCTTCCCTTACTTGCGCTGGTATTGCGGTCGGCGCGAGGGCAGGGCGACGTACCGCGTGAGCAGAATCCAGCTCACCGTCGCCCCGACCAGCATCCCGACCGCCACCTTCAGGGCCAGATAGCAGTACGCCTGCAGGAGGGCGAACTGTTCCGGCGTCAGGCCGAGCCGAACGCGATGCCAGTCGGCCAGTGACGGAAAGAGCGCGGCTCCGATCAGGACCACGGTGGCCAGGAAATGAGTCACGCGGAATGGCCGCGCCAGTCGCGTGACGCTTTCCGTCGTGATCACCGCGGCGATGACGCTCAGGAAGACGCCCATCCCGGCCAGCCGGCGAAGTGAGGGCTGCTCGAACGCCGAGAACAGGTCGAGACCCTTCGGCGACCCGGCGATCCACGTCAGCGCCGCCGGCAGCACATCATAGAAAAGAACATGCCCGGCGATCCCCACGGGCACGAGCAGCTTCGCCAGGAACTCCGAGTGCCCAACCTCGCTTGCTTCATCCATCTCATCGCGCATGGCGGGCTCCTGTCGCCGCACGAATCGCGGCTCTCTCAATCGTACGTCCGGCGACGGCGGCCGTTATCCAGAATTCCACCACCATCCACAATGTGAAATTTCGACGGATAGATGCGCAACGGTAGCCGGCGGGTCCCCTCTCGCTCCGTATCGACGCGTGCGCGCACGCGGGCGGTGAGATTTTCCAGGATTCATGCGGCGCGTCGCGTCTGCCCCGTGTCGTCGCCGCCAAAGATCGGCACGTCAGAATGCTTGACCGGCCCCGTCATCTCCCTTACTCGTGAAGCCTCGGGGCGCGCTATGCGCGTTGAGGGGGGCACGATGAGGCAGGGTCATCTCGAACGCCGGCTCCGACACGAACTGGACACCGTCATCGGACGTCTCGATCACGCCGGAGCGCTGGCCGCCAGCGACGAGCTCTGCGGCGAGCTCGTCGACGACGCCCAGGTCATCGAGGTCCGGGAAGATCACCAGCTGACCCGAGCGCGGCTCGTGCAACGTGCGAAGGGGCTGCTCGACGCCCTTCAGCGTCTCCGCGTCGGCACCTACGGACGATGCGACGAGTGCGAGGCGTCGATCCCGATCGCGCGGCTGCGCGCGCTCCCAAGCGCGACGACGTGCGTCAGATGCCAGGTGCGACGCGAGGGAGTGCGCGTGCGAGCGCGCCGGTGAGCGCCCGCAGGCCACCCTGATCAGGAGTCGGACTTCTCCCGGCTCTTCAGCTCGGCGTCGTGCTCCTTGATGAACACGCGGATGTCGTCCGCCATGTCGAGGAGCTTGCCCCACTGCTCCTTGTAGAGCGTGACCGGGAAGCGTCCCAGTCCATAGACGGAGACTCCGCCCTTGTCGCTGACCTTGAGCGTTGCTCGACTGACGCGTTGGCTCTTCAGAGACTGGTTTTCCGCCCGCAGGCGCTCGATCTCGGCTCGAAGCTGATCCTCGCTCATCGACCACCTCGTTGCCGGCGGTCGAAACCCGCCGGCTCTCTCCGAAAGTATCATCGGCGGCCGTCGACACGACAAGCCCGCGTTTCGCCCCCTCGACTCGTGGTCTCGTGCTCTACTAGGCTCGCGGGCGGGTCCGGACCGCTGGACGGCCCCGCGCACGGAGGCCCTATGCAGGCAACCGACCGCCGGACGTTCCTCGCCGTGGTGTGCCTCGGTTTCACCGGCGTTCCCGTCTCCGTTCCCGCGCAGCCCGTGGCGAAGGTCTACCGGATCGGGTACCTGTCGGCGGCCAGCGAACCCGCTCAGCGAGCCAGCCGCGAGGCGTTCGTCCGCGCGCTCAGCGAGCATGGCTGGGTCGAAGGCCGGAATCTCACGATCGAGTACCGTTTCGCCAACGGCGCCGTCGAGGCGCTGTCGTCCCTGGCCGCGGAGCTCGCTCGGTCCCGCGTCGATCTGATCGTGACGACCGCCGGGAGCACGACCGCGCTCGCCGCCAAACGGGCGACGGATCGAATTCCCATCGTGTTCACCTCGGGTTTAGATCCCGTCGAGCTCGGCATCGTGTCGAATCTCGCTCGCCCCGACGGGAACGTCACGGGTATCGGGGGCGACCTGACGGTCATCGAGAAACGGCTCGAGGCCCTGCGTGACGTGACGCCCAAGGCCACGCGCTACGGCGTGCTCGTGAATCCCAGCAATCGGGTGCACCCGATCGTGGTGCGGACACTGGAGGCCACGGCGGCTCGACTCAAGGTCGGGCTGCAGCAGATCCCCGTGCGCGATCCGGCCGGCTTCGACGCGGCGTGGGTCGTCATCAGGCGCGATGCGCTGGGCGGCGTGGTCATGCTCGGCGACGGGATGTTCCAGACCCACGGCAAGCGGCTCATCGCGCTGGCGGCCGAGGCCAGGCTCCCGATGGTCGTTGCGACGAGCCAGCTCGTGCGCGAAGGCGGGCTGATGTCCTTCGCGGTGGACGTCCTGTCTCTGCAGCGTCAGGCCGCGGAGATCGTCGATCGCATCCTGCGCGGCGCCGTGCCGAGCGAGATTCCCATCGAGGAGCCCCGAAAGTTCGAGATGGTCGTCAATCTCAAGACGGCGGAGGCGATCGGCCTCACCATTCCGCAACCCGTCCTGCTCATGGCCGACGAGGTGCTCCGGTAGCTCGGCGCTTCAGAAGGGGACGAGCAGAACGCGGGTGCGGCGAACGCTGATCGTCTCGGCCTCACCGCGGTTGGGCAGCGCAATCGACAGACGCAGCCCATGACACGCCGTGATGAGCACAGGGTCGGCGCGACCATCTCGAACAAACCACGCCCGGTCCCCGGGCCGCAGCGGTCGGCTCACCGCGAGGCTGATCCAGCCGCTCACGGGCCGCCAGCGGATCCGGAGGGCCGGGACCATCGTGGCCAGCACGAGAACCACGGCCGACGCGAGCGCGACGGACCCCACCGATGACCGAGGCAGCACCGAAGCCGCGAGCACCGCGAGGATCAGCCAGGCGATTCCGGCATCGATCCAGCGCAGGTACCTCGAGCGCGACAGCCAGCGCTCGACGACGACGGGCACGGGACTCGTCGGGGACGTCACGATGTGATCCATTCTAGACGGGATCGCTCGGCGAGCCAGCGTGCGCGCCCCGGGCCGCTTCGCGGGTGAACGGCCGCGGTGTCAGCGGCCGACGAGCGTGGCGATCGCCGCCGCGAGCTCGAAGGGATCGACCGGCTTGGTCAAGAACGCATCGAAGCCGGCGTCGGCGGCCTGCTTCTGGTCGTAGTGATGGCGGTCCGCGGTCACCGCGATCGCCGGAATGCTGCCGCTCTGACCGTGAGGGAGGCGCCGGAGCTGATCGAGGAGCCACAGGCCGTCCTCGTCCGGCATGGCCAGGTCGCTCACGAGCACGTGCGCGGGCGTGGTCGCGAGGAGGGCCAGCGCTTCGCGCGCGCCCCGCGCCGTGCGCACCACGGCCCCGAACTGCTTGAGCACGGTGGCGAAGATGTCGAGCGAATCGGCGTTGTCGTCGACGACCAGCGCGCGGATGCCGGCGAGGTTCGGCATGGGTGAGGTTCGGGCGTCGGACCTCGAGATCAGCGTCGCGATGTGGACGATCCCATTTCCAGCAGCAGGAGCAACATCAGCATCTTCTGGTCCTGCTCGCGTGGGCTCTGACGGAGGGCGCGCGGGCGACGCTCGATGGCCTCTTCGCGAGTGGGGCGCGGCGGCTCCGGCTCTGACTGGCTTACCTGGCGCAACGCGACCAGGGCCCGGTCGTGGCGATCGTGGGTTGAAGCCGCGCTCAGAGCGAGTGCGAGCACCGACGCCGCGACGACGGCGATCAAGGTGATGGCGCCCGCCCGCTTCATCAGTTGAGCTCGATCCGCCAGGTCGGGCCCATGAAGTAGAGCGGCCCCTCGAACTTGACGAAGGCGGGCGCGTCGCCCTTGAGGACCCAGCACTGAACGGGCGGCACGTCGACCACCAGCAGCGAGGCGAGCATGCCGAGCTGGGGCTTGATCGTGTAGCGTGTCGTCGTGATGGGCCGCTCGCCGATCGTCAGCTGATCGACCGAGTGAGGCGCCAGCAAGACCTTGACGAGCCTGGGCTGCGGCGTGAACACCACGATCTGCACGGTCGCGCTCTCGCCGGGCGAGAGGTTCTTCAGCGCGACACCCAGCATTCCGCTGTAGACGTCATCGGGAAGCGTGAAGCGGCCGGACAGCACTTCTTCCGCGCTGTCCTGGTCCGCGCGATAGCGGACGCCGTAGTTACCGGTCGCGCGGTCGATCGAGGCCTCGACGCTCTCCGGGAACGACGGCCCACGCTGGACCAGTCGGTACTTGTCGATCTTGAACACGTCGCGCTGCGAGAAGACGACGGTCTCGTCGTACAGCGAGCCGTCCTGGAATCGGAAGACGAGCCGGCTCTCGACCACATCGCCACGCGCCACCTGAGTGAGCTCTCCCGAGGCCAGGCGCTCGCCCTGGGCCGATCGGAGAACGGGGAACCCGTGCGCCACCCCTTCGGTGAACCGCACGGGAACCGGCGCGGCGTGCGCCAGCGGCAGCCATGCAACGAGTGCGGCGACCAGCGCCGAGCTGCCGACCACGAAACGCTTCGTCATCCCTGTCTCCTTCGTCGTCGTTCGCCTGGGCGCCCTGTACTTGGGCAAGACCAGGGCCAACAACCCGGCGTCAGGATTCCTGGATTTCTACGGCAAACGCGGTGAGATCGTGAGTCCGCGGACTGGCAATCGGTAAGTTTTACTGTAATATCTACAGGGTGGGGCTGCGACGGACGCGGCGGCCAAAGTCCGTCTTGATCGTCGACGATGTCGAGGACAACCGGCGGATCTACGCCATGTTTTTGCAATTCGAAGGCTTCGAGGTGACCACGGCGGTGGACGGCCACGACGCCCTCAACCAGGCTCGCGCCCATCCGCCTGATCTCGTCGTGATGGACCTCGCGATTCCCGGTATCGACGGCTGGGAGGTCACGCGGACGCTGAAGCGCGACGGCCGAACTCGCGCGATTCCGGTGATCGCAGTCAGCGGCCATGCGCTCGCCGGTGCCGAGGCCCGCGCCAGGGCGGCCGGGTGCGACGCGTTCCTCACGAAGCCGTGCTTGCCCGACACGTTGTCGCGTGAGATCCACCGGATCCTGAAGCTCCGCCCGCGCCGAGGGACACGCCGATGAGCCGGGCCGACGTCCTGGTCGTCGACGACGACTCCGGCATCCGCGATGGCCTCGCACGTCTGCTGCAGAAGTGGGGCTACGCGGTCCGCACGGCGTCGTCGGCCGAGGAGGCGCTCGGCGTCGCCGAGGGCTGTGCGATCGTGATCACCGATCTCGTCCTGCCGCAGATGGACGGGATCGAGCTCCTCCAGCAGCTGAAGGAAATGGCTCGGCCTCCGGTCATCCTCATCCTGACGGCTCACGGAACCGTGACGACCGCCGTCGAGGCGATGCGCCAGGGTGCCTTCTATTACCTGACCAAGCCGGTCGATCCCGTCCAGCTCCAGGTGCTGCTGGAAAAGTCGCTCGAGCAGGCGTCACTCACCCGCGAGCTCAGCCTCCTCCGGCACCAGCTCAAGCAGAAGGGCACCTTCGGAAAGCTCACCGGCGAGTCGAAGGACATGCAGGAGGCGTATCGGTGGATCGAGCTGGCCGCCACCAGCGGCGCCCCGGTCCTCGTCTACGGCGAGAGCGGCACCGGCAAGGAGCTGGTCGCGCGGACGATCCACGAGCGCTCCAACCGCCGCCAGGGCCCGTTCGTCGCCATCAACTGCGCCGCCATTCCCGAGACGCTCATCGAGAGCGAGATCTTCGGACACGAGCGCGGCGCCTTCACGGGAGCGATCGAGCGGAGGCTCGGCTGCTTCGAGCTCGCCGACCGGGGCACGCTCTTCCTCGACGAGATCGCCGAGATGGAGGTTTCAGTGCAGGCCAAGCTCTTGCGGATCTTGCAGGACAACGCATTCCGTCGCGTCGGCGGCCGCGAAGAGCTTCACGTCGATGTCCGGATCATCGCGGCCACCAACCGGGCCCCCGCCGACGCCCTGGCCGCGGGCAAGCTCCGTGAAGACCTCTTCTACCGCCTCAACGTCTTTCCGATTCCGCTTCCACCGCTCCGCCAGCGCCCCGAGGACATCCTGCCCCTGGCCCGGACGTTCATCGAGGAGTTCTGCGCGGAGAACGCGCGTCACGTGGTCGCGCTCGCCCCGGAGGCCGAGAAGGCCCTGCTCGACTATGCGTGGCCGGGGAACGTTCGTGAGCTGCGCAACGCAGTCCAGCGCGCGGTCGTCCTCGGAGAGGGAGCCCTCCTCACCGCGGAGCACCTGTCGCCCGCGATCCTCGCGACCTCACGGCCCACGCCGACGGCGGCTGCCCCCCGGACGGGCGAGCGCATTCGCGACATGGAGCGCCGGCTCATCGTGGAGACGCTCGAGCACGTGAACCACGACAAGACCCGCGCGGCCGTGCTGCTCGGGATCAGCCCCAAGACCCTCTACAACAAGATCGCCCGGTACAAGATCCGCTCGGTCAAGCGCTCCGACGCGACGTGATGGACTCCGAGATTGCTCGGATGTCCCACGTCCTGCGGGGCAGCCTGCAGACCTCCCTGCTGAACGTTCAGTCGCTCGCGGTGACGGTCGCCCGCGATGCCGAGGCGCAGGAGTCGATCCGGATCATCCGGGAGGAGCTCCTGCGGGCGGGGCGAATGCTGCTCGGGGCCTTCGAGGTGTGCTCGCTCGAGCTCGGCGACGTGACGCGAACCAACCTCAAGACGCTCGTGACGCGGGCGCTCGACCAGGACGGTGTGGACGGCGTCGTCCTCTCCGAGGGCCCGTGGCCGGACGTCGTCGGTGACGTCCGGCTCCTCGGGCTCGCCATTTTGCATCTCGCCCGGAACGCGCGAGCCGCCACGCCACCGGGCAAGCGACCACCCGAGATCCACGCCTCGTCGACGAGAAATGGCGGCGTCGTGGTGCTGGTGCGGGACTGGGGAAGGGGATTCGGGACGGTGGAGCCGCCTGGTCGTGCATTTACCTCCAGCCGTCCTGAACACGTCGCCACCGGTCTCCTGATGGTCGAACGGATCGCCCGTCTCCATCGCGGAGGCCTTTCGTTCGAGACGTCGAGCCGCGGGACCGTGGTGAGCCTCTCGCTTCCCGGGCCAGCACGCGCGCGCACGGTGCGAACCCGAAGTGCCCGGGTGATCAAGGAGCGCGCACGCCCCAGGTGAAGCACGGAAATCGTGTGTCTGGCCTGTGACACGCGAATGCCACGCTGGCCTGTGCCGGTTTCTCCTGCCGTCGGATATGTCGATAGAATCGAGGATCGCCGCGCGGCCGGGCATGGCTCGAAGCTTGCGTTGGAGCACCCCGTGGCAGGGAAGCCGCGACAACGCGGGGAATCCGCTCCACGCAAGGAGGCTCGACGATGCTCGGTCGCAATGGCTCCACCAACGGGGACGGCAAGAGCGCCTCGGCCACCAGCCTTCTCACGATCGTCGGCGAATCGGCCCGGATCGAGGGGAAGTTCGACATCGCCGATTCCATCGAGATCGAGTGCGAGATCGGCGGCGAGCTGTCGGTCGGCCGGAAGCTCGTGATCAGCGAAAAGGGTGTCGTGAAGGCCAACGTCCACACGGTCGACGCCGTCATCATGGGCACCTACGAGGGCACCATGATCGCCACCGGCGAGGTGGAGATCGCGTCGACGGGCCGCGTGAGCGGCCACATCGAGACCGACTCGCTCGTCATCGCCAAGGGCGGTGCCTTCACCGGCAACGTGACCAAGTCGGGTGGCGGCGAGAGCAAGCCGGTGTACCTGCTCGACGACAAGCGCATGAACTCGATGGCCAACCACGTCGGGGCCGAGCGGTAACGAGGACGGACGCCGGGCCGGCGGCTAGGTCGTGGCGCGCTGACTGGCCGCGAGGCCGGGGATCGACATGACCAGGTGGAGATAGCCGCCGAGCTCGTTGATCCTGCGCATGTCGCGCGCGACGAACGCCGAGCGCTCGGCGTCCGTGAGATCCGCATCGGCGACGGCGCTGTCGGGATCCCGAGTGAAGCGCGCGCGGAACTCGGGATCCTTCTTGAGGCGGTAGAGCAGGCTGTTCACCGCGTAGCGGCTCATCGCATCCTCCACTCGACGGCCGCGAGGTTGATCCGGGGCAGCTCGCCGAAGTAGCGCACGTCGGCGCGGGCCGGAGTCACGGCTCCGATCAACACCATCCAGTTGAGGAACTCGTGGCTTCCCGTCTTGTGTAGCTCGTCGGCGCCCAGCTCCTGCAACGGCTCGTGCTCGCCCGTCTCCATGAAGTGGATGAGCTTCCGGTCGAACACGGTGTCGGTCTCACCCACCCGCGGCAGCGACAGCTCGGGGAAGTGCGACAGCCCGCCGGTCGCGATGATCCCGACGTTCCACGGACTCCGCGCGACCACACGGGCGATGTGCTGACCGAAGGCGAAGCAGCGCCGCGCGGTGGGCCGAGGCGCCACGAAGCAGTTCACCCAGATCGGCACCAGCGGCGGGATGGGCCGGCCGCCGTGCATCGTGTTCACCGGGCTCAAGAACGCGTGATCGACGGGCGCCTCCCACGACAGCGCCAGGTCGAACCCGGAGCGCACGCCTTCCTCGAGGATCGCGTTGGCGAGATCCTCGTGCAGCGGGTAGGTGACGGGCATGTGGTCCAGCACCTTGTCGAACGCCTCGGCGTGGTCCTGGATCATCCGCTGAACGTGACGGCCGATGCGGACGCACAGTGCCGGCACGCAGGTGAACGAGAAGGCGTTGAGGTGGTCGTCGGCCACCACGATGAGCGCGTCGGCCTTCGTCGCCGAGAACCGCTCGCCCATCCGGGCAATCTCGACCATGGCGGCTTCGACCTTCTGCCGTCCGACCGCGCCGCAGGCGTGATCGTAGTAGTCGGGATCGAGCACGTGTGACATGGCGCCGGCAAACACGATCTTCCCCATCGACCTTTTCCTCGCTCTCCGTCGTCAGCGCGCGTCGGCCTGAACCGCCGCGTTGTAGTTCGCGTCGTACCACCAGCGCAGATACTCCTCGTAGGTGATCGGGGGGAAGCGCGCCGTGTCGTCCGCCGTCTGGCACGTCGGCAGGCACGCGATCACCGTGTCGATGTGCGGGCCGAGAAAGAACGGGATCGCGTAGCGGTGACGACCGACGGGCGGCAACGCCCGATGCGGGGTCGACGTGAACCGGCCATTGGTCCAGCGATACATCATGTCGCCGGCGTTCACCGCGTAGGAGTCGGGGACGTAGGGTACGTCGAGCCAGGCGCCCGACGGCAGGCGGAGCTGCAACCCGGGGACCTCGGTCTGGGCCAGGAACGTGAGGAAGTTGGCGTCGGTGTGCGGCGCGATGCCGAATTGATTCGGCTCCGCCGCCACCGGCGGGTAGTGGGACAGACGAAACGAGAACTGGCTCTCGGCGAAGGCCCGGTCGAAGTAATCCGGCGCGAGCTCGAGGGCGACGGCGCACACCGGGAGCAGGCGCCGACCGAGCGCGTCGACCGCGTCGGTGTAGGCGAGGACCGTCTCACGGAAGCCGGGAAGGTCGTCCGGCCACACGTTGGGGCCGACGAACCGCCGCCCCGACCGCCCGAGCGGATCACCCGGCCCGCGCTCGCGCTTGATGAAGAACGCCTCGTTGAGATCCGGCTTGTCGTTGGCGTTGACGTCGGACGTCCACACGGCGTAGCGGCCCATCGCCATGTAGCCGTTGTTGTGCTCGTTCATGCGCAGCGCCATCTTCGCCTCGTAGGGCTGGGCGTGAAACCGCCGGGCCTCGGCGAACGTGCGCTCGATGAGCTCGCGGGGCACGCCATGACCGACGACGATGAAGAAGCCGACGCCTTCGAGCGCGTTGCGCAGCTCTGCGGCCACCGCGCGCAGCGCGCCCGGCCGGCCCGCCAGGTGGGGCCCGAGGTCGATCACGGGAATGACGTCAGCCATCACGTCCCTCCAGGGTGCTCCAGGGCTCCTAATGTATCCGAAGGCGCGGCGGGTCGACGACTCGCAGAGTCTTGCCCGATCAGGCACTCTTATGAGGTGAGGGAGGGTCGCCGATGAGCATTCAGTCGGTCAATCCAGCGACGGGCGACGTCGTCGAGACGTACGAGGAAACCTCGCCAAAAGAGATCGAACGCATCCTGGCCGGCGCCCAGGCGGCGTTCGCCGAGTGGCGGAACACGCCGTTCACGGCGCGGGCGCGGTCCATGCGCAACGCGGCCGAGATGCTGAAGAAGCGGCGGACGGACTTCGCGCGCCTGATGACGCTCGAGATGGGCAAGCCGATCGTTCAGGCCGAGGCCGAGGTGGACAAGTGCGCCTGGACCTGCGAGTTCTTCGCCGAGCACGCGGAAGGGTTCCTGGCCGAGCAGCCGCGGGAGACGGATGCCTCGCGGAGCTATGTGCGCTTCGATCCGCTCGGCCCCGTGCTCGCCGTGATGCCGTGGAACTTCCCGTTCTGGCAGGTCTTCCGCTTTGCGGCGCCGGCGCTGATGGCGGGGAACGCGGCGGTGCTCAAGCACGCCTCGAACGTGCCCGGCTGTGCGCTCGCGATCGAGAGCGTGTTCCGCGACGCCGGCTTTCCGCGTGGCCTGTTCGCGACCGTCCTCGTCGGATCGTCGGCGGTGGCCGGGCTGATTGCCGATCGCCGCGTCGTCGCCGCGACGTTGACGGGGAGCGATCACGCCGGCAGCAAGGTCGCCGAGCAGGCGGGTCGCGAGCTGAAGAAAACCGTGCTCGAGCTCGGCGGCAGCGATCCGTTCATCGTCCTCCCAGACGCTGATCTGGCCGCAACGGCAAAGATGGCTGCCGAGGCGCGGCTGGTCAACAGCGGCCAGAGCTGTATCGCGGCCAAGCGCTTCATCGTCGTGGAGGCCGTGGCCGATCAGTTCATTCCGAGATTCGTCGAGGAGCTCCGCGCTCGGCGCGTTGGCGATCCGCTCTCGCGCGACACCCAGGTTGGGCCGCAAGCGCGCGTCGACCTGCGCGACGCGCTGCACCGTCAGGTCGAGGAATCCGTCCGCCGCGGCGCCCGCCTGCTCCTGGGTGGCGAGATTCCTCCCGGGAAGGGGGCATTCTATCCGCCGACGTTGCTCAGCGAGGTGTCCGAGGGCATGGCGGCTTTCGACGAGGAGACGTTCGGCCCGGTCGCCGCAGTCATTCGGGCCAAGGACGACGCCGACGCGGTGCGGCTGGCGAACCGCTCACAGTTCGGCCTGGGCGCGTCGGTGTGGACGCAGGATCGGACGCGGGCCGAGCACCTGGCCGCGCAGATCGAGTCGGGCTCGGTGTTCGTGAATGGCATCGTGAAGTCGGATCCCCGCGTGCCGTTCGGTGGGATCAAGCGCTCCGGCTACGGTCGCGAGCTGTCCGAATACGGCATCCGGGAGTTCGTGAACATCAAGACGGTCTGGATCGCCTAGGGCCGTGAAAGCATCCGACCTGATCGTCAGGTGCCTGGAGAACGAGGGCGTCCAGTACGTGTTCGGTCTGCCCGGCGAGGAGATCCTCGACATCCTCGATTCGCTGGCCGACTCACGCATCCGCTTCGTGCTCGCGCGCCACGAGCAGGGGGCCGCGTTCATGGCCGACGCCTACGGCCGGCTGACGGGTCGCGCGGGCGTGTGCCTCTCGACGCTCGGTCCCGGCGCGACGAACCTGGCAACCGGTGTTGCCGACGCCAATCTCGACCACGCACCGCTCGTCGCCATCACCGGCCAGGCCAGCCGCGACCGGGTCCACAAGGAGTCGCATCAGTACATCGACATCGTCGAGCACCTGCGTCCGTTGACGAAGTGGAACACGCGGGTCGAGACGGGCGCGGTGATTCCCGAGATCATCCGCAAGGCCTTCAAGCTGGCCGAGTCGGAGAAGCCCGGCGCCTGCCACGTCGAAGTCCCCGAGGACGTGGCGGAGGAGTCGGCCGACGGCGCGGCGCTTTCGGCCGAGCGGACCCGGCGGCCATCGCCGGACCATCGAGCGCTCGAGACGGCGGCTCGACTGATCGAGGCGGCGTCCTTCCCGCTGATCTTCGCCGGCAACGGCGTGATTCGCGGGCAAGCCTCCGATGCGCTGCGCGCGCTCGCCCGCGGCCACGGCATCCCGGTCGTGCACACGTTCATGGCCAAGGGCTCGATGCCCTACGACGACGACCTCTGCCTGCTGACGGCCGGGCTCCAGGCGCGGGACTACGTCTCTTACGGCTTCGAGAAAGCCGATCTGATCGTCGCGGTCGGGTACGATCCGGTCGAGTACGCACCGAAGTTCTGGAACCCCGAGCGCAAGAAGCCGATCGTCCACATCGACTTCACGCCGGCCGAGGTCGACAGCTACTACCAGCCGGCCGTCGAGGTCGTCGCCGATGTTCGCGAGGCTCTCGAGTTGCTGAACGGGCTCGTCAAGGGGCAGAAGGATCCGACGCCCTTCTTCGGGCTTCGCCGCCTGATCCTCGAGCAGCTGGAGGAGAGCGCGACCGACGACGGCTTCCCACTCAAGCCCCAGCGCATCCTGCACGACCTGCGGGCGATGATGGGCCGCGAGGACGTCCTCGTCTCCGACGTCGGCACCCACAAGCTCTGGGTGGCGAGGACCTTCCCCGCCTACGAGCCGAACACCGTGCTGATCTCGAACGGCTTCGCGGCGATGGGCTTCTCGTTACCGGCCGCCATCGCGGCCAAGCTCGTCCACCCCGACCGCAAGGTCGTCGCCGTCAGCGGTGACGGCGGCTTCCTCATGAACGTCCAGGAGCTCGAGACGGCGCGACGGCTCGGGCTGGCCGTCGTCTGCGTCGTCTTCCACGACGACGCCTATAACCTGACGCAGTGGAAACAGCAGACGCGCTTCGGCCGGGCGTCAGGCGCGACGTTCTCGAACCCCGACTTCGTCGAGCTGGCTCACGCCTTCGGCGCCAAGGGCTACCACGTGACCGCCGCGCGCGATCTGCGGCCGATGCTGGCCGAAGCGCTGGCCGCCGCTGGCCCGTCGATCATCGACGTCCCGGTCGACTACAGAGAGAACGCCAGGTTGACCGCTCGGCTCGGCCAGATCGTCTGCCCGATCTAGCTCTCGCGACCCTCTCCGCTCGACGAATGGTCGAGCGCCTTCCTGATCGCTGACACGAGTGCCTGGTCGTCGAAGGGTTTGGGAAGGTAGGCGACTGCACTCGCCCGGCGCGCCCGTTCGCGCGTGGCGGCGTCGTCGTGGCCCGTGATGAAAATCGTCGGGACCGGCGTCCCGGAAGCCACCAGCTGGGCATGCACGTCGAAGCCACTCACCGCGCCGAGGTGGACGTCGAGCACGAGGCAGTCCGGTGGTGACGATTGCCGCGCCTGCAGGAATGCCTCGGCAGATTCGAAGGTCTCGACGGTGAAACCGGCGGCCCGCAGCAGCCGGTTCAGCGACCGCAGCAGCGAGGTGTCGTCGTCCACCACGCCGACCGTCGGCGCGGGTCGCGACGCGGTTGCACTCGGCCGCCGTTGTGATTGGGACAGCACTGTCTCCCCACAACGATATCGCGGATAGGATTCCGATCGGAAGGTATCAGCAAAGGCGCCGGGAATCTATGGGCGGAGACCGACCTTCTGGGCCATCCCGACCAGCGCGGCCACCGATTCCGCCCGCATCTTCTTCATCATGCGGCCGCGGTGGACCTTGATCGTCTTCTCGGCAGCGCCAAGCTCGCCCGCGATCTGCTTGTTGAGCATGCCGGTGACCACGAGTGCGAACACCTCGCGCTCACGCGGCGTGAGGCTGTCCACCCGGCGCTGGATCTCCTGGCGTTCAGCCGTCTCGGCCTGGCCCTCGCGGCTCCGGGCCAGCGCCCGCTGGATGGCGTCCAGGAGCTCCTGGTCGTTGCAGGGCTTCTCGAGAAAATCGACGGCCCCACCCTTCATGGCACGCACGCTCATCGGGACGTCACCGAAGCCCGTGATGAAGATGATCGGGAGGCCGCGTTGAGCCTCGCCGAGGTCGGACTGGAGATCCAGCCCACTCGATCCAGCCAGCCGCACGTCGAGCAGGAGGCACGCGGGCCGGTCCAGCACCTTGCGCTGCATGAAGGCACCGGCCGAGGGGAACGTCTCCACGTCGAGGCCGGTGGAGCGGATCAGTCGGGCCATCGCCCTGCGCACGGACTCGTCGTCGTCGACGACGTACACGACTCCAGCGCCGGTCGGGGCTCGGTTCAGGTTCCTGGACATGGGATCTCGATGTGCATCGTGAGGCCGCGGTCCTTGTTGCGCGTGGCCCAGATCCGTCCACCGTGCGCCTGGATGATCGAGCGGCTGATCGACAGGCCCATGCCGAGCCCGCCGGCCTTGCTGGTGATGAAGCGGTCGAAGATGCGTTCCAGCTCCGACTCCTCGACCCCTCTCCCCGTGTCCTCGACGGTGATCTCGAGGGCTCCGGGGTCGAGTCGCATGGTCTCGATGCTCACGTCGCGCAGGTCGTCGTCGGCCATGGCTTCGCAGGCGTTGACCACGACGTTCAAGATCACCTGCTGGAGCTGGACGACGTCGCCGAGCACGCGCGGGAGGTCGTCGGCGAGACGGAGCCGCAACCAGATCCGTTTCCGTTCCAGGTCCTTGCCCAGGAGGCGGGTGATTTCGCGAATCACGTCGTTGATGTCCAGCGGCTGCTGGTCGACGTGTTCCTTCCTGAAGAGCGCGCGCAGATGTTTGACCACCTCTGACGCCCGCTTCGCGTCATCCGCGATGTCGTGCAGCCCGAGCAGGATCTCGCCGCGGTCGAGGGTGGCGGACTCCATGAGGCGGCGGGTCGCGTGCGCATTGCTGACGATCGCGGCCAGGGGCTGGTTGATCTCGTGGGCCAGCGAGGCGGCGAGCTCCCCCAGGGTCGTCACGCGCAGAGCGTGGGTCAGCTCCTCTCGCTCGTGCTCGAGCTCGTCTTCGGCCCGCCGGCGTCTCGTGATATCGAGGTGCGAGATGACCAGGCCGCCTTCGGGACGCTTGAACGGCTCCACCGTCATCGCGAACCACCGCACTCGAGACGGCGAATGACACGCATATTCGAGCAGGGCCCGCTGCGTCCAGCCTTCGAGCACGCTCTCCAGTGCTTCCAGCGCCTTCGGGGCTTCCGGGTCGCCGCTCGCCGCCGCCCGCCGGCACACCTCGAGGTAGTTGGCGCCGACACCGACGATCACCGGATCGCCACCGTTCTCCTGCGCGAACCGATTCCAGGCCTCGTTCACCGCGATGACGACGCCGTCCCGGCTCAGGGCCACCACTTCCCCGTAGAGCGACCCCAAGATGGCGCTGCGCAGCGCGGTGCTCTCGACGAGGGCCTGGTGCGCCGCTTCCATCTCGGTGACGTCGATGGCGCTGCCGATGTAGCCTCGGAAGCTGCCGTCCCGGCCAACGCGCGGGACTCCGTGATCGAGCACCGTGCGGTAGAGGCCGTCGCACCTTCGCAAGCGATACTCGATGGTGAACGGCTGCTTCGCTTCCAGCGCTTCGAGGTAGCGGCTCATGCATTCCTTCCGGTCGTCGGGATGGACACCCTCGAGCCAGCCGTCACCCCGCTCCTGCTCCAGCGTCCTTCCGGTGAACTCGAGCCACGGGCGGTTGAAGTCGATGCAGCGCCCATCGGGCCCCGCCATCCAGATCATGACGGGGGCCGCGTCGGCCATGAGTCTGAACCGGTTCTCGCTCTCCTCGAGCGCGGTCTCGGCCTGGCGGCCCATAAGAACGATGGCGAACATCTCGGCCAACAGGCCCAAGCGCTGCACCAGCTCCTCCGGCCACTCCCGCTCGACCCGGAGCATGCTGACCGCGAGCGCCCCGGCGGCGGCGCCGCCGATGATGAAGGGCACGAGCACCACCGATGTCGTCCCGAACGCCAGGATGGCGGAGCGGTCGGTCACGGCCTCGTCGGGCAGCTCGTCGGGCCGGGAGAAGCTGACGACGTGACCGTCGCGGAGACGGCCGGTGATCCACGGGAACTCCGCGGCCTCGAAGACCCGCGGCACGGGAGCGATCCCCTCCCTCGTCCACGAGTGCGTGACACGAATCAGGCTCTCGGCGGTGAACACGCCGAGGCTCGCGCGGTCGACCCCGAGGTCTTCGACGATGCGGCGAAGGCTGCCCTCGATCTGCTGATCGGCCTCGTCAGCACGGATCTTGAGGAAACCGGCGCAGAGGTCGGATAGCAGCGTCTCGAAGCGCAGGCGTTCGTCGAGCCGGCGCTTGTTTCGCTTCCGGTGGCGGCGCTCGATGAGCAACGCCACGATGAGCAGCGCCTGGAGCCCGGTCACCACGCCGGCCGCTGCAACGTGCCATTTATAGAGGTCCCAGACCGTCGGTTCGCGGAAGAGCACGACGCTTCCGGGTGGTAGCCGACTTTCGCTGAGGCCCCATCGCCTCAGTTGGCGCGCGTCGAACATGTAGCGGTTCGCATGGTCGCTCACGACATCGGCCGGGCCAAGACGCTGCCCACTGAGAATCCGCAGCCCCAGCTCGGCCGCCTTGACGCCCTGGACCTCGAAGCTGATCAAGGGGCCGCCCACGATGCCGTGACCGAGCAGGGACTCGCCGAAGCTATAGATTGGCGCGGTCGAAGCACCGGCAAGCAGCGACAGCGCTTCCTGGGTGGTGAAGGTGCGTCCGGCGGCGTCGCGGAGAAAGGCGCCGAGTACGACGACCGTGCCCTTGGGCAGCGTCGCGACCGCGGTGAGGATCTCCGACATCGGAAGTCCGCTGAGGTAGCTGAACGTGACTCGGTTCTCGAACTTCGAGAACGCCTGCCGGGCCAGGCCCTCCCATACGCGCTCGGTCGGGCCGGTGCCTCCGACGAAGACGACCCGCTGCGTGCGTGGCTCGAGACGAAGCGCCAGCTCCACCCCAGCCGTCCAGTCCACGAGCATGGTGACGCCGGTAACGTCGGGCGCAAGCCGTGCGTCGCGGATCGACTCATACTCGCCGGCACAGAACACGATCGGGACATCCGGAAACAGGCTCGCACGCTCCCTCAACGCAAACCGGAGCGCCGCATCCCCGCACGCCATGACGAGGTCGATGTTGCGTCCAGCGTACTTCTGCTTCATCAGGCGGCCGAGCTGACGCTCCTGCCCTTTCGTCGGGAACCACGAGAGGTCCAGGTACTCCGTATAGAAGCGGACAGGCGACGGCCAGCGCGATTGGATCGTCGAGCGGATGGCGTGGTCGGCCGTGACGATGGCCGGGAGCAGCCGGGCTTCCGCGTAGATCAGCAGGACGGTCTTGTCGTCGGCGGCAGTGGCCGCGACCGGGGCGACCACTGACGTGGCGACAGCGAGGGTTACCAGGAGCATCCGGCGAAGCCGGGTCACGGCCGGGATGGTATCCCAAGAGTCGAGGGCGGGGCACGTATAGGACTAAAGTCCTATAGGCGCCCAGGGCCTCAGCGCTCCTTCGACAGGAACATCGCCCGCCGGTTCTTGCTCCAGCACGCCTCGTTCTTCTCCGTGCAGACGGGACGCTCCTCGCCGTACGAGATGATCGACATCCGGTCGGTGGACACGCCCCGGGAGGCGAGGTAGTTCATGGTGCT